>JAKEFC010000157.1 GCA_022616235.1 Planctomycetota bacterium
CCGGGCATCTCCCGGAAGCGAAGTTCGCATGGCAGCCGCTCGCCGAGATCCGCGCGCCGCGCGTGCTGCACCTGCCGCAATTGCCGGCGATCGCCCCCGCGATCGCCGGCACGGCGTCCCTGGCCGAGGCGGCGAGTGTCGCCGCCTCCCTCGCGCGTCCCCCGCTCGTGCGGCGCGTTTTTCGCGCGCCGCAACCGCTCCCGCCGCAATCGCGCTCGCTCCACGATGACGGCTGGCTCATCTACGGCGCGACCCATGGCGCGGTCACGCACACGGCGGGGCCTCACGTCGTTTCGGGAGGGTGGTGGATCCGCGAGGTGCATCGCGAATACCAGTTCGCGCTCACGCGGCGCGGCACGCTGCTCTGGGTTTATTACGATCGCCCGCGCCGCCGCTTCTTCCTGCACGGCCGCGTGGAGTAGGGGGGTGGTGCGGAGTGCGCGCTCATGCTCCCCTCTGGGTGAAGAGCAACTACTCGTTCCTCGAAGGGGCGAGCCACCCCGACGAGCTGGTGGCCGAGGTGCAGAGGCTCGGGCTCCCCGCCATGGCCATCACGGATCGCGACGGCGTCTACGGCGCGGTGCGCGCGCACGTGAAGGCGCGCGAGCTGGGAGTGAAGCTCATCATCGGCGCGGAGATCGCCGTCGCGGATGGCTCGACGATCATCCTGCTCGCGCGCGATCGCGCCGGCTACGCGAATCTCTGCCGCCTGATCACGAAGGGGCGCCTGCGGAGCGAGAAGGGAAAGAGCGCCGTCACTTGGGATGAAGTGTGCGCACACGCCGGCGGCAATCTCGCGCTCTGGGGGGGCGATCGGAGCCTGCTCGCCGCGCGCCCCGCGGAGCAGGTGGCTGCGGGCACGGCGATGGGCACGGCGATGGGCACGGCGGCGGACGCTGCGGCGGACGCTGCGGCGGACGCGGCATCTCTCGATGTGGAGCGAGTCGCTGCAGAGCTTCGCGACGCCTTCGGCGGCGCGCTCTACGCGCTCGTCGCCCGCCATCGCCGCGCCGCGGAGGCGGCGGCGGAGGCGCTGCTCCGGGAGCGCGCCGCCCGCTTCGATCTCCCGCTCGTCGCCGCGACGGAAGTCCTCTACCACACACCGGCGCGCCGCCCGTTGCAGGACGTGCTCACCTGCATCCGCCACGGGGTCGACCTCGGCGCCGCGCGCGATCTCCTGAAGCCGAACGCGGAGCACGCGCTCCTCACTCCGCACGCCCTCGCCGCGCTCTTCGCGGACGATGCGGCCGCGCTCGCGCGCATCGATGAGGTCGTGGCGCGCTGCGACTTCGCCCTCGACCAGATCCGCTACCGCTATCCGTCGGAGACGCTCCCCGATGGGACGACGTCGGCGGCGCGCCTGCGCCGCCTCGCGCTCGAAGGCGCGGAACGCCGCTACGGCGGCGCGGACGCGGTGCCGCAAGCGGTGGCGGCGCAGATCGAGAAGGAGCTTTCCATCATCGAGCGCCTCGACTACTGCGGCTACTTCCTCACCATGTGGGAGATCGTGCAGTACTGCAAAGCGCGCGGCATCCTCTGCCAGGGGCGCGGCTCCGCCGCCAATTCCGCCGTGTGCTACGCGCTCGAGATCACCGCGATCGATCCCGTGCGCCTCGGCCTCCTCTTCGAGCGCTTCCTTTCGATGGAGCGCGCGGAGCCTCCGGACATCGATCTCGACATCGAGCACGAGCGGCGCGAGGAAGTGATCCAGCACGTGTACGAGAAGTACGGGCGCGACCACGCCGCGATGGTGGCGAACGTGATCCGCTACCGCGCGCGCTCGGCGGTGCGCGACGTCGGCAAGGCGCTCGGTCTGCCCGAGACGTCGCTCGACCGCTTCGCGCGCCTGCTCTCCCACTGGGGGGAGGTGGAGGGGAGGATCGCGGAGCAGGCGGGGTTCGATCTCGCCGCGCCCTTGCACACGCATCTCCTGCGCCTCGCCGATGAGATCGCGGACTTTCCCCGCCATCTCTCGATCCATCCCGGCGGCTTCGTGCTCGGTCTCGATCCGGTCCACGACTTGGTCCCCGTCGAAAACGCGACGATGGAGAAGAGGACCGTCATCCAGTGGGACAAGGAGGACCTGGAGACGCTCGGCCTCTTCAAAGTGGACCTGCTCGGGCTCGGCGCGTTGACGCAGCTCCACCTCTGCTTCGACCTTTTGCGCGAGCACCGCGGAGTGGAGCTGTCGATGGCGGAGATCGAGCCCCTGGATGCGGCGACCTTCGCCATGATTCAGCGCGCCGACACGGTAGGGGTGTTCCAGATCGAGAGCCGCGCGCAGATGTCGATGCTGCCGCGCCTGAAGCCGCGCAGCTTCTACGACCTCGTCGTCGAAGTGAGCATCGTGCGGCCGGGGCCGATCACCGGCGGCATGGTGCATCCGTACTTGCGCCGCCGCGGCGGGGAGGAGCCGGTGACCTACCCGCACGAGTGCCTGGTGCCGGTGCTCGAGAAGACCCTCGGCGTGCCGCTCTTCCAGGAACAGGTGATGCGGCTCGCGGTGGTGGCGGCGGACTACACGCCGGGTGAGGCGGATCAGCTCCGGCGCGACATGGCGGCGTGGCGGAAGTCGGGGCGGATCGAGTCGCACCGCGAGCGGCTGCTCACGCGGATGCAGCGAAAGGGGATCGCGCCGGAGTTCGCGGAGGCGGTGTTCCAGCAGATCCTCGGATTCGGGGAGTACGGGTTCCCGGAGAGCCACGCGGCGAGCTTCGCGCTCATCGCGTACGCATCGGCTTACTTGCGCTGCCACTATCCCGCGGAGTTCACGTGCAGCTTGCTGAACGCGCAGCCGATGGGCTTCTACGCGCCGGCGACCATCATCGATGACGCGAAGCGCCACGGCGTGGTCGTGCGGCCGGTCGATGCCGCCGCGAGCGGCTGGAAGTGCACGCTCGAGAAGCTGGACCAGGAGCCGGCGCGCGCGGCCGCGCCCGCGACCCCCGCGCCTCCGCGCGCGGCGGCATTCGCGGTGCGGATGGGGCTCTCTTACGTGAAGGGGCTCGGCGCGGAGGATGGACGGCGGATCGTGGAGGCGCGGGAGGAGCGGAGCTTCGATTCGCTCGAGGACTTCGTGCGGCGCACGCGCCTCGATCAGCGGGCGCTCTCCGCCCTCGCGGAAGCCGGCGCCTTCGATTGCTTCGATGTGGCGCGGCGCGCGGCGCTTTGGGGGGTACGGGGTTTCGTGCGCGCGCGCGAGGACACGCTGCGGGGCGGGGGGGAGCGCACGGGGAACGGTTCCGGTGAAGACGCGCTCGGGGAGGCGGTCGCGTTCGCTCCGCTTACGCCGGTCGAGGAGATCGGGTGGGACTATCGCCTCGGCGCCCACAGCGCGCGCTCCCATCCGCTCGCGCTCATGCGCGAGGAGCTGCGCGCGCTCGGCCTCCCCGACGCGCGCACGGTCGCCGCTATGCCGAACGGCCGCCGCGTGCGCTACGCGGGGATCGTCATCTGCCGCCAGCGCCCCGGCACCGCGTCCGGGGTGACCTTCATGACCCTAGAAGATGAGACCGGCTTCGCGAACATCGTCATCTGGAAGCAGGTGTTCGAGGCGTACTCCCTCATCGCGAAGACGCGCTCGTTCCTCGGCGTGACCGGCAGGCTGCAAGTGAAGGAAAAGATCGCGCACATCATCGCCGAGGAGCTTTGGGAGCCGCGGACGAGCCACTCGCCGACCCCCGCGCCGAGCCACGACTTCCATTGAGCGCCAAACCTTGAAAACCCATGCGCAACAAAAAAGGGAGAGGCCACCCCCGTGGCAGCCCCTCCCGCAAGACGGCTGACTATTGCCCGAGCCCGGCTATTCGCTGAACTCGAGGTGGTCGACTTGCAACTGGCCAATGCACTGGCCCTGCGCAAATCCATCGTTGTTGTCGAAGAGATAGTGAATCCCGCCGTAGAGGCGCGAGACCGCCGCCTCCTGCGCCGCTTCCATGATCGAGTCGAAACTACGGACATCGGTCACGAGTTGATCGAGGATGGCCGTGTTGTTGCGATCCACGTGCGTCGTGTCCTCATAGGGCGCGGACCCGAATTGCGCGGTGAGCACCGTTGCCGCGGCTCCGGACTGCGTGGAGTGTCCGCTCGTGTACGCCGGGAAGTTCGGGGTCGCGATGAGCGGGTCCCAGCTCGCGTCGATGTTGTTCTGAATGAACGTGATCGGACGCTGCAAGTACGTCTCGTACTTGGTCTGCCAGCAGGTGATGAACGCGTCGCCGACGGCGAGGCCGACGCGGGCGTACGCCTCCGCGACCTCCGCGAGGTTCAGGTCCCGCTGGGCGGCGAGGAGCCCGATCACGTTGATCCAATGGCCGGGGGGAGTGCCCGTTTGCACCGGGCCATCGGCCCAGAAGAAGGCGATGTCCTTCTGGTCATCGGTGAGATTGGCGCCGGCATCGCCGGTGGTGTTGTTCACCACGAGCGCGTGGGCGTAGAACGAAGAAGTGGAATCCTCCGAGAAGGGGGGATGCCCGACGGCCGGGCAGGTCGTCGAGGACTCGAGTACGAAGGTGCGGATCGTGCCCCAGGCGGGCAGTAGGCCGGTGCCGGTCCCCACCCAGGCGCCATCCACGGCGGGCGGCACGAACGCCGCGTTCGCGGCGGCGATGTCCGCGAATCCATCGCCCTCGGACCATTCGATGATCGCTTCCGCGATGGCGACGCCGAAGTCGATGGAGCGATTCGTCACTTGTTGCTTCACATCGGGATCGTAGGCGTCGTAGAACTCATCCGCCAAGTCGTTGATCGCGTCTTCGGAGAGCGGGAAGAAGTGCGTCGCGATCGTCTGCATCGCAGCGTTGCCCGCGGTGGGCCAATGATACTTCTTACCGTTCTGCGGATTGGGGAGATCTGCGAGGTCGTTGAGCTGACCCTCCAGCGACTTGCCGCCCTCGATGCCGGGGACTAGCGCCTCGTAGAAGGTGACCCCGCAATAGGCGTATGCGCGCGATGCGACCGGCGGATTGTAGCCGGCGGTGTCGCGCACCAATTCGTAGATCGTGTTGAACCATGCGGTGCCCAATTCGGCGTCGAATGTGGCCACGTTCTTCTTCTTGCTGCCGCCTCCGTCGTTGTCGCTGTCTGCTCGCACCGCCGGCGCGAAGACGAGCGCGGTCACGAATATCGCTGCCCAAAGCCGCCACCTGGCCCTGTGCCTGTACCCCTTCTCAATTGCCATTGCTCTACCCTTTCCTCGTTTGACGGGTGTGCCTCAAACTACCCTGACCCAAGCGACGCTCCATCGCGCCGCAATTCGGACGATTGTAGCGCAATGCACGTGCCACAAGGCCGAATCGCGCGGCTTCAATTGCCACATGCACTTACGGAACCGAATGCCACCGATGACCGCCATAAACCATACGACGAGTCGGATCTTGCATGGGCGAGCTGTACGCAATGTTGCAAAGCGGCGCGCGCAATTGGAGGGTTGGGGCCAGGAACCCGCCGAGCGGGCTCCCGGCCCCTGGGAAAGAGTCGTCAGCTTCGAGATCAGAATCTGTAGGAATAGCTAGCGAGCAAGAGCCAGTCCGCGAAAGCGGCATCGCCGTGCGCATCCCGCTTCCGATCCGGGACGCTCTTCTCGCGATTTCGGTAGAAGGCAACCGGAACGGACACGGCGAGCGTGTGCATTCCCCACGTATAGGAGAGCCCTGGATCGTAGGATATGGCGTGCCCGGGGCGCCGGAAGCCATGTTCGCCGCCGACGAGGTCGTAGACCGGAATGCCTTCGATCCGCGCACCCACTGTCATTCCAAGGCCATCGGCGAACCCGAGTGGAAACGCGAAGCCGGCCCGCGCCACGTAGGCGTCGGCGATCGACATCTCCTGCTCGCCGCTTGCGTTGCGGTACGTGGAAACGTTGCTCGAACCCTCCGGATTGAGCAGGTAGAGCCCGCTGAAATAGGGCGTTACTTTGCCGAGATTGTAGAACCAGAGGACATCGAACACGAATCCGAATCCGCCGTCGCCGGGTTGGATCGATTGATCGACCGTGCGCACGACCCGGTTCCCGGAGTTGTCGAAGAACGTATCCGTGGCATCGGGCTCCCCGGTCGGCAGCTTGATGCCGAGGCCGAGAGCTGCATGTTGCCCTTCGGATTCCCCGCCGGGTCGCAGACCCAATAGCGGGGCGTGATGATGATGTCGCCGATCCCCGATGCATGGGTGTAGATCCGCCGATTGACCGCGTTATTGCGCTGCGAGCGCTCGTTGAAGACGAGCGGGATGCTCACCGAGATCGTCGTACGGTTGCTGACCGCGCGAGTCAACGACACGTCCCAGATGTTCTGCCGGTTGCGCACGTCGTTGTGGCCGTGAATTCGTTGTTTTTGCTCGTGGTCGCCCTCGAAATGGCGGTTCGAGAATTGGTAGCGGTAGGCGAACGAGATCTCCCATTGGCCTTCCTTCATGTACGGTGATTTCTCGCCAGGCACGGGCGAGGTGTTGTGCGCAGCGACTCAACCCTGCGCGAGAGCTTCCCGAGGGGACAGCGCCGCCAGTGCCACGGCGACGGCGCCGGCTGCGAATGCGCGATGGATGCGAATCAAGTTGTACTCCTCATGGCGCGTGAAAAGGGTGAAACAGCCCGGTGTGCTTGGAATCACATGAACAATTGCCGTTCCTTCGCCTCGCGGCGGTGGCCGCAATTGCCGTAAATTGCGACTCGTCGTGGGTTTGGGAGTCGATGGTGCGCGCTCGAGCACGCCGGCAAACGTCGTAACTTGCACGGGAAGCGCAGACGAATTACGCGATTGCGGAGCAATTCGCCAATTCACGCGAATCTAGAGTCGCGCCGCGAGCATTTTGCATTCGAATGGGCGGGCGTCAGTTGGCGTCAGTGCGCGGCGGCGGCGGGTGGGGCGGGCTCTTCCACGGGTTCCGATGCGGGCGCTTCGGGTGGGCTTTCGGGGCTGGGATCCTCGATGCGCGAGTACTCGTCGACGATCAAGATGCCGGGCGCCGCGAGATTGGGGCGGAGCACCACGAGGTAAGACTCGCGCCCCTGGCGCACGCGAACGCGCGCGCGCATCCCCTGGCCGAGGTCGATCTCCTGGTCGCCGATCGGGCGCGTGATGCGGGCGGCCTGGATCTGGGCGGGGAGCGCCGTCCAATTGCGGGTGTCCGCATCTTCCCACCACGTGAGCGCGGCGCTCGTGATGAGGCCGGCGAGAAAGCCGGTGTCGCGGCCGCGCTCTTTCGCCACCTGCTTGCGCACCGCTTCGGCGGCAACCGCCTTCACGGCCCGCCTCACCGCCGCGCGCGCGATGATCCACGGCATGTTCGCATCGAGCTGTTCGATCGCGACGGCGTTCGTGTCGAGGAGCAGCTCCGTCGTCGCGTCGCTCCCATCCGGCTCGCGGATGTAAAGGGGCGCGATCGCGGTATCCGCCGCCAGCACTCCCGGCACCGGCACGGCGCTCTGCGTGATCACGGCCTCTCCATGCCCCGCGATGATCGCCCACCACTGCGCGATCGCGAGCGCGGCGTCGGTGACGGGGGAGGTCGATTGCACGAGCGCGGGACCGCGGCCGGCCAGGTAGAAAACGTGGATCACGCCGTGACCCTCGGGCGCGAATCTGCCGTTCGCCGCGCGCTCCGCGGCGGCAGCCGCAAGGGGAGAATCAGCCGACCATTCGCGGGCGCGGGCATAGGCCTTCGACGCGGTAGTCGTCGCGTAGGCTGCTTCTTGGATGATCCCCTCGAGATAGGCGCCGATCGCGAGCCGCCGATAGTGCTGGCGCGGGTTGTAGTCGGGGCGGGCCTGACCCACGTCCCCCAGGTCCGGCGCGTAGGGCTCGCCGAGGATCTCCTCTTGCTTTTCGCCGATCTGCAGCGCGTAGGGAAACGAGTCCTTCCCTTCCAGCACGAGATCGGAGATGGCGAGCATCACGCGGACCATGATCTGCTCGTAGTCCGCCGCGCGGAACGGACGCATCGTGTCGTCCCCGACGAGGCTTACGAAGTCGCCCGCGGACAGTTTGCGGCGTTCGTCGATGGCGTCGCGGCAGGCGCGCAGGATGCGGACCGCGGCGTCGCCGTCGCCGCGCGCGAGGCGCACCATCGCCTTTTCGAGGAGGTAGAGGCTGGTGTCGCCTTTGTCGGGATCGATCTCCTCGGAGAGCCCCCGCGTGGCGCGGATCTCTTCGACCGGGACGCCGCTCTCCGACCGGAGCAGGTTGTCGATCTCCGCTTCCGCCTCCGCGATGCGCCCGGCCCCGTAATGCTCGCGAAACAGGCGGATCCGCTGGTCGTGGCTCGCGCAGCCGGCGGCCGAAGCGGCGAGCGAGAAGAGCGCCGCGGCGAGCCAGAAACACGGCCTGCTCGCGCCGGAGCGCGCGCGCCGGCCCGAGCAGGGAAGGTCGATCCTCATGCGGCGGCTCCTGCCAATGCCCAGACGAAGGCGCGGCATGGAGCGCACTACCAGTCTACGTACTCCTTGTCGACCTCGTGGCTTTCCTGGCTGACGATTTCGCCGGTATGTGCGTCTACCATCTCCATGTCGAATCGGTAGCGCCGCTCCTTGGTCTTCGTGAAGACGCCCGAGTGCTTGCTCGTCTGCGAGGTCAAGACCCCCCAGATGAAGTAGTCGGGAGTCTGGCCTTCCTTCTGCAATACGGAGATGAATCGCTCGCGCGGCTCCCGCAAGAACAGCTCCTCGGGATCGGCGAGACCTGCTGCGCGTTTCGCGGTGTTGATGAAGCGCATGCTGATCGAGCGGTAGTAGCCCGCGTTGACCAGGACTTCGCCGATGCGCTGGTAGACCGCCGCTTCGTGATCGCCCATCTCTTCCGCGCTCTTGTTGTCGATGCCGATGAACGCGACCCAGAACTTTCCTTGGCCCCCGTCGACGACCTTGCTGTGGTGTTTCGCGAGCAACTTCTCCACGGCTTCCTTGACGACGATGTCGTAGGTTACCGTGCCGGCCTTTTTCTGGTCCACGAGGCCGGGCTCGCCCGGGCTCTTCATCCGCGCGGTGTCGATGCACCCCGCGAGGAGCGCCGCCGCGCAGGCACCCGCCAAGACTCCAATGTGATGCATGTTCCTACTCCCTTTCATGGATTTCTGGATCGGTTCCTGCGTGCCGCGGTCGCCCGTGCTCACTGCAAATTCCGCGCGGTTTCGAGGACTTTTTGCGCTTCCACCCCTGGACAGCCGATCGCGAAGCCCGTCAGCTCCGTCCGCGTCGCGCTGTTCATCACTTGCCCGAGGAGTCCGTGCGAGTTCACCGCCACCACCTTGCCGCCGAGCAGCATCACGGGGCTCCCGCTCGTCCCTTCTCTCGTTGCGCAGGTGTAGAGATAACTGGGTCGCGGCTCCTTGTCGCTCGTCGTCTGCACCATTTCGCGAAGCGAGCTGAGATGTCCGGGAGAGAGCACCCAGCCGCCCGTGCTCTTCGGATGCCCGAGCACCGCGACCTCCGCGCCCACGCGCGACTGATCCTCCTGCGCGAACGCGAACTCGTGAGTACCGGCGGGAAGGCGCTCCGCGCGCAAGACGGCGACGTCCCAGTAAGGATTGTCGAGCACGAGGCGCACGGGGACCCGCGAGCCGTCCGCGAAAGAAGCGCTCGGCGCCGCGCCGATCCCTTTCGCCACGTGCGAATTCGTCATGATCAACCCATCGGCGGAAACCACGAATCCCGTACCGACTCCTTTTTGGTCGCCTTCCTGTCCGGAGAGGAGCACGACGCCGGTGACGACCTTCTTGTACGTGTCGTCCCAGGAGGCGCGGGCGTCCGCGGCAACCTCTCGGATCGGCACGAAATCGATTCCGTATTCCTCGACCTCCAGCTCCTTCTTGAGATCCTGCTGAAACTCCGGCGCGATCGCGACGTGCGCGGTCGTGAGCACGCGATCCGCCTTGACGTCGTGGACGACGGCGCGCAGGACGTGCGCGTCGCCGAACTTCTCCAGGCGTTGCGCAATCACGATTTGGTAGCCGGCGTCTTGCAGCGCTTTGCGCGCCAATTGGCTGTTGATGAGCCCGCCTTGCGCCAATTCCCCCTCGATCAACTGCGTGTCCGACCACTTCGTCGCGCCGAGATCCTTCACGCTGAACTTGCTCTGCGCGAATTTCGGCTGCAATCGCTCCGCGAGCATGTTCGAGACGCTGAGCCCGAACTGGGCGGCGTGCGACGCGCCGAGCCCCTCCGTCAACACGGAGAGGTAGTCTTCCGCGGCCTGCATGTTCTTGAATTCGATCCCGACCAAGCTGAGCGGAGCGTTCCCATCGATCGCGCCGCCGCTCTTCTCCGCCGCTTGCGCGCGGCGCCCCAGCTCCGAAGCGAATGCCACTTGCGCCGCGCGCAGGCGCGCGACGGAGCGCACGAAGCGCGAAGTATCGGCGGGGGGAAGATAGACGTTGCCTTCGACTTGACTGGGGTCGATCGCGCCGAGCAGGCGATCGCAGAGGAGCCCCGCGACGACTTCCATCTCGGCTTGGAACGACCGCGCGGGCTGCGGAACATTCCACTTGCTCTCCTCATCCCACGGACTGTCGCTCTTCGCCGCTTCGAACCAGCGGCGGCTGCCTGGATCCTGGCTGGAGATCGCGAACTTGCGCGATCCGATGATGCGGTTCGCGGTCCCATCCCACGCGCTCAGATCGACCGTGATCCGCGCCTGCCCCCAGGTGTCGTTCACGTTGCGCTCGTGGCGGAGCGTGCCGAAGCAGATCACGTCGCAGCCGAGGCGCGAGCCATAGCGCGCGACGAGCGGCAGCGTCGACAAGGTGATCTTCGCGAGGTTCCCCTGCATCGCGCGGATCTCCATGTCGTTCAAGCCGAGCACCACTTGGCCGCCGCCCGCGCGAAGCGCGTTCGCTACTTCGTCCGCGATCTGCTCTCCGAGCAGCGTGACGCGGGGAGACTCGTTGCGGATGTCGTAGGAGGTGAGGGGCAAGCAGCCGATGCTGGCAGTCGGAGCAAGGGAAGCTCCGAGGCTCGAAGTCCACGCCGAGATCTCGGCGTATACCGGGCCCCCATCCGTGGGGACGGGCGTCGCCTCGGTTATGGTGCCGCTTGGATCGCGACCGCCGGGATATTCAATCGGCCCCGGGTGCTCTTGATAGGTCTTGCACCCGGCGAGAAGGACGAACGACGCGAACAGCGCGATCCTGGCGAACAGCATGGCATCGATTCCTTTCCCAACGCAGAAGCCCTCGAGCGAAGCCGCTCGTAGGCGGTCGAACCCACCGCCGCGCTCCGCCTCGAGGGCCGCCGGCGCGTCGGGCGCTCCGAGTGGGGGGGTGGTGTCCCCCCAAGCGGCGCAACATTGTTCGAAACTACGGAATCGCGCGCAAGTTATTCACCCCGCGGCATGGCATCTTTGGTCGCTGCCGGGTAATGCCGGCCCAGCAAGGGATTCTCGGCAGCCAGGCGACCGCGGCTCAATGCTCTTTTTCGAGCGCGGCGAGATCCTTCTCCATGCGCTCGCGCAGCACTTTGTGGACGGGGCGCGCTTCCTTCGTCCGCTCCGCGAATGCCGCCAGCACGGCGGCGGCTCCGTCCTTGTTGCGCTCCGCAACCGCGCCATCGAATGCCATCGTCCAATAGGCCGTGAACAGTGCATCCGCGGGATCGTCGATCACCACCCCATCCGCGAACACGGCGTACATGAGCTTCGCGCACTCCTTGCGCCGCCCCGCCGTCGGCACCTTCTCGTATTCGTTCATCACGTCGATCACGGGCTTCTTGGCCCGATACTTTTGGAAGTGCTTCACGAGACGCTCATCCGCGCCCGCGGTAGTTGCCGCAGCCTCCAACTCCGCGATCGGCGGAAACCTGCGCTCGAGGAATAGATCGAGGAGCAGAACGTTCGCGTTCTTCAGCGCGTTCGCGGGGTCTTTCTCCGCGGCGCGATAGATGTCGAACGCCCACTTCGCCCGCTCCAAGTCCGCGGGGAACTCGTCTTGCTCGCCCCGCGTCAAGTTGCCGCTCGTCAGGACTCGCCCTTTGTGGTCGAGGAACACGACGGAAGGATGCCCGACCCCGACTCCCAGCGTGCCCAAGAGGCCCTCGTCCGGAACCTCGGGCAGGAGCGACTGGATGTTCAAGTACGGGACGAACTGCTTGCTGACATCGACCCACCAATCCGAGACGAGGGGCCCGCCCTCGACGCCGCTGCAGCGCGGTCAGGCACTGTAGCTGCGCGTGAAGTACCCGACGATGGGGCGTTCCGTCGCGAGCGATTTCGCCATCGCGTCGGTCATCTTGCGTTCCCACGCGATCTTCGTGACGAAGGGCTCCCCCATCTTCCGCTGGTATTTTTGCGTAAGAACCTCGCGGTTCTGATCTTCCGCGGAAAGGAGGACGGGGGTCGCGATGCCGCACGCGAAGGCCAGGATCCACCATCTGAACACGTCGTTCGCTCCTTAACGGTAAAGGCGGTCGAGACTCTTCCTAGGAGCGCCGACCGCAATGCACTACGCGGCGGCGGCGGGCCACAGCCAACCGAAGACGGCGCCCGTCGCGAGCCCGTAGAGGACTCCATCGAAGATGAACTTCGCCGTGATCCCCCAGCTCACGCCTTTCCAAATCGAATCGCACACGTTGCTCAGCGCGTAGCCGAGGACAGCGGCCGCGCCCGTGAATCGAAACACCGCCATGAAATCGGCGCCGCGCGCGAGCCCGAGGCCGGCGATGTAGGCGACGAATACGCCGATGACGACCGAATAGACAAACCACTGCAACAGCGATTTTCCCATCGAGAAGGGGCCGCTCGGCAGCACGGTCATGTTGCCGACGGGACCTTGGTTCATCTTCGCGGTCATCTCCGGCGTACACATCTCCTTCATGGACCCTGCGCACGGGAACATGTAACTGCCGGGCTGCACACCTTGGGTGCGCATCGCTTCCAGGACCGCCGCCTCTCCGGGAAGCTTCTTGAAGTCGCCGCGGTGGATCGGGAGCACCATGTGGATGATGGAGCTGACGACGAACACCGCGACTGCGGCCGCGATGATTGGAATCCAGAGGTCGACAAGAGGGACGCTCGCCACAAAGGAAACCATGACGCCTGCCTCTCCATGCGATTTGACCATGAGGCGCGATTCGAAGCGACCAACCGGCGCAGGTCGCGGTTCGAGGCACGCCCGTAGTATGAAACCTACCGCTTTCGTGCCGGGCGCGGGCGTCGGCCCTGCGGCCCGGGAGGGGACTAGAGTAATGGAAACTCGAAGCGATTTCCCGTCCAGCCTCAAGTCATTGTCGGGCGCAGTTCCCGACCAATCGCCGGGGCGGCAGGGGCCGGCGCTCGTGTAGGGCTCAAGGGGAGGCCGCCAAGGTGCCGATAATTCGCATTGCCAACGCGCGTCGCGACGTGCGCTGGGAGCGCGCGAATTCGACGACTCATCGCCAGGATTGGACAAGCGAGGCACGCCAGTGATCACGCTCCATGCGGACGGCCGGACGGATGGGAGCTTTCCGGAGGAATTCTCGTATTGTCACGGCTGGAATCCTCTTACGCGTGCGGTGCTGCCGTGCACGCGCTACCTGCGGGCTCGTAACGCAGCGTATTACCTCGGTGACCGCGTGGAACGCCACCTCGACATCGGCTGCGGCGACGGCTACTTCCTGAAGCGATCGCCGGCGCGGGAGCGCTGCGGCCTCGATGCGCTCATCGGGGACAGCCTGCAAGATCTCGACCGGATTCCCGCAGGACACTTCGACCGCGTGACGATGCTCGCCGTCGTCGAGCACCTCGAGGATCCGACGGCGCTCCTACGCCACGTCTGGCGCGTGATCGCGCCGAACGGCAAGCTGATCCTCACGACCCCGAAGCAAGCGGCGGACAAGTTCATCCGCTGGTACGTGCCGAATATCGAAGAGGAGCACGAGCATTACTTCGATCGCGAGTCCTTGGAGCGGATCCTGGCGCCCGCCTTCGTTCTGACCGGCTATCACACCTTTCTTCTGGGGCTGAACCAGGCGTTCTGCTTCGCGCCGAAGCCGTCGTTCGCCTCCGCTCTCTGCAACGCCTGATTCGACGCCGGGCGCCAGGCGCGCCGGCCGAGGCTCGCGCGCGCTTCCGGCTCCGGACCGAAATTCGGTCACGACTTGCATCTCCCCAGCGCGGGTTTCATCCTCATCGGCCGAAAGGGATCCGCGGGAGCGAAGGACATCGGGAGGCGGGCGAAAAGCCATGGCAAGCGCGCACATGCGGCTCGTGCAAGTCCTATTCATCGCCGGCGCGGCAGCCGCGCTCTTCCTTTCCATTACCGATCGCGGATTCGGGGCGGGCAAGCCGCCCGCGAAAGATGGCTCCGTCGTCTCCGGCGCCGAGGGGCGCGAGCTGGAAAAATACCTGCTCGCTCTCGATGCGGGGGCGGGAGGTTTCAGCGGCTCGGCGCTCGTCGTTCGAAAGGGCAAGGTCCTCCTCCACAAGAGCTGGGGCCTTGCCGATGCGAAGGAGAACAAGCCGATCCCGGTCGACGCGCTTTGGGACTGGGCGAGCGTCACGAAGCAATTCACGGCCGCCGCAATCCTGCACTTGGAGATGAAGAAGAAACTGTCCATCGACGACTCGATCCGGAAGTTCTATCCGGAGGCGCCCGCCGACAAAGCACCCGTCACGCTCAGACACCTCTTGCAGCACACCTCCGGGATCCGTCCGGGCTTCGACGAGGGAGGCGTGCATCCCGATCTCTTGAACCGCGACCAGACGGTGCTCGCATACTTGAATCTTCCGTTCGATTCGAAGCCGGGGGAGAAGTTCGCGTACAGCAACTTGGCGTATGGCGCGCTCGCGGCCGTGATTGAGAAGGTTTCCGGCCAGAGCTACGAGGACTATTGCACGCAGCTCTTTCGCGCCGCGGGGATGAAAGATGCGTGCTTCATCGGAATGAAAGAGCTTGCTCTCGAACGGGTCCCGAAAGATGCGCGCGGCACCGGCGTTCCCTTCGCGTATGGGACCCGACTCACCTGGGGCTATCGCGGCGCGGGCGGCGCGGTGGCATCGACCTCGGAGATGTACCAGTGGGACCGGGCGCTCCGCTCGGGGAAACTGCTCTCGCCAGCGGCGCTCGAACGCTACTACAAGGCGGGCCTCAACGACTATGCGCTGGGATGGACCGTTCGCGAGATGCGGGGGGACACCTACATTTCACACACCGGCGCCGTCGGCGCGACCGTCACCGCGTATCTGCGGCTCCTGAAGGAGGACGTCGTGATCGCCCTCGCGCTCAATTACGTTCCCGCGACCCACCCGGAGCAGATCGCCGGAAAGCTTCTCGAACTCAGCCGCTGACCACACGCCGCGCCCCCCCCGCTTTCTCCGCAAGAACTCGATCCGTATCCGTATTCCAGGCTTGCACTTAGGCCAAAGTCTCCAACCCCATGAATCAGTCGGCCCTCCCGCCGGATCTTACTTGTAGCGAGTTTTTAGATCCTTTGGCGTGACGCAAGAAGGGATACCTTGTCGCGGCTTGGCGTGTTATCGGGGCCCGAGCCTGATTCAGTTCGTCGGTGATGACCGCGGCAGGGAGGATGTCAGCTTGGGCCCCGATTCAATACGCGCGGCAGCACCGTGGCCGCCAACCGGCGCGAGTGCTTTTCGCGAAACGGCCGCCTTGCTGGTTCCCTTGCATCCCGCGAGGATATGACTTCACAGGAAATGCAGGTCTGCCCGATGGAAGGGGCGAGAAATGTTCGAGAGATCCAAGACCGTTTGCGCGGCGCTCATTGGCTGTTCGCTCATCGCGACGGTTCCGTCGATCGCGGCGGATTGCACGGAGTGCGTTCCGCGCGCGGAAGGTGCCAAGCTTTGCGCGCCGCACGCAGACCAGGAATCGAAAGCGCTCGCCGCGCTCAAGAAGGAACTGAAGGGCGGCGACGACGCGCAGGCGAGGATCGCGACTCTCGAATCGATCGCAGTGCTCACCGCGAGCCATGCCAACGCGCCGAGCAAGGGCGTTGCGGAAACGCTCGCGCTCGGTTTCAAGGACGATGAAGGCGAGGTGCGGCGTGCGGCCGTCCGCCTCCTCGGCACGGGGCAACACGGGGAGATATCGCGGGCGCTCTTGATCGACGCCATCGAAGCGGCAGGCAAGGAGATCGAGAAGAACTCGAAGCGGCTCGACAAGGTCTATGAAGACTTCCAAAAGAACGCGGAAAAAGGGCAAGGCAAGAAGTCGGGCGGCGCGGATTCGGGCGGCCTCCACGGCGGACTCCAGAAGACCGGGGAGATTCTCAAGAAGGTCGAACCATTCGAAAAGGCGATTCATCGGGATGGAGACCTTGTCAGCGCCGCGGCGATCTCCTTGATCGGCACCGGAAATCCGAGCGCGCTCGCTGCCGCGCGCGAATCTCTGAAGCCGCTCGCCGCCGCGCTGCCGGCCGATGTCGCGCCGGTGACGAAGGATCTGCTTGCGGCCGGCCAATTCGAGGATGTGAAGGCAGTCGTAGAAGTCGTCCTTTTCGCCGAGACGCTGGCGAAGCGACCGAGCGAGAAGGCCGTCGTCGTGCAGGGGGGAGATTCCGGCGACAACGTGACCATCGACCTGAAGCCGGAAGGACAGCTCTACGGTCCGATCGTTTACGACCAACTGCGCGCACTGGGCCAAGCTCGAAAGCTGCCGGCCCTCCCGGAGTTCTCGAACGAATCGTTCGCACCGACGCTGGGAAAATGGTTCAAGGAGAACTTCCCCAAGCCGTAGTCCGCCATTTCCGAATTGGGATCGTACGCCATGGCCGCGCACGTCGAGAAATCCGAGATCGACTCGATCTCCCCCGCGACCTACGCGCGCATTCGGTCCCAGCTTCGCTCCGGCGATCTCCTCTTCGCCTCCGGCGACTACTTGATCTCGAAGCTGATCCAACACTTCACGGGCTCGCCTTGGAGCCACGTGGGGATGATCCTGCGTGCGGAGGCGGTCGATCGCGTCCTCCTGCTCGAGAGCGTAGAGGACGTCGGCGTGCGCTTCGCGCCGTTGTCGAAATATCTCGAAGACTACGAAGGCGGGCGACCCTACAAGGGACGAATCGTCGTCGCGCGCTTTGCCGGCGTCGACAAGGACTTCGTGAAGAGCGCCGCGCGCTTCGGGATCGACGAGCTGACGCGCCCTTATGACAAGGACGAGATCGCGAAGATCGTGGGGCGGATCGCCCTCGGCATCGGCAGGAAGCAAAAGGACCGCGAGTACATCTGCTCGGAACTCGTATTCGAGTGCTTTCTCCGCGGCGGCAAGGAATTCGCCTACGACAAGCGCGGCTTCATCAGTCCCGAGAACATCTGGATCGATCCGGGCACTTCACTCCAATGGAGGCTCGCCTAGGCCAAGAACTTCCTGCCTCATGGAAGTCTTCCACCGCCGCCTTGCGCCCCTTTGACCCGCCTCCGCCCCGCTTGGGACGCGGCCCCAAAATAGCCTGTCAAGTGACCGGCTCCTGGGGCCGACACTAGACCACGGGCCAATGTCGCCACGACTGGGAGCAATTCGCCGGTGCGGGAAGGAAGCGCGTGAAGACGATACTGCTCGCCGACGACGAAGCGAATCTCCGAAATCTCGTGCGCACGACCCTGGACGATCCAAGCTACCGAATCCTCGAGGCATGCGACGGCATCGCCGCACTCGAAATCGCGCGCCGCGAGCGCCCCGACCTCTTCGTACTCGATTGGATGATGCCGCGCATGAACGGCATCGATGTCGCGAAGGCTCTGCTCTCCGAATCTCTCGCACCAGTCGGACGCATCATCATGCTCACGGCTCGGGGTCAAGAGAAGGACCGCGAAGCCGCGAGCACACTCGGCATAGTCAACTACCTGACTAAACCCTTCAGCCCGAGAGAACTGCTCGCGAAGGTCGACGCCCTGCTGGATGGCGTAGTCGCCAATGAGTGACGCCGTGCCGGCGATCGAAATCCCCGTACTCACGGAGGAGCTGGAGCGCAAGCTCGCCGCCGCCGATTCGCAGCTCGTGCTCTATGCGCGGGACCTGAAGCGCACGGTAGACTCCGAGCGCGAAAAGGCGCGCGCCCTCGCCGCCGCGAACGAGCGGCTGCAGATCCTCGATCGCCTGAAGATGGATTTCCTCGCATTCATATCCCACGAATTGCGGACGCCGCTCACGGCGATCTCGATCGTAGAGGACCTGGAATCCTACGAGGACGCCGGCGAGCGCGAGGAGCTGATGGGGATCGTGCGCCGCGGATACCTGCGCCTGGAGGACTTCATCAAGAAAGGCCTCGAGTATTTCGAGTTGCTTGCGATGGGGCGCGTTGCCGCGCAGGAGCAAGTCGCGCTCGATGACCTGACGCACAAGGTGTCCGGCGAGCTTCCCGGCCTCAAGGACGACTCCGTCGATTTCCGCATCACGACGAAGGGCAAGTCGTTTTCCGTCCAAGGGAATGAGGCGTATCTTGCGAGGATGATTTCGGTCCTCCTCGACAACGCGGTCAAGTTCTCGCCGAAGGAGAAGCGCATCCGCGTCAAGCTGAACGCGGTTTCGGACCCGTTGACGCTTACGGTGGCGGATCGAGGTCAGGGCTTTCCCCCGCAACTCGCCTGCGAATTGTTTCAGCCTTTTACAATCGGCGACGTGTCGCATCACTCCAAAGGCACCGGCCTCAGCTTGGCGGTGGCAAAGGCCATCGCGGAGGCACACGGAGGAAAGCTCCGGGCGGAGAGCCGCGGACTCGGAACCGGCGCTATCTTCGTCGCCGAAATCCCCGCGAACGGCGCGCGGACGGAATCCCCCCCCGGTACGTCACTGTAGCTTGGGAGCGTGATGGAAGCTCGTTCCGGCTCTTCCACCAATCCATCTCGACCGTACAACCGGTTGGGCGACGTGGTCGTTACGGTCGCGGCCGGTGGCACGGCGCTGTTGGGCATTGCAGTCGTCGTCGCCTGGCACGTACACATCCCCGCGATCTTGCAACTCTACCCCGGCTACACGCCGATGGTCTACAACACGGCATTGTGCTTCGTGTTCTGCGGCGCGGCGTTCGTCGCGCTCCACCGGGAGCGAAAGCAGCTTGCGATCCTCCCTGCCGCGCTCATGGGCGTCGCCGGCATTCTGACGGCCTTCCAGTACCTGTTCGACGCGAATCTCGGCATCGACGAATGGTTCGTGAGCCATTCCATCACCGGCGAGGCGACCGACCCCGGCCGCATGGCTCCCAACACCGTGGCCTGTTTCCTGCTCAGTTCCGCCGCGCTGTTGCTGTTGAGCTGCTGTCGTCGCGCGTGGGTGCCGATGGCCGCCGCGGTAATGGGGTGCGCGACGGGCGCCATCGGGCTCAACTCGATCATCGGATATGCGACGGGCCTCCGCATCGCCTATTGCTGGGGGCTGCTCACACCGATGGCGCTGAACACGGCGCTCGGAATGTTCCTCGCCGGCGCCGGTACCACCGCGCTCGCCTGGCGGCGGACGCTCGATACGAAGGCCATCTCCCCGCGCTGGTCTCCAATCCTCGCGGGCGTGGTCGTAATGACCCTTTCCGTGGGGCAGTGGCAAGCGCTGATTGCGCGCGACCATGCCGCGATGGCTCGGGTCGTCGACCGCGAGGCCCACCAGCTCGACCGCGAATTGACGGAACTGTTGGCGAATCAATCGGGTCCGATCGCCCGCATGGCGAATCGCATGGAGCGCCGTCCGGATCAATCCAAGGCCGAATGGGAAGCCGACGCGAGTTTGAATCTCAAGTACTATCCTTGCTGCTACGGGATCGCATGGATCGAGCCTGGCCCCCGATCGACTTGGGTGGCGCTGCAAGAAGACGTTGTTTCCGCCGCAAATGCACGACTCGTGCTCGATGCGGAGATGGAAGAAACGCTAATTGCGGCGCGCGACGCGCGCGACACGAGAATTGCGCAATTGCTGCCGGCGGAAACCTCGAAAGCTGCATTCCAAGTCGTCGTGCCCGCATTCGTCGGCGGCAGGTTGCACGGTTGGATGGTGGGGAGCTATTCATTGCCGGCGATGCTGGAGTCACTGCATCGCCATAATTCGCTGCTGTCGCGACTTTCGCTCTCCATCGCCGCTGGCGATGCCAGGATTTACGGACCTTCGGTCGTCGATCCCTCGATCAGTGCCAACTGGATTTATGAATTCGACGTCGAATCGTACGGCCTGCGTTGGCGGGCCAAATTGTGGCCGAATCGGGAACTCGTCGCCGAAGAGCATTCCTTGGTGCCGCTCGTCATCCTTGCTTCGGGGATGTTGCTTTCGCTCTTGATCGCTGTCGCCGTGGCGCTGGCGCAGGCGGCCCGCAGGTCGTCGTGCCGGCTCGCGGACCTCTACAACTACGCGCCCTGCGGCTATTTGACGCTCGACGGGAGCGGATTTATCGCCGAAGCGAATGACACGATTCTGCGCTGGCTCGATCGATCGCGTTCGGACGTGCTAAGTAAGCAGAGGCTCGAGGATTGGATCTCGGCCCAGGGCGCATCGGAGTTTCGGCGCCATTTCGCGACCTTCAAGGCAGGGGGCTCCGCGCGCGAGCTGGAATTCGAGCTTGTGCGCCGAGACCGCTCGCTTCTCCCCGTGATTCTGAGCGCGACGGCGGTGCGAGGTTCCGATGGGAGGTTTCTCGCGGGACGTTACACGATCTTCGACATCACCGACCGCATGCAGGCGGAGCAGTTGCGGCGAGTGAGCGAAGAGCGGCTTGCGCGCATCGTGGAGACGATCGCCGACTCGATCTTCATCGTCGATGCCGGCGGGCGCATCACGATGGCGAACGCCGCGGCGGAAAAGATGCTCGGCATGACCCGCGAGGAGATCACGTCGCGGACCCATGACGACAAGGCTTGGAGTATCACGCGCTGCGACGGCGAGCCGTTTCCCGAGGCGGAGCTTCCATTCAACAAGGTGATGTCCAGCGGAGACCCAGTGTACGGCGCGGAGGTCGGAGTCGAGCGCGCCGATGGGCGCCGAATCATCGTGTCCGTCAATGCGGCGCCGCTCTGCGATGCCGCAGGCGCGCCGATCGGCATGGTGGCGTCCGTGAACGATGTGACCCGGCGCAAGGAGGTCGACCTTCTCAAGGAAGAATTGATCTCGACCGTCAGCCATGAATTGCGGACGCCGCTTGCAAGCCTAAGAGGGTTCGCAGAGCTCATGATCACGCGCGAATTTCCACAGGAGAAACAGCGCGAATTCTTGAAGATCATTCACGGCGAGTCGGTGCGTCTCACGAATCTGATCAACGACTTTCTCGACATTCAAAGGATGGAGTCAGGGAGACAGCAGTACGAGTTCGGCGCGATCGACTTCAAGGACGTCGCTCTCACCAGCATCGCGCCGTTCAAGCTGGATGGAAGCAAGCACGAATTCCGTATCGAAATTCCCGCGGACCTTCCGCACGTTTGGGCGGACGGCGATCGAATGCGCCAAGTGATGGCCAACTTGGTGTCGAACGCAGTCAAGTTTTCTCCGCAAGGCGGCAACGTGACCATTGGGGCGCGCGCGGAAGCCGGCGTGGTTACTGCTTGGGTGGCGGACAAGGGCCTCGGGATTCCCTCGGAATTGCTGCCGAAGCTATTCGGAAAGTTCTTCCGCGTGGCGACCGACGCGACTCGCAGCATCGGCGGCACCGGCCTCGGCCTTGCTCTTTCGAAGGAGATCGTGAGTGCCCATGGCGGGAGAATCTGGGTCGAAAGCGAACTGGGGGTAGGTAGTACCTTTTTCTTCACCGTCCCAGCCGTGTCGCAAGGGGCGGATGCCGCCGGTCCGGCGTCGGGATTGGCGCCGGAACCCAAGGCGGACATCCTGCTCGTCGAAGACGACCCAGTTTTCTGCAAGCTCTTGTACGAGCACTTCGCCGCCGACGGCTTCGCCATGGCGCTCTCTCCCAGCGGTGAAACCGCGCTGGAACTAGCGCGCAAGTCTTCGCCGCGCGTTGCGCTCGTGGACGTCCACCTCGGCGGCAAGGTCGATGGATGGGACGTCCTCGTTGCGATCAAGGACGATTCGGCGCTGCGCTCGATCGCAGTGCTCATCATCTCCGCGAGCGAAAGCATAAACGCTCGCGGGCTCGCGGTCGGCGGCGCGGAGTACCTTTTGAAGCCGGTGTCGCCAGCGTGGCTAGTGCAAACGGTGCGTGCGCAATTGCCGCAAGTCGCGGGAGCGCGCGCGCTCGTGGCGGACGACGATCCGAGTTTTCGCAAGCAGGTCCGCGAATGCCTCGAGCCGGAAGGGCTCGTCATCGAAGAAGCCGCCAACGGCCGTGAGGCTCTCGAGCGGATGGCGCAAACAATGCCGGACTTGTTGATTCTCGACCTGTTGATGCCGGAGACCGATGGTTTCGAAGTATTGCGCCGCCTACGCACCGATCGGCAGGCGGTAAATCTCCCGGTCCTCGTCGTTACGGGCAAGTCCCTCGATGCAGACGAGAAGGCGTATATCAAGCGCAGGATGGCCACCCTCGTTCGCAAGCAACAAGTCCGACTCGACCACATCGCCCGCGCGGTCGAACAAGCGCTCGCGCTGAAGCCGGCGAGGTAGCGCAGGAGCCGCCGGTTCCCGCGAGCTTCGACGACCAGACACGAGGAGCGCATGGTATGGCACGAGGGTGGCGCCGGAGGGGCCGACGCGGGCGTTCGATGCACCGCGATCGGCGCCAATCCCCGCCGCTCCGAGTCGGCCATTTCGAGCGCTTCGCCGCGCGGCCTCCCCTCGCCGAAATCCCGTCGCCTAAGTAGAATCGAGAGACGGCCCACGGCGAGTGCTCTGCACATCGGCACGGAGAGGGATTTTGCATGGTTCAACAACGGAAGCCGCAGCGCGCTTATGCGCGCCTCACCCACCCCCTCGTTCGCGAGGGGGGAGCGCTTCGCCGCGCTTCGTGGGACGAGGCGCTGGACCGCGCCGCGGAGGGGTTCCGGCGCAACATCGCGGCGCGCGGGCCAAACGCGCTCGGAACGTTTAGCTGCTCGAAGTCCACCAACGAGGTGAACTATCTCGCGCAGAAACTGAGCCGCGTCGCGTTCGGCACCCACAACATCGATAGCTGCAACCGCACCTGACACGCGCCCAGCGTCGTCGGGCTGGCGACGGTATTCGGCGCGGGGGGCGGGACGAGTTCCTACCGCGAAGTGGAGGAGACGGACGTCATCTTCCTTTGGGGATCGAACGCCCGCGAGGCGCACCCGATCTGGTTCCACCACCTGCTGAAGGGCGTCCGGAACGGCGCGCGCCTCTACGTCATGGATCCGCGCCGCACCGCTTCCGCGCACTGGGCCGATGTCTGGATGGGTCTCGAAATCGGAAGCGACATTGCACTGTCGAACACGATGGCGCGCGAGATCATCCACGCTGGCCTCGCCCACAAGGACTTCATCGCGCGCGCGACCGAGGGCTTCGATGCCTACCGCGCTTCGGTCGAGTCCTACACGCTCGACCATGGCGAGCGCATCACCGGGATTCCGGCGGCGGCGATCCGCGAGGCCGCGCACGCGTTCGCGCGCGCCGACCGCGCCATGATCTGTTGGACGCTCGGCATCACGGAGCATCACACCGCGGTCGACAACGTGCTCGCGTTGATCAATCTCTGCCTCCTGACGGGGCACGTGGGGCGCTGGGGATGCGGCGCGAACCCGCTCCGCGGTCAGAACAACGTACAGGGCGGGGGCGACATGGGCGCCATTCCGAACCGGCTCCCCGGGTTTCAAGACATTCTCGATCCGGCGACACGCGGCCGCTTCGAGCGCCTCTGGGGCGTGACCCTCGAACCGCGCCACGGCAAGAATCTCTCCGAGATGCTGCACGCGATCGAGCACGGAGAGATGACGTCTCTGTTCGTGATCGGCGAGAACCCGGCCCAGTCCGATGCCGACCAGCGCCGCGTGGAGCGCGGCCTCGCAGGCCTGGACAACCTCGTCGTTCAGGAGATCTTCCTCACGCGCACGGCGCAGCTCGCGCACGTCGTTTTGCCCGCCGCCGCCACCTGGTGCGAAGGCGAAGGGACCGTCACCAACAGCGAGCGTCGCGTGCAACGCATCAAGAAGACCGTGGACCCGCCTGGGGACGCGCGCGATGAGCTGTGGATCATCTCGGAGATCGCGCGCCGCCTCGGCCGCGACTTCGGCCACCCGACCGCGGAAGATGTCTGGAACGAGTTCCGTACCGTCGCCCCTCATTTCGCGGGCGGCATGAGTTACGCGCGCTTGGAAGCGCTCGGCGGGATCCAGTGGCCGTGTCCGGATGAGAGCCACCCCGGCTCGTTGTTTCTGCACGGGCGCCTCTGGGAAACGCCGCGCGGCGGGCGCGCCGCGCCGTTCTCGGTCGTCGCGCACGACCCGCCGGTGGAGCGGCCGGATGCCGAGTATCCGTTCGTACTCACGACGGGGCGCAGGCTCGAGTCGTACAACACCGGAGTCCAGACGGGGGGCTACGACTCGCCGCTCCACTTCGGCGAGTCGCTCGACCTCTCGCCGGAGGATGCGGAGCGCCTCGGCGTCGCGACCGGCGATGCGGTGCGCGTCACTTCGCGGCGCGGGAGCCTCGTCGCGCCCGCGCGCGTCGACCGCTGCCTGCGGGCGGGGATGGTCTTCATGACGCTTCACTTCCCCGATGAAGTGACGACCAATGTGCTCACGATCGACGCCGTCGATCCCAAGTCGGGCACCGCCGAATTCAAGGCCTGCGCCGTGCGCGTAGAGCGCGCCGCGGCGGCCGCGGAGACTCCGTTCGCCGGAGCGGGGCGGCGCTGATGGACATCCGACTTCCGGAAGCGGAGCCGAGCGATGAGGAGCGCATCGCCATCGACGCTCTCCTCGGGCCGCCGGAGTCGGCGTGGGATGGCGGCAGCCGCGGGCGCAGCCGCGACTCGCACGTTTCCTACGGCGGACGCGCGGCGCGCGAGCGACGTCATTTGCTGCTCCCCGCGCTGCAAGCGCTGCAGGCGCGCGTCGGCTGGATCAGCGAAGGCGGCCTCGGCTACGTCTGCGCGCGCCTCAGCGTGCCGCCCGCAGATGCGTGGGGAGTCGCGACCTTTTATGCGCTCCTCGCCACGGAGCCGCGGCCGCGCCGCGTCGTTCACGTCTGCGATGACATCGCATGCCGCGCACGCGGGGCGCGCGCGCTGACCGCGGCGATCGAGAGTGAGTGCGGCGCGCCGCTTCCTCACGCCGAAAACGGCGGCCACATCGCGCTCGACCGCGAGCGGCCGGCCTGGATGCGCTCGCCTTGCCTCGGCCTCTGCGACGCCGTGCCGGCCGCGCTCGTCACCGAGGCGGGAACGAGCCCGATCGAGCGGCAGCTTGGCAACGTCACGATCGGCCTGGTGCGGTCCCTTCTCGCGGGAGCGGCTCCGCCGAAGACCGATGGCGCTGCGGAAGCCATGGTGCCGCAGCGCGGCGACCCGGCGCTCAGGCTCCTCGCGCGCGCGGGCAGCGTCGATCCGACGCGGCTCGATGCGTACCGCGCCGCCGGCGGCGGCAAGGCGCTCGCGCGCGCGCTCGAGTTGGGGCCGGAACGAGTGATCGCCGAGGTCGTCGAGTCGAAGCTCGTCGGTCGCGGCGGGGCCGCATTCCCCACGGGGCGCAAGTGGGATGCGGTGCGTCGCCAGCCGGCGACGCCGCACTATCTCATCTGCAACGCCGACGAATCGGAGCCGGGCACGTTCAAGGACCGCGTGCTCCTGACCCACGATCCGTTCGCGGTCGTCGAATCGATGGCGATCGCCGGGTTCGCGACCGGGTGCGAGAAGGGGTACCTCTACTTGCGCGCGGAGTACCCTCTCGCGCATGAGCGGATCGGGAACGCGCTGTCGCAGATGCGGCGCGCTGGGATGCTGGGCGAGAACATCCTGGGGCGAGGCGTACGGTTCGACATCGAGATCCGGCGCGGCGCCGGCGCCTACATCTGCGGCGAGGAGACTGCGATCTTCGAGTCGATCGAAGGAAAGCGCGGCGAGCCGCGGAACAAGCCTCCGTATCCCGTGCAACACGGACTCTTCGGGAAGCCCACGGTCGTGAACAACGTCGAGACGCTCGCGAATATCCCCCGCATCGTGCTCGAGGGCGGCGCCGCATTCGCGCGCACGGGAACGGCGCAGTCGACCGGCACGCGCCTCTTCTGTCTGAGCGGAAACGTCGCTCGTCCGGGCGTCTACGAGGTCGCTTGCGGCACTACGCTCGGCGCATTGCTCGAGTTGGCGGGGGGCGTCCCCAACGGAAGACGGCTCGCGGCGATCTTGCTCGGCGGCGCGGCCGGCGCTTTCGTGCGGCCGGATGAACTCGGACTGCGGCTCACGCACGAAGACACGCGCGCCGCCGGCGTCACGCTCGGATCCGGCGTGGTCATGGTCTTCGACGAGACGGTCGACTTGCACGACGCGGTGCTCCGCATCGCGGCGTTCTTTCGCGACGAGTCGTGCGGCCAGTGCGTCCCTTGCCGGGTCGGCACGGTGCGCCAGGAGGAGGCACTGCATCGAATCGCGGGGGGCTGCGCGCGGGGCGGGGTCGCGGCGGAGCTGGCGCTGATCGATGAGATCGGCGTCGCGATGCGCGACGGCTCCATCTGCGGGCTCGGCCAAACAGCGTATGCGGCGGTCGAGTCCGCGGTGAAGCGCTTGCGCTTGTTCCCGACCGCGGAAAGGAAGAAGTCGTGAACCCGCAGATGGCGCCGAGCAGGAAGGGCGAGTCCGAGCCGCGTCGCGCGTCCGCGCGCCCCGCGGTGGAGCTGGCCATCGACGGCCGCACGGTGAGCGTTCCGGAGGGAACCACCATCCTCGGCGCCTGCCGGGGCATCGGGATCGAGATTCCCACGCTCTGCTATCTCGAGACGTTGCGTCCGGTGAACGTCTGCCGCCTCTGCATGGTCGAGGTGGATGGCTCGCGCGTACTCGTACCGAGCTGCTCGCGGCCGGTGGAGGCGGGAATGAAGGTGCACACCGGCACGGAGCGCGTGCGGCACACGCGTAAGCTCGTGCTCGAGCTGCTCGCGTCATCGGTCGATCTCTCCACGACGCCCGGGATCGATGCGTTGCTCCAGGAATACGGCTGCCGGCCGGAGCGCTTCGGTCCCAGAGCGGCGGCCGCGGACGCGGGCGTCCGCGACGGTGCGGTCGCGGGACACCACGAGCCGCCGGATCCGCGCACTGCGGCGACCGTCGCGCAGCCGGTCAAGGTCGACAACGACCTCTACGTGCGCGACTACGGCAAGTGCATCCTCTGCTACAAGTGCGTGGAAGCCTGCGGCCCGGACCATCAGAACACGTTCGCCATCGCCGTCGCGGGGCGCGGCTTCGAAGCGCGCATCTCGACGGAAATGGCCGTGACGCTTCCCGATTCCGCGTGCGTCTACTGCGGCAACTGCATCGCGGTCTGTCCGACGGGCGCCCTCATGGTGCGGAGCGAATTCGACATGCGCGCAGCGGGCACTTGGGACGAGGCGCGGCAGACGAAGACCGACACGATCTGCCCCTATTGCGGCGTCGGCTGCACCTTGACCCTGCACGTGCAAGACGGCCAGATCGTGAAGGCAAGCTCGCCGCTCGCGAACGACATCACGCGCGGCAACCTCTGCATCAAGGGGCGCTTCGGCTGGCGCTTCGTCCAGCCGCGCGAAAGGGACGGCCGAGCGCGGGAGGGCGATGCCTGCGCCTGAGAAGCCGCCGCCTGAAGGTCCCGTCCAAGGACTCGGCTACGCCAAACCCGTGAAGGATCACTCGTACTTGCGCCTCTCGGAAGACGGCGCGGCGACCGAGCGCGCGCCGATCGCCGAGGAGGTGCCGGTCGCGTTCGTCTATGCGGGGCGGCCGCACGTCGTGATGCTGAGCACTCCGCTCGACCTCGAGGACTTCGCGGTCGGGTTCACCATCAGCGAGGAGATTTGCGGCGGGGCCGCGGAGATCGGCGCCATCGACGTGGTGCGCCACAGCCGCGGGATCGAGCTTCAAATCGCGATTCCGGCCGGCGCCGCAGAGCGGCTCTCCGCCCGCACGCGCGCGCTCGCGGGGCGCACTGGTTGCGGGATCTGCGGCGTCGAGGCGATCGATGACGCGGTGCGTGCGCCGCGCGCGGTGCGATCGTCACTCGCAATCGACGCCGCCGCGCTCTGGCGCGCGGAGGAAGCGCTCGACGCGCGCCAGCCCTACAATCGCGCGACGCGCACCGTGCACGCCGCGGCCTGGGCGACGGCCGCTGGCGAACTCCAGGTCGTGCGCGAAGATGTCGGCCGCCACAACGCCCTCGACAAGGTGATCGGAGCGCTCGCCCGCGCGGGCACCGATCCGAGCGGGGGATTCTTCTTGGTCACCAGCCGCGCGAGTTTCGAACTCGTTCAGAAGTCGGCGGTCGCCGGCGTCCCGCTTCTCGCCGCAGTTTCCCGGCCCACCAGCCTCGCCATCCGCCTCGCGGACGCCGCCGGCATCACCCTAGCCGGCCTCCTCCGCTCCCGCTCCGCAAACATCTACACTCATCCCGAGCGCGTGCGATTCGGCGCGCCGCTCCCGTGACGACTATCGCGGCTCCAGCAAGCCTATCGATCGAAGCGCCGGATGCAGGAGATCTGCCCGCAGGGAGCAGCTCAGAGTATTAGCTGCCATCGCCCGCGGTGTTTTTCTTGTCGGAATTCGTATCGTCGATCACGGGAATCTCGACGGTCGCAGGCGCGACCTTGCCCTCTTTCCAATCGTCGAAGGACATCGTCATCTTCGCGGTACCGAGGCCAGCTTCTTCGGGGACCCGCACGGGGCCGTGAAACTGATTGCCTCAACATCTCCCCTTGAGAACGTACCGGCACGTGACGGGCTTCTCGCCGGCGACTTTGGGTGGAAACTCCAATTCGACGACGGGGTACACGTTCTCGGGAACGAGATCGTAGGACATTATCGCAAAGGTGCCGTGACCCAAACCGGGCGTCCCCAGCATCAAGGGCGGCTCTTGATGGTCGTTCGAGCGCTGTAGCTTGTCGGTGTGATTGTTGCGAAGCGTGAGTGGACCGCCGAAGTGAATCACGGGGGCGTCCTGCGCGCGCGCCGCAAACGCCAGATGGCCGCGCCGGTCGATCCAGGCAAAGTGCAGAACACGCTTATCCTTCGTGTCGGCGAACAGCCCATAGCACTTCGGGTCGAGCTTGATGGCCACCGAATAGGCGAGGCCGTCCGGCGTCGTGAGCCAGGTCCAGTCCAAAGACGCTTGCCATTCCTCGAGCGTCGACGCGTTCGTGTCGGGGGCGTCGCCGATCTTGCGCCGATACTGCATTTGCGTCACTTCCAGGTCGGCGTGCGTCAGGCCTCCGACCGCAAGGTCGCCGGCTTTGATCGACCTGGACTCCGAAGTGAACGGATTTCCGACGGCCGTCATGGCGGGCGCAGCGACGTTCTCGCCCTCATCGGTCAAGTCGCCGTTGCCGTTCCTGTCGACGAACAGGGTTTCGCCGTCCAGGACGAGCCAGACGCGAGTCTTCGCCTCCGGGCCGAAGACAAGCAAGCAGTATCTCTGGGTCTTGGCGCGATAGGCGGGTTCCTTGACGATGCTGCGGTCGACCCCGCTCAGATCGACCGCGGACGCCGGGAGCGAAAGCAGCGCAAGACTCAAGACCGTTGAGAAGACTTGCAAAACTCGATTCATGACAGCAATCACTCCTTCTCGTACGACGGACTCGAATTAGGTCGAAAGCTCCGGCCCACGACGCGTTACGGTACGACGTTGGAGGCGAGTTTGACAGCCGAACTCGAAGCGATACAGTCATGCCATGACCGGTAACGAGGACGGAAAAGCTGCATCGACTGCTCACGCATCCACGGGGCAAGGCCGAGCCGAGCCAACCGTGGAAGGCTGTTGCACGCGCTATGCGCCGGGGCCGAGATGGACTGAAGGCAAGAAGATCGACGAGCAGATTGGGTTTCCGGAGCAGCTCGTATGGTGGCGCGAGCATGCGAAGAATGCGCGCATGCAGATTCTTGGAGTTCCCGCGACCAGACCGGACGAGTTGTTCGTAACGTGGCGCCTGAAATCTCTGGACGAGGTCCAGGAAATGGTGCGTCTCTCGCCGTTCGTCCAATCCGAGGTCATGGTCGCCACTACGCTACCGGGCTTACCGAAGACCTGAGGCAACAAGCCATGTTGACGCCGGCGGCGTCCTGCAAGCATCTCCCGCTCCCGCTCGCGCTCCGGCTTGCCCGATCTGGACATCGACTGCTGAACACCGAGCCGAAGCGCTACGGGAGTCCGGAAGAGGACGCAAGGGGGGGCATGCAACACGCGTAGCGGCAAGCCCGGTTCGCTTCGATGAGGCGAACAATATTTGACGATTCACCATCGAGACATCGATTCGCTTCGTGCACCTCGCAATCTGCGCCTTTACACGGGCCGGAGATTCATTACGGACTCACGCGAATCACCGCGCTGCGCGCGGATCTCGCGGCGCTCCGTACTTACGAAAGCAGCGCCGGCTTGCACTGAAACCCTACGGTAACCTACCATGCTCGCGATTTGGGCTTCGTCATTTCACACCGGTTTGGGTCGCTGTCGGGATGCTTCGGCGCCGATGCCGTCGCCTCGAACGTCGTGCGGCGTTCCATCTAGGCGGACCATTGCGAGGTGGCTATGTCCACCGGGAAGGGGGCTCGATGAGTCGCGTCTTGGGGGTCGCTTCATTCTTCGCTCTACTGTTTGGGAGCGCCGTAACTCTGGCACAGGTGCCGGACTCGGAGACTTGCTCGTTTCCCGGAGCCGCGTTCGGCGGAATCATTATCTCGGTCTCCGACACGATCGACCCGGGAGTCGATCTGACGGTCGGCGGCGTCGAAGTAACCACCAACATTGATCATAGTGTGGCGGCCAACGTCGAAATTACGATCACTTCTCCCGTGGGTACGGTGGTCACGCTCTTCGACAACAGCGCCGGCGCGACTTCCGACATTAGTGTCATCTGGTCGGGGATTGGAATCGCTCACGGGGGAGACGAGTTTACATGTGGCTGCCTGATGCAGCCCAGCGGTCCCGGAACGCTCGCGGACTTCGAGGCGCAATCCTCCGCCGGAACTTGGACGCTCACGGCAACGGATTCGCTCAGTTTCCTCAGCGGCGGCACGCTCGATTCGTGGTGCCTGCGCCTCTTCCGGCCGCACACTCCGGAAATCCAGGTGTGCGAACTGCCTGCCGCCGGATTCGGGGAGGACCCGCTGCCCGCCTCGATCTCGCAGAGCATCGAAGTACTCGACGACATCGCGATCGGCGAGGTGGAGGTCTACACCGACTTTACTCACGCATTCATTGGAGATATCACTACGTGGATTACATCTCCGGCAGGAACCTTCGTGACGCTTTACGCCGAAGGCGGCGGTTCCGAGGACAATCTCATCGTCACCTGGTCCGATCGCGGCGCGCCCTATGGAGCGCCGTCCTATCAGTGCGATTGCTTGATGCAGCCGGCCGGCTTCGAGGGCCTCGCCGATTTCGAACGCGAATCCTCGGCGGGAACGTGGACCATCGATGCTTCGGATTCGTTTGCCGCCTCCGACGGAGGTACATTGGACGAAGTCTGCCTCCGTATATTCCGCCTACCGGCCGATTTCGAGACCTGCGAGGCGCCCGGCGTCGCCATAGGCGACATAGGGCTGCCGGAATCGATCTCCGAGACGATCGACGTCACTGCCGCTTTCACGATTTTTGACACGCAAGTACATACCGATTTCACCCACGGGTTCATCGGCGACATTGTCGCTTCGCTCACGTCGCCGGCAGGCACGACGGTGACTCTGTACTCGGAAGGTGGCGGCGCCAGCGACGACTTGATCGTGACGTGGTCGGACCTTGGAGTCGCGCACGGCGCCGTCTCGTTCCGGTGCGACTGCAAGATGCAGCCGAGCGGACCTGGCACGGCGGCCGATTTTTCCGGCAGCTCGTCGCTCGGAATCTGGACCTTGGACGCGACAGACTCGTTTCCAGCGAGCGGCGGCGGCCCGCTCGATGAATGGTGCATTCGATTGTACGAAGTGTTCCCCGATCTAGAGGTCTGCGCGGAGCCGGGCGCTTCATTCGGTTTCGATCTGCTCCCAGAAACCATCGTCGAGTCCACTACTGTGATTGACAAACTGACAGTTGGCGAAGCAGAAGTCTACGTCGACATCACGCACGCGTTTTCCGGCGATGTATTCCTCTCGGTGGAATCTCCAGCCGGTACCGTCGTGTCCCTGAAGGAGGCTTCCATAGGTGGAAGCGATGACGGTGTCATCGCCACGTGGTCGGATCGAGGCGTTGCCTACTCGACCGCCGTCGCCAATTGCGGGTGCCTGATTCAGCCGAGCGGCCCAGGAGCGATGGCGGATCTTTCCGGGGAGCCCGCGAGCGGGACCTGGAACCTGACCGCGACGGACACCTTCGAAGCGACTGGCGCCGGCACGATCGAGAGATGGTGCGTGCGCATCTTCGAGTCGGCCGGCCCGAATTTCCTGCGCGGGGACTGCAACGCCGATGGCGTCACGAACGCGCTCATCGATGCGCTCTTCATTCTGAACTGGCAATTCAGCATGGGCGCGGCGCCTCCTTGCTTCGATGCCGCCGACGTCAACGGAGACAACGTCGTGAACGCGCTCATCGATGCGCTCTTCCTATTGAACTGGCAATTCAGCATGGGCCCGGCGCCGCCGGCGCCGGGGCCGACGGTCTGCGGTCTCGATCCAGATGGGGACGTGGCCGTCGTTTGCGCGACGCCGCCGATAACTTGTCCGTGATCCTAACGCGAATGCGTATTGGCTGATTGCGCGAAGTCTCGAATCACCCTCGCCGGCGGATTCCCGCCGGCGAGGGGGCTTTGCGGGAGCCCTGAGCGCCTCACCTGCGGCAATGCGTCTCGCTATTGATGCCCATTCGTCGCAAGCTGGTACGTACCGTCGCCATTTTGGAATTGTGCTCTTCTTAGTGCGTTGCGAACGACGAGGCCGAGGCCCTTCTTGGATCTGCCGCCGCGTTCGGCGGCACGCGAGACGATCTCCATGAGCTTTCGGTACTCGAGCGGACCTCGCGACTGGAGCACGCGCTCGATCAAGCCGGCGACCTCGTCGACGGACGCGCCGCCGCCGGAGGGTCGTGGTGCAGCCATTCGCTGCGGCGTCTCGCCCGTCAGCTCCGCGATCGCTACTTGCACACGGAGGAGTTGCTTGGCGATTTCGTCGGCTTGACGCACGAGCGGCGCAAGCGCCTCGAAGATCCGCTTCTCTTCGGTTCGAAGTAGGTCAACGGTCGTCAGTAGGCCCGGCGTAGCGGTAGTCGGCTCTTGCAAGTGTCGTCTCCTCGGAATCGAGCCCGGTGCTCGGTGTCGGCAGTGGGTTTCGCAAGCGGTCTAGTATTGCGACGAATCATGAACCCTGATCATCGCCCTATGATTAGGGTGCATCAAGGCCGTATGGCCCCGGAATTCCGCATTACTGCCGCCGATTACCCCTTCGTGACTCCCACCGAAATGCAGGGACCGGGCTCACAATAGACCGTTGGCCTGGACTGCGGGTCGAGATCTCCTGATTGCCGCCACCGCCGGACCCTTGAATACAGCCCGCGATGCGCTATACAACACAGTCCGCAAGGTGGGAGTACTCCGCTCTAGGCGCCAATGCGGGCAACAATCGAAAGATCGGTGCCTCATGAAAAGTCGCCGTCGCATAAACCCGTCACAGGTAATCGCTCGGGTCTCGATGAAGCGTCGTCACGCGCGCATTCTCGTCGAATTTGCCTCCGACGCGTCCGACGCAGTCGGATGCGCCATCAGCGTGAGCTGCCTCATCCGCGGCTTTGCGTTGCTGCTGGAGTCGAAGCGCTCCGCCCTGCTCTACCAGTTCGATCGCGTCGCTCCGCTCTACCGACCGAAGAATGGTTTCGAAGCGGAAGAACGCATCTTCGACGCGACGGTCGCCGGCGCGCTCGAAGCAGGCTTGGAGGGCCTCTGGCCTCGGCTAGCAACCAAGCGAAGAACCAAGGCGACGTCACCTCGGAAGCACGCCCGTGCCAGAATGCGCTCACCGAGTCGCCGGCGTCCGTGGGGTTAGTTCTTCGCGACCGGTCGAGCCGGTCCCAGGACTTGGGTATGCAAGGAAGCGCGACGAAGTCGAAGGTACACTCTCGAGGCCTGGC
>JAKEFC010000158.1 GCA_022616235.1 Planctomycetota bacterium
AAGCGCTACAAGATCCTCGACCGAGTCACGCGGGAATTCACGGCCCAGGATGTCGAAGTGATCACCTACGTGGACCGCCCGCCCGCGGAGGAGAAGCCGAAGGATCCGCCTCCCGCCGGCGCGGGGCCGACCCCCACTCCCGAGAAGAAGGAGGGCGGCGAGAAGCCAAAGGAACCGCCGCCTCCGCCGAAGAAGCACCGCGCCTACGTCTTTCCACACGTAGACAAGGCGTTCGTCGTGGTCGGATCCGCGAATGAAGCGGATTTCTCCCGCCACGAGGCGGATTTCCTGCGCGCCGCCGAGAGCTTCCGAATCGAGCTGAAGAACCGCTGGTAGAATCGGCCGCGACCGCCGAACCTCCGAACGCACGCATCCGATCGAGGCCGCCGGCCTCCGATGCCGGATGAAGCGGCGGCTGCCGGCACGAGCCGGCGAGGCTTAGCCACGGTGGATTGTCTCGCGGCGCGACGAGTGCATGCCGCTCAAAGCAGGTCTTCGAGTCAGAATGCGGAGCATCTTGCGGATCGATCCGGGGACTTTCCTCGCCTCCCTCGCCGGAGGATTGCTCCCCGCGCTGCTCCTGATCATCGTTGCCCTGATCTCCTACTACTCGCTGGCCGGCTTGAGCTTGCCGGTGCTAGAGAAATTCCACGAAGAGCGCTCGGCGCGCGTGCGCAACCTGTGCGCCGACCTTGCCCGCGATGTGGAGCGAAGGACGGGCGCGCTCGCGGCGGCCATCGAGCGGGAGATCTCCCCGGAAGCGGTGCCTGGCGCGGCGGCCGCCGCGCCCTCGGCGGCTACGACCGCGCCGCCGGAGTGGGACCTCGTGCACGCGATCGCCTGCTACCGCGCACCGGGCTTGGCCGTCGCGCCGGACGCGGAAGCGGCGCGCGAAATCGAGCGCGCGGAAGCGATTCTGGGCGCGCTGCGCCACGCCAAGGACGAAGTCCAGAGAGTACAAGCGCTGCACGCGCTCTCGGCGCTGCCCGCTGGGCTCGAGGACGCGGTGGGATTCAGCTACAGCCTGGAAGCAGCGCTGCTCGCCGAGGTCCCCTTCGATGAAGCGCGGAGCAAGTCGCTCCTCCGGTCGGCGGGGCGGCTCGATGCGGCGACGTGGGACGCGGCGGTCTCCGCGATGTACGGCGGGTTCACGCTCTCGGGGATTCCGCTCCCCATCGTGCCGGCTGCCGGCGCCCCGCCGGTGCTCGCGGGAGAGCTGCGGCTCGCCGCGGGGGACGCGACGCGCCTCCTCGCGGGAGCGGGCGGCGGCGCGCAGGCTACCTTTGTCCTCATCCTCGCCGCGCCGAAGCTGCTCGAGTCCGGCATCGCTCAACTGAATCGCGCCCACGCGGGAGAAGGGGAGGTGCTGCTCGTCACGCGTGGCGCGGGGGCAGCGGATCTCGGCGCCGCGCGCGGCGGCGATGACTCTCTGCCCGAGACGCCTTGGCCGCTGGATCCTCCCTTCGCGGAACGCTGGTCCCTCGTGGAGGCTTCACCCTCTACCGGAACCCCTGCGCTCGTGGGTCTCCTCCAGCGGCTCCAGCTCACCAACTACTTGTGGCTCGGCATCGCCGTGCTCCTCCTCGGGACCGCGACCTGCGGCGTGCTCGCGGTGATCGTCTCGCGCCGCGTTCGCGCTTCGCGCAGCAAGGACGACTTCCTACGGCTCGTATCCCACGAGCTGCGTACGCCGATCGCCTCGATGCGAGTCCTCGTGGAGACGCTCAGCTTGGGGAGAGTGCGGGATGCGAAGGACCAGGAAGAGCTGATCCGGCACCTCGATGGCGAGAGCGGCCGCCTCTCCGACCTCGTGGAGCGCGTCCTCGAATACGGACGCACGGAAGGGGGGCGCGCGAGGGTCCGGGAGGTGATCACCGATCCCGGAGAGGTGGTGAACGCCGCCGTGAAGGTCTTCGAGGAGCGCCACCCCGGGCGCGGCGAGATCCGAGTGCGAACGGCGCAGGAATTTCACCCGGTCGTGCTCGACCGCGAGGCCGTGATCCGGGTCGTGCTGAATCTGCTCAGCAACGCCCACAAGTTCGCCGGCGAAGCGAATCCGATCGATGTCACGGTGGGGGAGGAGAGCTTCCACCTTTTCATCGAAGTGCGCGACCAGGGACCGGGGATCGCGCGCAGGGAGCAGCGCAAGATCTTCCGTACGTTCTATCGCGGCAATCACAACGGAACTCCCGGATTCGGGCTCGGCCTCGCTTATTGCCGCGAAGTCGCCGAAGCGCACCGAGGCAAGATGCGCGTGCGGAGCGCTCCCGGCGCGGGCGCGGCGTTCACGCTCGAGATCCCTCTCGTCCATCCGAAGGAGAAAGGCAGCGGCGATGGCTCGCGTCCTGGTCGTTGAGGACGACGCCGGGATCCGGCTCGGCTTGGTTCGCAACCTCGAATTCGAGGGGCACGTCGTGTTCGTGGCGGCGAACGGGGAAGAAGCGCTTCGCAAGGCGCTCGATGAGCGTCCCGACCTGATCATCCTCGACATCATGCTGCCGCGCTTGAGCGGGCACGAAGTCTGCCGCCTGATCCGCCGCGCCGGCTCGAAGGTGCCGGTGATCTTCCTCAGCGCGCGCGGCGAGGAGCAGGACAAGGTGGAGGGGCTCCGCCTCGGCGGCGACGACTACATTGCCAAGCCTTTCGGCGTCAAGGAGCTGCTCGCGCGCGTGGCCGCCGCTCTGCGCCGCGCGGCGATTCGCGACGGGACCGACGAGCCGCTCCACTTCGGACCGTTCGTCCTCGACTTCCAGCAGCGCCGCCTCTTTCGCGCGGGAAAGGAAGTGGAGATCACGGACAAGGAGTTCACCCTGCTCCAGTTCCTCGTCAACAACACGGAGCGCGCGTTGTCGCGGGAGGCGATCCTGCGCGAGGTCTGGGGGTACGGCTACGAGGGAACGGCGCGCACGATCGACAATTTCATCACGCGCCTCCGGCGTAAGCTCGAAGATGATCCGCGGCAGCCCCGCAGGATCCAGACCGTGCGCGGGCACGGCTATCGGTTCTCCGCGGAATGAAAGTGGAGGCGCAGGAATGATGCAATCGGGAACCCGGCGGATCGCGGCGCGCATGGAGCGAAACTCGATGCGACTCCTGGGGTTCGGCGCGATGCTCGCGGCGGCGTGCCTGCCGCTCCTGGTGTTCGCGGCCGCGACCGCGGCGGCGGAGGCGGAGCGCCCCGACCGCGCGGACGAGCTGCGCGAGGCGTGGATCGCGCATCGCCTCCACGGGGAGCGCGGGCGCGCTCTCCGCCTCTACGAGGGGATCTACGCCGCGCAGGAGAGTACCCCGGATCTGCGTGCACGGAGTGCGATCGGCCTCGGCCTGCTCT
>JAKEFC010000159.1 GCA_022616235.1 Planctomycetota bacterium
GACGCGCACCGTCTGGGCGTGTACGAGACCGCTCACGTGATCGTGCACCAGCTCCGCCTGCGCGGCCTGCACGTACTCGAGCGCGGAGCGCAATAGCTCCGCGGCGAGGAGCGCCGCGCCGAGGAGAATCGCGGCGAGCGCGAGCGGGCCGAAGGGCTCGAACGCGAACGCGGCTCCGCCCCCGCCACCCAATCCGCCTCCCGCGGCGGAGTGCGCGCGGATCGCCGCCACCAGCTCGTCGACCAGCTCGCGGCTGAGCCAGACGATCGAGAGCGGCAGGAGTCCCTGCGCGAGGAGGAGCAGGATCCAGAGCAGCGTCCAGCGCGGCGCGGCGCCCCAAGCGAGGCCCAGCGTCTGGGGGATGTAGCGAAGCTCCCGGAAGAATCCGCGTGGCGCCGGGACCGGCTCGCTCAAGGACCCTCCCCGCCCCGCCCGCGCCGCGCCGGCGCGTGCCCCCGCGCCGCGAGCAGCCGCTCCACGAGCGCGGCGAGATCGGGAACGCGCTCGCAATCCGCGACATCGCCCCAATCGCCGAAGGGATCCACGAGCGCGGCATGGATCCCGGCGCCGCGCGCCCCCACGACGTCGACGGCGTGGAGATCGCCGGCGTGCAGAGCGCGCGCCGGCTCCGTCGCCGCGAGCGCGAGCGCATGTCGAAAGATCCCCGGATTCGGCTTTTCGATGCCGATGACCCCCGAGTCCACGATGCCGTCGAAGCACGCCGCGAGGCCGTAGCCCGCGAGCCGCTCCGCGAGCCTGCCGTTCGAGTTGCTCACGACGAAGGCCTTGATCCCCGCGTCCCGCACGCGGGCGAGCGCGCTCCGAGTCTCCGCGGGCACGACGCTGAACACCTTGCCCCAGATCCGCTCATCGTCGATCCAGCTCGCGAAGCGCTCCAAGAGCGCCGCATCCCGCGCCGCCGCCGGGCCGATCGACGCCGCGAGCCGCTCCCAGATCGCCCCCACCCAAAAGCGGCGCGTCTCCGCAGTCTCGCTGGAGACGCCGCGCGCGATGTAACGGGAAAGCTCCGGGCGCGATGCCGCTTCCGCGCGCGCGAGCGCCGGTGGTTTCACCGCAACCCCCAGCCCCAAGAGCCCCTCCGCGAGCAGGGCGTAGTCCATGAGCACGAGGGTATTCCCCGCATCGACGAACAACGCGTCGATCTCGGCATAGGGGACCGCGGTCAGCCGCTTCGCGCTCACGCTTCGATGTTCGTCTTTTCGATCTCGCCCCCCAAACGGAGCAAATCTTCCGCCACGAGCCGCACGAGCCGCTTCACGCCGGGAGTCCGCGCGGGGCTAGGCGTGGGAAAGCACCGCACCGTGACTTGCGCCTTCTTCTCCTCGAGCGCGATGAAGAACGCCTGCGCGGGCCCCAATTCGAGGCACAACGCCTCGACGAGGAGGACGCGTCCGTCCTGGCGCAGGTACGCGGCGCGCGCCTCGAGCACGGTGCCATCCGCGGCGCGCTCCTTGAGCGGACGAAAAGCCCGCTGGTATTCGGCGAGCGAAGGAGGATTGCGAATGATGACGTGCGGCACGGGGGTTCTTCCAATGCGCCTCACGGCGCGGCGCGGCGCGGGGCGCAATCTCGACTGTTGCTCGTTCGCGGCCGGCGGATTATCGTAACGACTCGTCGCCGCCTGCAAGGGTCTGCAAATCTTGCGAGTCATTGGCAACGGAAGCCGCCGGAGTCGCATTCTGCGCGGCCGGCACGCGGCGCTCCGGTTTCGCGCGGCGAGCACTTCCCGCACAAGCCGGTTTTCGGTTTCGACGCGAACACGCATGTTCCGGGGGAATGACATGCAAGTGAACGCGCAATTTCGGCGCATCGCGGATTGGTACCATGCCGCTAACGCCGTCCTCGTCGGCGAGATCGAGGTCGGCGCGGGGTCGAGCATCTGGTACGGCGCGGTGCTGCGCGGCGATGACGCCCCGATCCGCATCGGCCGGCGCGTCAACTTGCAGGATCTCACCGTCGTACACCCCGATCCGGGGATCCCCATCGTCATCGAGGACGACGTCACCGTCGGCCACCGCGCGGTCCTCCATTGCAGACGCGTCGGCACCGGCTCCCTGATCGGCATGGGGGCGGTGCTGATGAAGGGCGTCGAGGTCGGCGCGGGCTCGCTCGTCGCGGGGGGCGCGGTCTTGGGGCCGGGGACTATCGTGCCTCCGGGTTCCCTCGTGCGCGGCGTCCCCGGCAAGGTCGCGCGCGCGGTCACGAGCGAAGAGCGCGCCGACATCGCGCGCTCGGTGGAGAAATACGCGGCGACCGCGCGCGAGTACTTCGCGAGCTACGGGGGTGACCGGTGAGCCCGCGAGACTACCTCGACGGCGGTGGCGCCAGCGGCTCCAGCGGCTCCAGCGGCGCGCCTGCGGCGGCGTCCGCGATCCTCGCGATCGAGACCAGCCACGCGCAGGGCTCGGTCGCCGTCGGCGAGCGCGCGACGAGCACCCCCTATCTCGCGATGTTCTCGCCGGGGCTCGTCCACGCGCGCGAGATCATGACGACGATCGATCACGCCTTCGCCGAGACCAAGCTCCCGCGCTCGGCAATCGCACTCGTCGCCGTCAGTGCCGGCCCGGGCTCCTACACGGGAGTGCGCATCGGCGTCGCCGCCGCCAAGGCGATCGCGTACGCGCTCCGCATCCCCGCGCTCGCACTCTCGACCCTGGAAATCATCGCGCGCAACGTGACCGCGGATGGCGAGTTCGCGGTGCTCCTCGACGCGCGCCGCGGCGCGTGCTACGCGGCGCGCTTCGCGCGCCGCGCCGGAGCGCTCGTGCGGCTCACGCTCGACCGCGTCTTCGCCCCCGACGATTTCTTCTCGGAGCTGCCGCCATCGTGCGCGCTCCTCGGCGAGGGAGTCGCGGCGTTTCCCGCAGGCGCGGCCCGCTTCCGGAGGCTGCCGGAGGAGTGGGATCTCCCGCGCGCGGATCGCGCGCTCGAGGCCGCGCGCGGCGACTGGGAGCGCATCGAGCGCGCCGAGGAGCCGCCTCCCGCGGAATTCTCGAACCCGCACTTGCTCGTTCCGTTCTACCTGCGCGACACCGAAGCCGAGGAGAAGGCCGAAGCGCGCGCTCCGAAGGGAGGCCGCTAGTGCATCTGCCCCGCGTATGGGCCGAGATCGATCTCGCGCGGCTGGGGCGAAACCTGATCGCGTGCCGCGGCATGATCCCGCCGAATTGCAAGGTGCTCGGCGTCGTGAAAGCCGATGCCTACGGGCACGGCGCGGTCGCCGTGTCGTCCGCGATGATGCGACGCGGCATCGCGATGCTCGGAGTCGGCGACAGCAACGAGGCGATCCGCCTGCGCGAAGCGGGGATCGCGGCGCCGATCCTCGTCCTCGGCGCCGTGGTCGAAGGGGAGATCCCCGAGCTGATCCGCCACCGCGTGATTCCAATGATCCATTCGCCGGAACGGATCCAGGATTTCAATCGCGCCGCTTTGCGCCTGGGCACGCGCATGCCGGTACACCTCCTCGTCGACACGGGCATGAGCCGCCTCGGCGTCACGCCCGCGCGCGCGCTCGAGCACTGGCGCAGCATCCTGGAGGCCTCCAACCTCGAATTGCGCGGGGTCGGCACCCACCTCGCCTCGCCGCAAGAGGATCCGGCGTTCACGCGCGAGCAGATCGCGGTCTTCCTGCGCTGCATCGACGCGGCGCGCGCCGCTGGGATCGCGCCGCCGCTCCTGCACGTCGTCAGCTCCGCCGCGCTCCAGCGTTGCGCGGACGTGCACCTCGACATGGTGCGGCTCGGCGGTTTCCTCTACGGCATCTCTCCGGAGCCGCTGCCGAGCGGCATCGAGCCGATGCTCTCGCTCTACACCCAGATCGTCTACTTGCGCGACCACGCGCCGAATACTTCGATCGGCTACGGCGGCACCTACCGCACGCGCGGCCACGCGCGCATCGCCACGCTCCCCGTCGGCTACCACGACGGCTACGCGCATCACCTTTCGAATCGGGCGCACGTGTTGATTCGCGGCGAGCGCGCGCCGGTCGTCGGGCGCGTTTCGATGGACTACGTGATGGTGGATGTCACTCGCATCGCGGGCGCGGCGATCGGCGACCGCGTCACCCTCATCGGCAAGGATGGCGGGCAGGAGATCGCCGTGGCCGACCTCGCGCGCTGGGCGCAGACGATCCCCTACGAGATCACTTGCCATCTCGGCGCGCGCGTGCGGCGCTTCGCGGCGGATGACGAGGGGGCGCTGCGCCCCGAGGAGCCGGCGGCGGCTGCGGCCGTGGCGGCCGCTACCGCATCGACTGCGGCCGACGTCGGCTCCCTGCCGAAGTCCTAGGCGATTGAAACACCCTAAGAGACTGAAGCACCTAAGAGCCTGAAGTACGCAGCTATCCAAAGCACTCCCCATCGGCGAGACTTCCCCGATGTCTGCGCGGAAGGCCCGCCACGCGAATAGGTTCCATCGTGAAGACGATCGTCCGCCGTAACAAAAAGGGGCGCCGCTCGCCGATCCGGGCTGTGGCGTACGGCGTCCTCGCCGCCGCGCTCCTGATCGGCGGCGTGAACCTCTACTTGGTCCTGAACACGGAGCAGGTACTCCGGCGCGTCCAGCTCCTCCTCGAGGATCATCTCGCGGTCCCGTTCGGCATCGGCCGCATCGAATACTCGTTCACGGGCGGCATCACGCTCCACGAATTCTACGTCGAGTCGCCCTACGGCGCGCGCTTCCCGCGCGTGCTCGAAGTCGATAGCGTCGCGATTCGCCTGAGCCCGATCGGCATTCTGACGGGCGGCAATCCCGTGGCGCGCATAGAGGTCGCGGATCCGCGCGTCTTTCTCGAATTGGACGACGGGGGCTCGCTCACGCTCGCCCACGTCCTGCGCGACAAGATGCGGGAGAAGCCCGCGCTGCCCGATCGCCTCCCCGCCGTGGAGATGCGGAACCTCCGCGTGGACGTCGACCCGGACAGCATCTTCCCGCTCGAGGCGCTCACGATCCCCCACTTCGACATCGAGATTCCATCGAGCGCCCCGGGCGACTTCGCGCTCGCCGCGAGCCTGCGCCATCCGGATGCGGGAAGCATCTCGCTCAACGGGCGCGGCAACGCGCGGCGCGGGGATTTGACGGGGAGCATCGACGTGGCGCGGCTGCGCATCGATGACCACCTGCGCGCGATGCTGCCGGCGGAGAACGTCCCGTATTGGGAAGAGTTCAACCCGAAGGGAGTCGCGAATCTCTCCATCGAAGTGAAGCTTGCGCGCAACGCCAAGCCGAAGTGGCGCGCGCGATTGACGATCCTCGAGGGCTCGCTCGACCTGCGGACGCCGCCCATGACGATCGAGTCGCTGTCGGGAGCCGTCGACGTGAGCGACCAACGGATCGAGATCCACGAGCCGCTCCGCGGCATGGTGTGGAGGAGCGATGCGGCCTTGAAGGCGGGCAGCCTCGATTTCGAGAGCGGCGCGCTGGATTTCGAATTGGAGATCGCCGAGGTCCCGCTCGAGGCGGAGTCGCGGAAGCTCCTCGAGCACGAAGCGCTGGCCGAGGTGCGGAAGTTGTGGGACGACCTGTCGCCGCGCGGGAGCATGGGTGTGAAGGTCCATGGACGCGGGAACGCGTTCAAGATCGACGACCTCGACCTGTCCCTAGCTCTGCGGCACTTGAGCATGAGTCATAGCGCGTTCCCGTACGAGCTGAGCGGCCTGAACGGCGGCCTCGAATTGAAGGACGATCTCGTCACCTTGGCGCTCGCGGGCGGCTCCGACGTGACGGTCGACATTCGCTGCGAGACGGTGGCGACGGCGCTCGGCCGCTTCGACTTGAGCGTGAAGTGCACGGGGCTGCCGCTCGACCAGCGCCTAGTCCAAGCGGGTCCACCCGCGCTCAAAGACTTCTTTCGCGAATATCGCCCCGAGGGCCGCATCAACACGGCGTTCTTCCTGCGGCGTAGCGGCGCAGGGGAGCCGCTCGTCTCCACTTTGCAGATCGCGTCGGAGAGCGCGTCGCTCAGCTTTCGAGCCTTCCCGTACCGAGTCGAAGAGATCCGCGGCACGACGCTGCTCGAACTCATGCCGAACGGCAAGGGGCTGGGGCGGATCGAATTCGGGGAGATCGAAGGACGCCACGGCGATGCGGCGATCCGGCTCGAGGGCGGAGAGATCGTGCTTTCGAAGGAGGGCCCGCCGCACATCGACATGGCGATTCGCTGCGACGATTTCCCCATCGACGAGTCTCTCTACGACGCGCTGACCCCGGATGCGCGGGCGGTGGTGCGCAGCTTCGGCTTCGACGGCAATATCGCCGCGAAGCTCGCGATCCGGAACGAGTTCGTCGCCGGCGGCGCCGAGGGTCCGGTCGAGGTCGTCTTCGAGGCCGCGGTACGCGCCGATTCGCCGCTCAAGGTCAGCTACGCGCCGCTCCCTTACCCGCTCGTTTTCCGGCGTGGGACGCTGCGCCTCGATCTCTCGCACGATCTCTACCACATCCTCGATTTCGTGGCGGATGAGAGCGCCGGCCCCGGCGTGCGAGTGGACGGAGTGTTCAGCAACGACTCAACGAATCCAACGCGAAAGCTCCTCAATCTCAAGCTGGAGCTGGGCGCGGGCAAGCAGGGAGACGTCGCGGTCCCGGGGTTGAACCTTACCGACCCGGTGCTGGTCGCGAGCCTCCCCGCCGAGCTGCGAAACTTCATCGAGCAGCTCCAGCTCGACGGATTCGTGCAAGGTTCCGTGCTCGTGAACTACAGCTATCTGCCGAATGCGGAAGGCGCTGCCGCTCAGCAGCAGGTCGACTACACGGCGGATCTCTCCTGCTACGATTGCGCGGTGAACGTCGGGGTGAAGTTCTCGCAGCTCTTCGCCAAGATCGAGGTCGAAGGCCGCTTCGCGCCCGACCACCCCCACTCCTTCCAGTGCACCGCCAACGTGAAGGAGTGCCGCCTCAGCCGCTTCCGGCCGCGCAACGTAGAGCTGGTCGTGAGCTACGGCGAGCCGCACCGCGCGATCCTCCTCGCGAGGAACGGCAGATTCGAGTGCGCGAATCCGATCGCCGTGGAGGGAGAAACCGCCGTCGAGTTGTTCACGCTCGGGGAACCGTTCACATCCCGTCTCGGCGCGGGCAACCTCGAGAACGTGCTCCAGATCTACATCCGGCGCGGGGACCTTTATGGCGGCGCCGTGGAGGGTTTCGCGTTCGCGGATCTCGGCTGGAAGAAGGACTACTACGTCCACGTCCAGTCGTGCAGCGTGGATCTGGCGAAGGGAGCGGCAGATCTCTTTCCCGATGAGGGGGAAACCAAGGGGATCGGCAGCGGCTTCGTGAAGTTCGGAGGCAACCTCGCCGCGCCGGAGTCGCTGGGAGGAGATGGCCACCTCGTGATTCGCGATGGCAAGCTGCGCGACATCGGGGGAGTTGGCACGATCCTGCGCCCGCTCCAAGACAGCGAAGACAATCGTTATATCAGCAGCGTAGACTGCCGCTTTCGCATCGGCGGCGGCCGCTTTCGCGTAAGGAACGTCTTCGATGAAGCCGGCAATCCGTTCTTCGAGTTGAAGACGAAGGGAGGTTTGCGCCTGCTCGGGACCGGCTACATGGACTTCCAGCAGAACATCAAGGCGGACTTTCGCGCCGAGGTCTTCAAGACGGGATTCGGCCCGATCGACAAGCCGATCATGAGTCTGCTACCCGCCGATACCGTCCACGTCGAAGGCCTCCTCGACCGGCCGGAAGTGACTTGGAAACCGCTCTGGTGAGGGGCCGGACGTCAAAGTCCTATAAAATAAAGACTTAAGAAAGACGCCGGGGGCTAAAGTTATCGGTTCCCCGAGGCCGATGAGGCTGTTATAGTTTTCACTTCAATGACTGCTTTGGGCAGTGCTCCCTCGCAAACTCCCAAGGACTGGAAACAGTTCAGGTCTTAGGAAGGGAAGTGCGGAATGCGCATTCCGAATCTGGTGCCAAGGCTGCTGATCGCGGCGTTGGCAATGGGTTTCGCTTTCGCCGGTTACGCTGGCGATAGCGACGTGCCGGAGCAGGAGAAAGCACCGGCGGTTGACAAGAACACGAAGGACGTGCCCGACGCGAAGAAGGCCTTGAAGAAGGTCGTCTCGGAAGTCACGGCGAAGACGGCGAAGTCGAGCTTCAACGTGACTTGCAACGTGCAGGGCGGGATCTCCTTCAGCAAGGACCACAAGATCAGCAACACCACGGTGAGCGAGGACTACAACGCGAACGTCTATCGCGGAATCATGTACCTCCCCGCGCACGACGTCTATCGGACGCCGGAGCGCGGCACCATCCGTGGCAGCGAGAAGGATGTCTGGAAGGACACGCTCGCGGACAAGAACGTCGGCACCAAGGTCGAGAAGTTCTTGCAGTTCCCGCACAAGCTGCTCGAGACGGCTTTGGACAAGTCGGACAAGATCGAGTGGGTGTGGGTCGGCGACGAAGAGGAGATCGTCGAGAACGAGTCGGAAGGCCGCACCGGCGTCGTCGAGCGCCGCTACAAGCTGCCGCACATGCTGCGCGTCGAACTCCCGGAAGCGGTAGCGCTCGAGCAGTTCACGCAAGTTCAGAACTCCGGCTGCATGGGGGGTGGCTGAGGGGTTTCCGCATTCTTGGCCCGTGTGGACAAGACCTCGACCAACGCCTACTACGAAATCGACCTGGACACGAAATCGAACCTGCCGACCTCGATCAAGTTCGTGGTGCTCACCGGAGTGAAGAGCACGAAGGACGAGAACGGCAAGAAGTCGGAGAGCGAAGAGCACGTCGCCTTCAAGTTCAATTACAATCTCGGCTTATGGGACTCCGTCGAGAAGTTCAGCGTGCCGCCTGCCGCGAAGAAAGTACTGAAGCTCTAATCGCGCAGCGGTTCCTGGACCCTTGAAAAAAGACCCCCGGCCATGCGCATGGCCGGGGGTCTTTCACTTTCGCGCCTCGTCGAGCGAGAGGAGTCGCGGCATGCAAGAGTCGATGAAGCGGAATCGATGCGGCGCCGCCGCGGCGTGCATGCTC
>JAKEFC010000160.1 GCA_022616235.1 Planctomycetota bacterium
CACGAATACCGACGTCGTGTATTTCGACGAAGTCTTTTTCGTGCGCCGCTAGGCGCCACGAGCCTACCGTCTGCGATTGCAGACTCGGGACGCGGCGGGCAGTCCGCAATCGCAGACTACAGACTGGCGGCGGCGAGCCGACCAATTCGGCATCCTGGAGTCGAGTGAGGGGTAGACCCTGCGGCGCCAAGTGCGAACGGCGGCGAGCCGACCAATTCGGCATCCTGGAGTCGAGGCTCCGGCGTGCTCCGCATTGGACGCGGCCTTGGGGTAGGACCCTGGTGTCGAGGCTCCTGCCTCGACATGAGCACTTGATGGTAGGCGGAGCCCTCCCTGGGGCAGACCCCAGGTTGGACGTTGAGTCTGCAATTGCGGACTCGGGGTCGCGCGCTGGAGATTCGCTAGGCGGGATTCCTGTTCAGCGATTCGCGCTGGGCGGCGAAGACGCGGCGCGTGATAGTTTCGCGAATCTTCGCGGTGAGACCGGAGTACTGCGCGCCGTAGCGCGTCGCGCCGTCTCCTGCGGAGCCGAGCACGTTCACGACCTGGGCGAGGATGTCCGCGCCGGCCGCCTGGAACTGGCTCAACTGAATGAAATCGCCGAGCTGAAGCTGATGCGGCGACACGAAGCGGAAACCGCCCGCGCTCACGTCCTCCGTCATGCCCTCGAGGGACGCGCCCCCCCACTTCACCGCGGTGGAGCCGGGGCGGGACCCGGTTTCGCCGCGCGGCAGGAGCTGGAAGCGAATCCGCTCTTCGATCCGCGCCCGCATGAACATGCGCTTCTGCTTGCGCTCCAGCCGCTCCGGATAGGTGAGGAGCAGGTGGCAAATGCCGCCGTGCTCGCGCACTTCGAAGATCTCCGACTGGAAGATGTAACCCGCGTCGTTTTCCCTCCAGAAGTAGACTTGCAGCGAGTCCCCCTTCTTCCAAGGGACGTCGCCGCCGCTCTCCTCGAGGATCAGTACGAGATGCGACGGATCGCGATGGAGGAGCGAGCCGCGCGCGCAGTAGCCGGCGAGCGCGCCGGTGCCGAACAACTCCATCGCGACGTTCGGTTCGAGCAACGCGTCGTTGGCGGTGATACGAGTATCGCCCGCTTGCACCCATCCGAGCTTCCTGCGGATCGAATCGACGAGCCGCTCGGCGCGCGGGTCCCCCGCCGGCAGCATCCTGCTCTGCTCGAGCGCTTCTTCGAATTCGTTCACGCTGGCGAGCACCCGCTCCGGCTGCTGCGAGCCCACGCGGCGCGCGAGCTGCTCGACGAAGTCGCGCTCGGCGCCGTCGAGCCCTCGCGCTCCGAGCCGCGTATCCCAACGCACGCGGCGCGCTCCGCCCCTCCGCGCCCAGCGAACGATGTTCTTCAGCGTTAGGACGCACGCGACGGTGCCGACGGCGGCCAACACGTAGAGCGCGGAGCGCCTGGCGGCTTCCGGGTCGAGCCCCCAGGGGAAGCCCTCCTGGGCCGCCGCACAGACTGCAGGCATCGATGGGAGTAGGAATGCGGAGATCAGGAGCCGGCTAACATTGGATCGCACTCGATCACCCCTTCGAGGGACGCTCCGCCACCCCGCACGGCGAGAACACGATGGGCGTTATCGTTAATTGATCGCCCCGCCGCGCCGCCGACCTTTGCCTTTTTTTCTTTGCCCGCCCACCGCGATGGGGCGCCGCCCTGCCACCATGCCACTGCTTGAGGCCGCTTTTGGAGCCGCTACGATGGGCCCGGGCCTGGAATCACAGGGGAGCTGCGAAGGAGCTTGTGGAGGAGCCGATGGGGAGATCGCCAGCAATTCGCGCCGCGGGGCTGCTCGTCTTTATCGGAATCTCGCCCGTCCCGTGCGCGGCGCAAGGGATCGGCGGGGAACTGTTGCTCGAAGCTCCGTACGCCGGCATCGCGCCGGAAGGGATCGCGCACGACCCTACGGACAACTCGTTCTGGGTGACCTCCTTCCTCGACGAAGAGATCCAACACTACGACGCGGCGCTGAATCTGCTCGACAGCTTCCCGACGCCGTTCGACTCCGGCGACAAGCTCGGCGGCATCGCCTACAACCCCGCGAACGATTCGCTCTTCATCCTCGAGCCGGTCGAGTTGCAGATCATCGAAGTCGACAAGACCGGGGTCCCATTCGCCGGCGCGATCGATCTTCCCATCGAAAACGTCGTGAATCCCCTGGGGCAACCGGTGCTCCGCGGCATGGCGCTCCACGCCGCCGGGAACGGCGGCGCGGGTTCTCTCTACATCGTCGAGACCGTCGGCGCGCTCATCTACGAATTCGACCTCGCCGGCAAAGTGATCCGCACCTTCGAACACCCGGACGACCCGGATGGATTTCCTGGGAGCGGCGCGGGAGCGCCGGCCGGCGGCATCGCCGTAGACGTCGACGAAGCGGGAGCGCTGATCGGGATCGACCTCGTCGGCGAGGCCGGCGCCTCGCCCGCCGTGCATCGCGTCGATCCCGCGGGCGTCTTCACGGGCCTATCGGTGCCGCTCACGGAGACCGGCTCGGGGAGCGTGGGCGGCATCGCCCGCGCGCCGTACGTGGATCCCGCGACGGGCACGCTGCACGATGCCTTCTACGGCACGGATGGCTCGGGAGCGGAGCTGTTCGTGGTGGATGCTTCGCTGCCGGCGATCGCCGAGCTGCTCGACCTGTCGTGCAGCGAGAGCGGCGACGACATCACGATCGCGTGGACGAGCGGCGAGATCTACGATGCCATCATCATCGAGCGTAACGGTGATCTCCTCGCCACACTGCCGGGCGCGGCGACGAGCTACCTCGACGCGGACCTCCCCCCCGCCGTTTACCGCTACCGCGTGCGCGGCGAAGCGGCGACCCTCTCCTCCGGGGCGCTCGCGTGCTCAGGCACGATCGGCGCGGGACAGGTGCAAGCGCTCGCCACGCTGCCGGAGGAGCTGTATCTCGCGCTCGACCTCGCGGAGGATGCCGCCGGCACGCTCTGGATCTCCGGCGATCCGAATCTGATCTACAACTACTCGAAAGAGCTCGAGCTGATCGCGACCTTCGACGGTCCGTTCACCGGCGCCGATGACGTCCTCACCGGGATCGCCTACCGGCCGGAGACCGACACCTTGCTCGCCTTCAACGCCGCCACGCTCGCGCTCCAAGAGCTGGAACTCAACGCCTTGCCCACCGGCGACGCCGTCATCGCGGAGATCCCCATCGACCCGCTCGATCCTCCGCTCATCGGCGCGATCGAGTACGACCCTGGAGGAAACGGCGGCGATGGGCAGATCTTCGCCGCCGACATCCGGCACGCGGTGATCTATCGAATCGCGCGCGACGGCGCGCTGCTCGGGTCGTTCGTGCATCCGGACGAGCTGGCGCTGCCGACGCCGGATCCGTCGGTGATCGATACCTTCTGCCTCGGCATCAGCGGCGTGCCGGAGTCCGGCGGCGGCTTCGACGAGATCGACATCGCGGGCGGCAGCGCATGGGACCAGAGGACGACGCGTTTCCTGCGCGTGGATCCGACCGCCGGCACTCCGCTCGGCTTCCAACTCCCGACGGTCGACATCGATAACGATTCCACTCCCCGCTACCTCGGACTCCAGAACAGCACCTACCTCGGAGAACCGGTCGCGTTCGTGACGAGCCTGCGCGCGTTCGACAATCATCTCATGCGCGTGCTCAGGGCACCGCCCCCGGTGCAGCCGCTCGACTACCTCGCCTGCCGCCAGACGGGGCTCGAAGACGTCGTCGAGATCACGTTCGCGAATCACGGCCCCTACGATGGGATCGAAGTCGCGCGCGATGGGACGCTGATCGCGACGCTCGCGGGCGATGCGGATTCGTTCTCGGACGACGGCGCGGGGCCCGGCTGGCACGAATACCGCCTCACGCCTGTCGTCGCCGGGGAGAGCGTCGAGCCGCGCGAGTGCGATCTCAGGGTCGGGGTCGGCGCGGTGCTGAAACGCGCCTGGCTGCACCCGGCAGCGAGCCCCTATCAGATGACGCGCGATCCCGCGGATGGCTCCTTCCTCATTTCGGTCAACTCCGGCTTCCTCGGCGGTAACTTGTACCGGTTCGATTCGGATCTGGAGTACGTCGAGACGATTTCCACGCCGTTGGACCCGCCTTGGCTCGTCGCGGCGCTCGCGATCCGGACCACGCCGGAGGGGAGCCAGATCTGGACGATCTCCTGGGAAGTGCCGGCGCCGCCGCTCGAGCCGCAAGCGTTCGAGGTCGCGATCCAAGAAACGGACGGCACGCTGATCGGCGGGCCCACCGAGATCGACATCCCCGGTCCGCCGATCGGCGAGGCGCTCACTTATCCCGCTGCCATGGTGCACGACCCGGTCGGCGATACCTTCTTCTTCCTCGAGCGAAACAGCGATCTCTTCTGGCAGATGAATAGCGACGGGGAGCTGATCGGGTCGTTCCCGCATCCGTTTCCCCCAGTGCAGGACTTCGTCTTCAACCTCGGCCTCGCCTGGGACCCGGTGCGTAACACCTTTACGGCGACCACTGCCGGCATCGACGAGCACAAGATCACGCGCGCGATCGGCATCACGCCGCAGGGGGTCGCGACCGGAGAAGTGATCCATCTGGATGATGTCCGCATCAACCCGATCTACGGTCTCGCCGCCGCGGGCGAGCGATTGTGGGTCAGCGGGTCCTTGGGGGGGCTGCCGCTCATCTTCGAATTGAAGGCGGCGGATGCGCTCGCGCCGATTGAAGCGGTGACTTGCGCCGAAACGGCGCCGAACGAAGTGTTCCTCGCCTGGGAGGAGCCGATCGCCTACGACGAGATCCTCGTCCGCCGCGCGGGTGTCCTCATCGCGACTATCGCGCCGGGGACGCTTACTTATCTCGACTACGGCGTGGGCGCCGGACCGAAAGCGTATGCGGTGTCAGGCAGCGCGGGGACGTCGGAGAGCGCCCCGAGCGCTTGCTCGCTCGTGGTCGCCGGCGGCAGCCCCACGTTCCTCCGCGGAGATGCCAACGGCGACGGCGCGATCGGCCTCGTGGATGCGATCGTCGCGCTCACGTACTTGTTCGCGTCCGGCGCGCCGCCCGCGTGCCTGGACGCGGTCGACGCCGACGACTCCGGGACGCTCGCGCTCATCGACCCGCTCCGGGTGCTCAGCTATCTCTTCGTGGAGGGCGTACCGCCCGCGCCGCCCTTCCCCGAGGAAGGCGCCGACCCGACCGGTGACGCGCTCGGCTGCGAGGGCTGATCGAGCTTCATCACGAGCGAGCCACGCGCGCGCCCTTCCGCGATCCGCAAGAGTCCCTCCTGCACTTCGTCGAACGGGATCGCCTCCGCTTGGATCGACAGCGGCGCGCGCGAAGCGATCGCGAGCAGCTCCGCGCCATCGGCGCGCGTGTTCGCGGTGACCGAAGTCAGCGTGCGCTCGTCGAATAGATGGCGCTCGTAGTCGAGTGCCGGGATCGCGCTCACGTGGATCCCCGCGCACGCGACGGTGCCGCCCGGGCGCACCGCGGCGAGCGCGCGCGGGA
>JAKEFC010000161.1 GCA_022616235.1 Planctomycetota bacterium
AACCTGCTTCCGCGCCTGGCGCCGCACGAACGCGCGCCCGAGCGGGTTCCCGTCGAGCAATCGATCCGCGAGTCCACGCCGGCTCTTTCGCCGCGCACGCACGGCCCTGCCGCCATCGGCGATGATCTTCCGGATCGCGGTGAGCGCTTGCGACCGGAAGCCCTCCGCCGGCAGCAGCACATCGACGACGCCCTTCGCGTGCGCCGCGCGCGCCGGCAGGCGGCTAGCCCCGAGGATCAGTGCGAGCGCGGCGCGCACTCCGATGAGCCGCGGCAGCCGCTGCGTGCCGCCGAAGCCCGGGATGATGCCGAGGTTCACTTCCGGAAGGCCGATCCGCGTCTGCGCGCGGTCCACGGCGAGTCGATAGTCGAGAGCGAGAGCCAGTTCGAGGCCGCCGCCCAAGCAAGTGCCGTGGATGACGCAAAAGGTAGGGAACGGCAGTCGGGAGAGGCCGGTGAAGATGCGCTGCCCGAGCGCGGCGAGAAGCCGCCCATCCTCCGCGTTCGCGACCGCGGCGATCTCATCGATGTCCGCCCCGGCGATGAAGTGGTCCTCTTTGGCGCTCCAGAGAACGAGCCCCGCGGCATCTCGCTCCGCCGCAATGCGCGGCGTGATCGCCTCGAGTTCTTCGAGGACCGCGCGCGTGAGGGTATTCGCGGAGGAAGGCGCGTCGAGCGCCAGATGAAGTAGATCGCCGGACTCTGCGCCGCGCGGCAGGCCCCCATCCCACTCCGGCGCGGCGGCGCGAACGAGGTGCCAAGCGCTCATGACGGCAGCCCCTCCACGACGACCGCGCCTCCCTGTCCCCCGCCGACGCAGAGTGTCGCGAGGCCGAGGCCGCCCCCGATGCGCCGGAGTTCGCGAAGGAGCGTGAGCACGAGCCGCGCGCCGGTCGCTCCCACCGGATGGCCGAGCGCGATCGCGCCGCCGTTCGGATTCAGGATCGCGGGATCCACTTCGCCGAGCGGCGCGCTCCAGCCGGCGTCGCGCGCGAAAGCGGGGCTCGCGAAGGCGCGCAGGCAAGCGATGACTTGGGCAGCAAATGCCTCGTTCAGCTCGATCCTGCGGAGCTGCGCGAAGGAGATTCCCGCCTCCGCGAGCGCGGGCGGCGTCGCGAACGCCGGGCCGAGCCCCATGCGCGCGGGATCGCACCCCCTATAGGCGTGGGAACGGATGCGCCCGAGCGGGCGCGCGCCCGCCGCACGCGCCCGCTCTTCGCTCATGATGAGGAGTGCGACGGCGCCATCGGTCACCGGGCAGGAATTCCCTACCGTGACCGATCCCAGGGAGCGATCGAAGAAGGGCCGCAGGCGCGCGAGCGCTTCGAGGGACTGCCCTTCGCGGGGCCCGAGGTCGCTCTCGATCCGGCGCTCGAGTCCCGGCGGCACGGCGAACGGCGCGATCTCTTCGCCGAACCGCGCGCGCGCCGCGAGCGCGCGCTGATGGCTCTGGAGCGCGAAGCGATCCTGTTCCTCGCGGCCAATGCCGAATTCGCGAGCGAGGCGCTCGGCGGTCAGCCCCATGATCTCGCCGCAAATCGGATCGGTGAGCCCCTTCTCCAAAGCGATGACCGGACGAAAGTCGCGCGGGCGGAAGCGGGTCAGGGACGCGAGGCGCGCCAGCAAGCCGCGCGCGCGCGCGAATGCACCGAGCTTGCGGGCGAACGAGGGAGGGTATTCGAGCGGCACTCCGCTCATCGCTTCGACTCCGCCCGCGAGGATCACCTTCGCGCGGCCGCTCCGGATGCGCTCTGCGGCCAGCGTCACCGCCTCCATCCCGGAAGCGCAATTTCTTCCCACGGTCAACGCGGGAACGTGGCGCGACACGCCGGCCCTGAGCGCGATGACCCGGGCGACGTTGGCGGCATCGGACGGCTGGGCGACGCAGCCGAAGATCACTTCGTCGATCTCGCTCGGGGCGACCGGCGCGCGCGCGAGCAGCTCGCGCGTCGCCGCGCGGCCCAACTCCCACGCGGGCGTGGCCGAGAGGTCGGCGCCCGCCTTGACGAAGGGGGTGCGAACGCCATCCACGACGACGACAGAAACATCGCTCATGGCAAGTCCTTTTGCGGTGAAGGCACGGGCCAGGACGTCGCTCCGAGCGGACGCAGCGAGCGCCATCCGAGATGATCGGCTCTACCCCGAGTTAATCATGATCCTTCTACTGCAAGCGCCGCTGTGGCTGCCCTGCTACCCGCCCTCACTCGATCCGCCGATAAAGGCCGTCGTTCTCCTTGGCGAGCTTCTTGAGGAATTCTTCCTCCGCCTCCTTGAAGCCGAGCGCAAAGAGACGTACGCCGCGCAGGTAGTTCCGAGCCGCCGTGTCCTTCACGATCCTGTCCATGAGTTCCTTCGCGTCCGGCGGCAGGCCCGGACCGCTCGTGCCGACGTGGGTCGGCGCGCCATCGGTGACGAGATAGATCGTATCGATGCTCGGATCCTCGAACGCCGCGAGCAGCGCATCATCCGTGACGGTGACGCCCTCCGGAACGATCGCCTCGATGAACTCCGCCACGGCGTCCTTGTTCTTGGCGGTCGCCGCAACCAGCTTCTCGCTCCAACTCTTCACCTTGGTGGAATACACGATCAAGTTGAAGTTGCGGTCCTCCGGCAAAGATCGAATCGCCCGCGTGACCTCCCGCTTCGCGCGCAAGATCCTCTTGCGGATCTCGATCATCGCCTTCAGCTCCTCATCCTCCGCACCCGAGACGCCGGTGCGCCTCTTGTTCAGCTTCTCCTCTTGCTCCGGAGTGAGCGGGTCGGTGGCCTCCATGCTCCCCGAGATGTCGAGGACGAACGCGATGTTGATCCCGGTGATCTCGAGGCCGAACAGACCGACACCGGTTACCTTCTCCGCCTCGATCTTCTCGATGTCGATCTTCGCCGGATCGATGCTGTCGAAGCGGAGTTTGAGGAAATTCTTGTAGTCGGCCGCCGCGAACATGCTCTCCCCCGTGAGCCGGTAGAGGGCGTCGCGGCAGGCGAGCCATGCTTTGCCGGTATCCAGTTCTGAAACCGACTTCCGCCCCTTCTTCGCGGTCTCACGCGTCGCGGGCGTCTCCCAGCGCTCCATCGCGGCCACCAGCGGATAGATCGCTTCGGCTTTCTTGCTGCGGCCGAGGCAGCGTGCGGCCGTCGCCGATATGAAGGGCGATGCATCTTTGAGCGCGACGATGCTGATCTTCACCGCATCGATGTTCGCGCTGAGCAGCGCCGCGTGCAGGCACAAGAAACGAATGCGCGAGTCTTTCGACTTCGCGATCGCCTCCTCGATCTTGGCGATCGCGCCGCCGGCGCGTATCGAGGCGAGTGCGGACGCCGCTTTCTTGAACACGCGAAAGCGATCTTCCGGCAGCATCCCCGCATCGCCGAGTTGTTCGATCGCGGAATAGGCCGCGGGGACCAATGCCACCGCAAGCTCGGGGTCGGTCTTTGCCAACACTCCGATTCGCGCGATGATCGCGTCCGTGTCCGAGGCTACGAGCGCCGCATCCAGTTCGGGGTCGCCGGCGAAGGCGCGCGGCGCGCCGGCGCTCGCCAGGATGAGCAGCGCGACCATTGGCAAGGCTGTTCGCTTCCGAGTGAAGCTCGACATCGTCACGTCTTTCCGAGTGGTCCGGTTCCGATTGCCGCAAAGCAGCGGCTCGCAGCGGCGGCGGCCGCTCAAAGATCGATCAGGTTTTCCAGGCCGATGACCAATTCGCGGAGCACCGGGGCGCGGCGGATCGCAAGCAAGACGCCGGGCATGTAACAGCGCCGATCGCTCGTGTCGTGGCGGATCGTGAGACACTCGCCGAGTCCCGAGAGCATCACCTCCTGGTGCGCCAGGAACCCCGGCAGGCGCACGCTGTGGATCGGAATCGTCGCGTCCGTCGCGAGGCTCTTTTGGAGTCGCTCGCGGGTTCTGAGCGCGGTCCCGGAGGGAACGTCGATCTTCTGCGCGTGATGCAGCTCGATGATCTCGATCTTGTCCAAGAATCGCGCCGCCTTCGCCGCGAGTTCGATCATCAGGACCGCACCGATGGCGAAGTTCGGCGCGATGACCCCGCCTACCCCCAGCCGGCCTGCTTCCGCGCGAAGGT
>JAKEFC010000162.1 GCA_022616235.1 Planctomycetota bacterium
AGTGCCGCGATTATCACGATCCCGGGCGGGAATGGGGACGCGCCATGCTCTGGCTCGCCCTCGAAGAGCGCTCCGCGCAGGGCGCGGTCCGGAGCGTCGAGCTGGTATTCGACAACGCGCGCGGCGACTTCCACGTCAAGATCGCGGAAGGGAGCAACCGCATCACGGTCTCGTACAAGGACGGCGCGTACAGCGCGGTAGTGAACGGCCGGCACGATGTCGCTCCGGAGGAGCTTTTCCGCTTGGGCCTCACGCCGCCGGAGATGGAGCGCCTCCGGAATCGCTATGCCTTCACCTATGGACTGCCGATGAATCTCGATCGCGCGCAAGCGGCGATCGCGCCCCAGGGCGCGCTCGCGAGAATTCGCGGCGCGCCCGCGCTCGCCGTGACGGTCACGTTTCCGGCGGCGGCCGGCTCCGATCGCTGGCTCCTCTACCTCGATCCGGCGACTTGCGCGCTTTCTGCCTACGCGGTCCACCCCGCGCGGCCGGCAGCTTGCGGCGAACTCGCCCTCCTGGACGGCGAGATCGCGCTCGGCGAACTTCGGCTCCCCGCCACGCGCCGCGTGTACTCGCTCCCCGCGGGCGCGCTCCTCCGCACGGAGACGATCACGAAAGCGAAACGCCTCGGAGAGTAGCTGCGTGCAATTGGGGAATGTCGGAAAGCGCCCGACGCTTCACGCATGGAGTGCTGCGGCTTGACGCCGCCTTTCGTGACGAGGCTCTGCTTCGTCACGTGCGGACCCGAGGCTCTGCCTCTGATGACGTGACAATGCGGTAGGTGCCGGCCCGTGTTACGGAGATGCGGCAGAGCCGCGGCGGCTCGGTGTCGAGGCGGAGCCTCGACACCAGGGGCTAGCTCCAGAGCCGCGCCAATCGCGGAGCGGGCCAGCGCCTCGACACCGGGGAGAGTTATTGCCGCGTCGCTGCGCAAGAATGCGGGGTAAGGCGGTGTCGAGCCACCGCACTCCAAGGCGGCGAAGCGCCGCAGAATACACACGCACTCCAACGTCCCCCCACCGTTAGAAGCGCCATCGTGGAATGCGGGGGTTTGGAGAGCGGCTCTGGTTGTTCGGTTCGCCGCGCCTCGCTATCCTCGCGCATTCACATGGCGCAGTCCCTTTACGAGATCCTCGCGGCGATGATGCCCGGCGCGAAGCGCCGCACGCTGAAGCGCATGGTGGAAACGGGGCGCGTGCTCGTGAACGGCTCCCCCGCCCGCAACTTGAAGCAGGAAGTCTCCGGCGCCGGCGAGGTGCGGATCGAGCCGCGCCCCGGCCGCGCGGTCGAGGGAGTCGCTCCGCTCGACATCGTGCACGAAGACCGCGATCTGATCGTCGTCCACAAGCCCGCGGGACTCCTCGCGAGCACCACTCCCGAGGAGCGGCGCCCCACCGCGTTCGCCATCCTCAAGCGCTATCTCCGGCACTCCGATCGCGCCGCGCGCCTCGGGATCATCCATCGCCTCGACCTCGATGCCTCCGGCCTGCTCGTCTTCTCGAAGAACAGCGCCGCGTATCACTCCTTGAAGCAGCAGTTCTTCGACCACACCGTGGATCGCGTCTATCACGCCTGCGTGGAGGGCGTGCCGGGCGAACGCGCGGGCCGCATCTCGTCGCGGCTGGTCGAGCTGCCCGACGGCAGCGTTCGCTCCACGCGCACGCGAGACGGCGGGAAGCGCGCCGAGTTGGAATACGAGACGATCGCGAGCGATGCGGATTCGGCACTCCTCCGCGTGAAGCTTTCGACCGGCCGGAAGCACCAGATCCGCGTCCAGCTCGCCGAGCTGGGGCACGCCGTCATCGGCGATGCTCTCTATCCGCTCGATCGCAAGGCTGGCGGCGAAGAGCCGAGGCGCGCGCCGCGCTTGCTCCTCGCCGCGACGGCGCTCGGCTTCACGCACCCGCGAAGCGGCGAGCGCATGGCTTTCGAAGCGGAGCTGCCGCCGGAGATGCGCGCGCTCTTTCCGCGTCCCGCCGAGCGCGGCGCGATCGCCGCTACCCCCGCATCGCCGCGAGCGGCGCCGCCGCCGCGGCCGCCGCGCGATAGGTCGCGAGCGAGATCGGCGCAAGCGAAACCATCTCGCGCCGCCGCCCCGCCGCGCGCGACTTCATCGCGCCCCGCAGATAGGTCTCGAGAAAAGCCCGCTCGGCGCGCGCGATCGCGTCCACGGAAAAGCGATGCGGCTCCCTGAGCGCGCCGAGCGCCGCGGGCGCGCGTCCGTCGCGCCCCGGCCGCGCGGGCGGCAGCGCCGCCGCCGCGCGGAGCGCCGGCAGCCGGAACGCCCTCTGCCCGTAGCGGAGGAAATAGAGGAACGAGTGATGGGTGGAGACGGCGCCCGCCCACGGATAGTGGTTGAGCGCGTAGCCCGCCGCGACGCGCTCGATGGCGCGCTCGAGCCGCTCGTCCTCGCCACCTTCGCTCCGGCGCGCGGGGGAGCGCTCCTCGAAGAGCGCATAGAGTCGAAGATCGTCCTCCTCCGCGAACGTCACCGCCCTGAGGCCGTAGCGCTCCGGATGGAGCGCGATGTGCGAGCCGGGCTGTAAGCCGAACTCGCCGGCGATGAATAGATCCACCCGCTCCGACTCTTCATCGATCCACGCGACGGTCGAGAGCCCTTCCTCCAAGGTCTCCCCCGGGTGCCCCGTGAACGTCATCCACTCCGTGGCGATGCCGGCCGCGTGGAACGACCGATTCACCGCCGTCATCGTCTCGCGGTCGCACCCCTTCCGCATGAGCGCGAGGATGCGGTCGGAGCCGCTCTCGATCCCGAACGCGGCGGAGCGAAGCCCGCTCCGGTGGAGCAGCTCGCAGCGCTCGGGGGTGAAGTATTTGTCGATCTTGAGGTCGCTCGACCAGTGGATCTTCAGTCCGCGCGCGACGATCGCCTCGGCGAAGCGAAGCGCGTAGGAAGG
>JAKEFC010000163.1 GCA_022616235.1 Planctomycetota bacterium
CTCCCTAAATCGTGTCGAGAAAACAGGATGGGCCTAAACTTACTGGCATTGCGGCTTGACGCAGCCTTTCAAGACCGCGATTCGCACGGCGCTGAGTGCGGTCGTTCAGGCTAGTTCCGCGGGCGGCGATAGGCGATCTTGCCGCCGACGACGGTCATGAGGCACTTCGCGCCCAAGATCAGATCCGTGTCCACGGTCATGAGATCGCGCGAGAAGATACTGAGATCGCACGCCTTGCCGACTTCGATGCTGCCGCGCCACTCCTCTTCGAACGCCGCGAAAGCGGGCCAGATCGTGAGCATGCGGAGCGCGTCCTCGCGCGAGACCGCCTGCTCCGGATACCACTCCGGACCTTGGTAGCCCTCGAGATCGCGCCGCGCGACGGCGGCGTAGAACTCGATGATTGGATTGCCCACTTCCACGGGCGCGTCGCTCCCGGCGGCGATGATCGACCCCTGCTCGATGAGCGAGCGCCACGCGTAGGCGCCGCGAAGGCGTTCGGCGCCGATCCGGCTCGGCGCGAAGTGGAGGTCGGAGATGGCGTGCGATGGCTGCATCGAAGGGATCACGCCGAGACTCCGAAAGCGGGGGAGATCCGCGGGGTCGACGATCTGCGCGTGCTCCACGCGCCAGCGCGGCTCCGGAATCGCGCGCTCTGTGGGGGGCACGAGCGCGAAAGTGCGCTCGTAGAGGTCCAGAATGCGGCGGTTCGCGAGGTCGCCGATGGCGTGAGTCTCGACCTGCACGCCGGCGCGTAGCGCCGCGGTGAATAGCTCGAGCAGCTCTTCATCGCCGTGCAGCAAGTAGCCAGCGCCCGGTGCATCCAGGTAGGGGAGGAGCAGCGCGGCGCCGCGCGATCCGAGCGCGCCATCGAGCACGACCTTGAGAGCGCGCACGGTTACGCGCGCCGGCGTACCGCCGCCATCTGCGCGCGCGCGCGCCGCATCGGAGAACAGCTCCGCCAGCCCCGGCGTCGCGGGATCCGCGTAGAGGAGCGCCGCGTAGACGCGAAGCGGGATCGAGCCGTCCGCAACCAGCGCGCGGAGATCCGCCAGTTCCTCCGCCGGCGCGCCGGCGATCTGGACTGCGGTCCAGCCCCGCTCGGCATAGATCCGCGCGCCCGCGACCAGGGCGCGCCGCCGTTCCGCCGCGGGAGCCCGAGGGATCAGCTCTTCGACGAGCGCGACCGCGTTGTCGGTGAGCATCCCGGTTGGCTCGCCATCCTCGCCGCGCAAGACGGCGCCGCCGCGCGGATCCTCCGCCGCACGCGTGATCCCGGCGAGCGCGAGCGCGCGGCCGTTCGCGACCGCGCCATGGCCATCGCTCCGGTAGAGGAGGACCGGATTCTCCGGCGCGACCGTGTCGAGATCGAAGCGGGTCGGGAAACGCGGCGGCTCCCAACCGGTCTCGATCCAGCCCCTGCCTACGATCCAGTCGCCCGCGCGCGCGGCGTCCACGCGCTCGCGCAGACGCCGGAGCAGGTCGGGGATGCCGGTGGTGCCGGTGAGGTCGAAGCGCAGCTCCCGCGCGCCGACCCCTTCGAGGTGTACGTGTGCATCCGTGAATCCGGGGTACACGGCGGCGCCTTCGCATTCGACGACTTCCGTGGCGCCGCCTATGAATGCGCGCGCCCCCGCGTCATCGCCGACGTAGACGATCCGCCCTTCGCGCGCCGCGACGGCGTGCGCGCGCGGCTGCCGCGAATCGACTGTATACACGTTGCCATTCAGGTAGACGATCTCCGCGGCGGGATGGCTCGCGCAGCCGGCGGTGGAGGCGAGCAGGATCGACGCCAACGCGAGCGGACAGCGTGCGTACATCGATCCCTCCTTTCTCCGTGTCGTGCTCAGGTCGGCAATCTCCGCCAGAGCACCGCGCGCGGATCCGCCGCGTCGCGCAGTCCATCGCCGAGGAAATTGTAGGCGAGTACTGCCACGAAGATGAAGAATCCGGGGAGCACGAGCCAGGGGCTGTACTTCAGGATCTCCGTGCTCTGCGCGTCGCGCAACAGGAGTCCCCAGGAAGATTGCGGCTCCGTGATCCCCAGCCCCAGGAAGGAGAGCGCGACCTCGCCGAGGATGTAATAGGGGATGTAGAGGGTCGCCGTGACGATCACGTAGGACGCGGTATTCGGCAGGATGTGGCGCAGAATCACCCGCGAGTTCGTGGCGCCGAGCGCGCGCGCCGCCTGGGCGTACTCCTGTTCCTTGATGGAGAGCACCATGCCGCGAATCACGCGCCCCGTAGAGGCCCACCCCGCGAGCGCGAGGACGACGACGATCAAGAGATACGTCTCGCGGCTGTCGAGGTCGGCCGGGAACGCGCCGCGGAGGCAAAGGATCAGATAGATCCCCGGGATCGCCATGATCAGCTCCACGAAGCGCATCAGCGCATAGTCGGCGTAACCGCCGAAGTACCCGGAGACGCCGCCGACCAGGAGTCCGATCGTCATGCTGATCAGGATGCCGATGAGGCCCACGGAGAGCGAAACCTGGCCCCCGTAGAGAATGCGCGAGAAGAGGTCACGCCCCGACTTATCCGTGCCGAGGAGATAGATCCCCGCCACGTGATTCGTCGTGAAGCGGGGGTCGCCTTCGGGGGCGCGCACGCCGAACAGGTGCTTTGTGCCTCGAATGGGAAAGAACCCGCAGAGCGAAAACACCTCGTGCTCCGGACCGTCGGCGAAGAACTCGATCGGCAGGAGCATTTCGCGCTCTACGCCGAGCTTCCACTTCGCCTCGCCGTGCTCGTCGTAGACCAGCCGATCCACGAGCGCGCGTACATGCGGGCGCAGGGTGAATTCCCCATCCGCGTTGCGGAACGCGATCCCCGCTCCCCAGCGCCAGACGTGCGCGAGCCGAGGCACCTCGCGCTCAGCGCCGCTCTGCGGGTCCGTGATGATGAGCGTCTGCGGCGTGTCCCGTACCGCCCCCGACTCATCGGTGCTGCGCTCCACGACCGGCAGCACTTCGTAGCCGCCGAGCAGCATCGGACCGTAGAGATTCGTGCGCGGGCTCCCCGCCTTGTAGTCGTAGGGGGCGAGAAACCCCGCGAAGCAGGAGACGATGTAGAGGAGCGCGAGGATCGCCGCGCCGGCCATGGCGATCCGGTTCTTTCGCAGCCGCAGCCAGACGTTTCGCCAGGGGCCGCGCGCGCTCGGCGCCGCCGCTCGCGGCGCCTCCTTCTCCGCTGCCTGCACGCTCGTCATGACAGCCGCACTCTCGGGTCCGAGCATGCGAGGAGGAGATCGGCGACGAGATTGCCGGCGACGAGGAGAGTGGAACCCATGAGCACCGCCGCCATCATGACGGGCTCATCCTTGGCGAAGATCGCGTCGTAGACGAGGCGCGCGAGTCCCGGCCAATTCATGACTACCTCGACGAGGAAGGATCCGGTGAGGAGCGCCGCGAGCGAGTAGCCAAAGAGCGTGATCAAAGGGTTGATCGCGTTTCTGAGCGCGTGCTTGAACAACACGCCACGCTCGGCGACCCCTTTCGCGCGCGCCGTCCGTACGAAGTCCTGCCCCAGTGCCTCCACCATGTTGCCCCGCGTCTGGCGCATGTAGCCGGCCATCGCGGTCGTCCCGATCACGAGCGCGGGGAGGCAGAGGTGGTGCAATTCATCCAGGACCTTGCCCCAGAAACTGAAGCTGTCGTAGTGCACGACATCCCGCATGTCGCCGATCGGAAACCACCCCGTGTAGCTCGCGAACAGCACCATGAGGAGCGCGAAGAAGACCGAAGGGATCGAGAGCCCGAAGAAGGAAAGGAACGCGCACAGATGATCCGCGAGGGAATTGGGGCGCACCGCGGCGAGGACCCCGAGGGGCAAGGCGATTCCCCAGGCGATTGCCAGCGCTGCAAGACTCAATTTGAGCGTATTCCAGAGGCATTCCCCGATGAGCGAGAAGACGGGGCGCCGCCACTTGAGAGAAACGCCGAAGTCGCCGTGCACCGCGTTCCACGCCCAGATCCCGAAGCCCTCGATCACTCCGACCTTGCGAAAGAGAGTGCCAAATGTGTCCGTGTAGTAGCGCTCTCCTCCCAAGCGAAAGTCGCGCAGCTCCGTCGCCTTGGCGGGCGCGATCGCGGCGCCGTTCTTGCGGATGCCCGCCGCGGCGAATTCCCATCGCGTGCCGTCCAACTCGAAGACGCCCAGTGCCGCCGATTCCGCCGGCGCGACTTCGCGGAGGAATCCCGCGTTCGCCATCTGGACGAGTACGTCGTCGGTCGACTTGGAAGGATCCGCCCGCATTTGGGCGAAGAAGTCGCCGGGTGATGAGCGCTGCAATACGAAGGTAATGAGCGCGACGCCGAAGAGGAGCGGAGGGACGGCGAGCAGGCGCCGGAGGATGAAGGTCCACATCGTTCGAAGTCTCGACCCCTCTCACCGACGCGCCGTCGGCTAAGAGCCTTCCATGAGAAGGCTCTAGGGTTCCGCGAAAACGTTCAGGTAGAGTTCTTCGACGTTCCACGTGAGCTGAGGCCGGAGTACGCTCGGCCACAGATTGCCGACGGTCTTTTTCGCCATTGCGTAGGCGTTCGGCGCGACGAGAAAGAACTTGGGACAATTCTCCGCGACGAGACACTCCATTTCATCGCAGTACTTCTTGCGCACCGCGTCGTCGAGTTCGCGATCCATCAGTCCGAACAACTCGTCGATGCGCGCCTCCCAAGCGGTCGCCGCCTGCGGCTGCTGCGGGTACCAAGCGTGGAGACGGCCGCTCGAGAGATGGATGTTCTTGCC
>JAKEFC010000164.1 GCA_022616235.1 Planctomycetota bacterium
TTCGTGATGTCCGGCCGCCGCACCTTGGGATCGTCCTCCGGAAGCGCCTGGTACACGATGTCGCTGCGCGCGGCGGTCAGCGCGATCACTTCCTTCGCGAACTCTACGATCGTCACTTCGTTCGGGTTGCCGAGATTCACCGGATCTACTTCTTCGGAATGCAATAGCTTGAAGATTCCCTCGACGAGATCCGAGACGTAGCAAAAGGAGCGCGTCTGGGCGCCGCTCCCGAACACGGTGATCGGCTCGCCGCGGAGCGCCTGACACATGAACGCGGGGAGCGCGCGGCCGTCATCCAATCGCATGCGCGGCCCGTAAGTATTGAAGATTCGAGCAATGCGGGTCTCCACGCCGTGCGTCCGATGGTACGCGAGGGTCAGGGCTTCCGCGAAGCGCTTGGCTTCATCGTACACGCCGCGTATTCCGACGGGGTTGACATTTCCCCAGTAATTCTCGGACTGCGGATGCACGAGCGGATCGCCGTAGACTTCGGAGGTCGAGGCGAGCAGAAACCTCGCGCCCTTCTCCTTGGCGAGCCCGAGCGCCTTGTGCGTGCCCAAAGAACCGACCTTGAGAGTCTGGATCGGCAGCTCGAGATAGTCGCGCGGGCTCGCCGGGGAGGCGAGGTGCAAGATCGCGAACAGCTCGCCCGAAACGTGAATGTACTGCGTCACATCCTGGTGGATGAAGGAAAAACGCCGCTGCCCGAACATGTGCTCGATGTTCTCCATGCGGCCGGTGGAGCAGTTGTCCATGACGATCACGCGATAGCCGCGCTCGAGGAAGAGATCCGCGAGATGCGAGCCGATGAACCCCGCACCGCCCGTGATCAAGACGCGCCGATCACTCATAGGCCGAGTCCCTGACGCCGATCCCGTAGTATTCGAAGCCCAGCTTCATGACGCGCGCGGCATCGTACATGTTGCGCCCATCGAAGATCACGGGCTCCTCGAGCAGGCTCTTGATGCGGTCGAAATCGGGGCGCCGGAATTCGTTCCACTCCGTGAGCGCGAGCAACGCGGAGGCGCCGGCGAGCGCCTCGTAGGGGCGCTCCGTGATCTCGATCCGATCGCCGAGGATCGCCGCCGCGGTCTTACGCGCTTCCGGGTCGAAGGCGCGCACGCGCGCTCCGCGCGCGAGCAGCTCGTCGATCACTACGAGGGATGGAGCCTCGCGCATGTCGTCGGTCTTCGGCTTGAACGCGAGGCCCCAGATCGCGAAGACGCGGCCTTGCAATTTTTCCCCGAATCGTCGCACGACTTTTTGGGCAAGGAGCCGCTTCTGCTCCGAGTTGACGCGTTCGACGACCTCGAGGATTTGTAGCGGAGCATTCTTGCGGCGGCCGAGCAGGGTGAAGGCGCGAATGTCCTTCGGGAAGCAGGAGCCGCCGTAGCCGACGCCGGGGAACAGGAACTGATGGCCGATGCGCGCGTCGCTGCCGATCCCTTGGCGGACCTTGGAGACATCCGCGCCGACGACTTCGCAGATGCGGGCGACTTCGTTCATGAACGTGATCTTCGTGGCGAGCAGGGAGTTCGCCGCGTACTTGGAGACCTCCGCGGATTCGGGGTCCATTTCGAGGATCGGCTTCCCCGTGCGCACGAAGGGCGCATAAATGTCCCGCATCACTTCCGCCGCCTCGGGGCTGTCGGTGCCTATGACGACGCGGTCCGGCTTCATGAAGTCCTCGATCGCGGCCCCCTCCTTCAAGAATTCCGGATTCGACACGATGTCGAGGGGATAGCGCGCCGTCTCTCGGATGAGGCCGCGAAGGAGCCGGTTCGTACCGACCGGCACGGTGGACTTGTTGACGATGATCATCGGCCCCGTCATCGCCTGGGCGATGGCGCGCGCCACGTCTTTCACCGCGCGCAGATCGGCCTCGCCGTCATCGCTCATCGGAGTTCCCACGGCGATGAACGCGACCCGCGCGCCGGCGACGCCGGAGGCGAGGTCCGTGGTGAAGGAAAGGCGCCCTTCCGCGACGTTGTGCGCGACCAACTCGCCGAGACCAGGCTCGAAAAATGGGATTTCGCCCCGCTGGAGCCGCGCGATCTTATTTGCATCGTGATCGATGCAAATTACGTCGTTGCCAGTGTCCGCGAAGCAGGCGCCCGCGACGAGACCGACGTAGCCAGTGCCGATTACTGAGATTTTCATTGCTCGTCCTCGACTCGCGCCGCCATTCTCGCCGCGGCGGGCGCCGCGGCGGATTCCGCTCCAAGATCCGCCTGCCGCGCGGCGCGGAGCGCGAATTCGCTCGTTGGATGCCGGGAATCGACAAGGCGCGGGATTCTAGCAATCGCGAGAGTTCGAAGCGAGACGCCTCCGCCGCGTTGAAAGGTTTGCCAATCTTGGCGCCATCCCTCAATCTACTCTTTGCGCCACGGTTTCTCCATCCCGCGCGGCCGAGCGCCAAGTGCGGCCGGCGGTCGAAGGCCGGCCAACGCAGAGAAAGAGAATGACGGAACCGACGTTCGAGGATTTCGCTCTGCACGCCGCGGTGCTCTCCTGCATACGCGCCATGGGCTTCGTGCGGCCGACTCCCATTCAACAATTGGCGATCCCGCTCATCCTCGAGGGCAAGGATGTGATCGGGCAGGCGGAGACCGGCACGGGAAAGACGCTCGCTTTCTGCGCGCCGATGATCGGCACGATCGATCCGCAGCGCGTAGCGGCGCAAGCTGTGGTGCTTTGTCCCACGCGCGAACTCGCGCAACAGGTCGAGCAGGTCGCCGCCACGCTGGGCTCGGAAATGGGGGTGAAGACCGCGCTCGTCGTAGGCGGGATGCACGCGAGCACGCAGATGCTGCGGCTCCGGACGGGCGCCCAAGTGGTCGTCGGCACCCCCGGCCGCATCCTGGATTTTCTGCGCGAGGGATCGCTGTCGTTCGGATGGGTGAGCCACCTCGTCCTCGATGAGGCTGACCGCATGCTCGACATGGGCTTCATCGACGAAGTGGAGGAGATCATCGCGCGCGTGTCGCACGATCGGCAGACGATGCTCTTTTCCGCCACCGTCCCGCCGCGCCTCGAGAAGCTGACGCATCGATTCATGCGCGATCCGGTGTCGATATCGACCGTTTCGAAGATGGCCGCGGCACCTGAGATACGGCAGAGATTCATACGGCTGCACTCCGGCGACAAGGAAGGCTTCATTCTCGATCTCCTCGATCGCTATCCGCTCGATACGTGCATCGTGTTCTGCAACACGCGGCGCGAAGTGATCGACCTGGATCGAACGCTGTGGGGCCTCGGATACAGCGCGGGGTCGCTGCACGGCGAGCACGAGCAGGAGAAGCGCTTCAAGATTCTCGAAGCTTTCAAGGCGCGCAAGCTGTTCACTCTCGTCGCCACCGATGTCGCGGGACGCGGCCTCGACATCGAGAAAGTTACGCGCGTCGTCAATTTCGATGTGCCGGAGGAGGTCGAGACCTATGTACACCGCATCGGCCGGACGGGCCGCGCCGGCGGGAGCGGCGAAAGCATCACGCTCGTGACCGATCGCGAGTGGATGGAATGGGAGCGAGTGATGCGGGAGGTCGGCTTCGCGATCGATGAGATTCAGGATTGGACGCCGACGAGGCCGCGCCGCCGAATTCGCGACGACGAGCGCAGGCGGGCGGGCCGCGGGGGCGCGGCGCGCGGCGCGCGCGGCGGCGAGCGGCGCGGGGTCCGCCGCGCAGATACGCGCCGCTCGGGAGTGCACGGCGCCCGCAAGCACTCGCAGCCGGAGCGAGGAGCGCGCTCGCACCTTGGCGCGCGGCGCGAAGAGAGTCACGTGCACGAGCGCCGCCGCAGCGCCGGGGCGCGGGTGGGAAAACTTCCTCGCCACGACGCGGGCAGCGGGGGGGCAGACCTGCCGAGTTCCTCGGGGCGCCGGCGGGGCCGAAGGCGCCGCCGCCGCACGGGGCCGAGCTGACCTCCTCGAAAAACTGACCCCGATCCTGCCCTCTGCGCCTCTTGCCGGCTCCGGCTGTCACTTTGACACTTCGGTTTTTCCGGCCCCGATCGGGGACTGTCACGATGGCAGCTTGCGCCATACTTCCTGGGGCAGCCGATCCAACTAAGTCTCGGGCTTCTCGGCAGTTAACCGCTCCTGCCCGCCACTACCTGGCCCCGGAACACGCTTTGCGACGGCGCTCCCCACACGGCACTGTTCGGGCGGCCGGCAAATTGGGAGGCTGGCGCACTTGGAGGCTGGCAAATTTGGAGGCTGGCACGCTGCGCCGAGATGCGAAGTCGGCGCCTCCATCTCCGATGCGCGGCCGAGCCACGCACGGGTTCTCCTTTGGGAACGGCTTCATGGGCGGGTTGTCTGCGGCGGGATTCGGAGTTTTAGTTGCGGATGACGATCTTCGCAGCCGCGACAGCGTCGCTGCGCTCTTGACCCTGGAAGGATTTCGAACCCAGGAAGTCGAGTGCGGAAACGTCGCGTTGGAATTCCTCCGCCGCCAACTCGAGAGCGCCACGGATGCGGAGGCCTCGGAGCGTGGCAGCCGAGAGCATGGGCGGGAGAGACGCGAGGGAGCTGCCGGGCGTGCGCCGCGAACCTTGGAGCGGATTCATTTCCTGGTGCTCGACTACAACATGCCGGATCTGACCGGCCTCGAAGTGTTGCGCCGTTTGCGCGTCGAACTTGGACTCTTCCTTCCGGCGATCCTCATGAGCGGGGAATCGAACGAGGAGTTGGAGCGCGCCGTGCTGGAAGCCGGGGGATTCGCTCTCGTTCCAAAACCGGTGGTGCCGGTGCACTTCCGCCGGCTCGTGTGGAAGCTCGTTAGGCGCCATCTCGAATCGTGAATCGTCGACCGCCGGCCCGGGAGCGCGGGAGATCGCGCTGGGCGAGTGCGTGCGCGGTCGGAACATAATGGGAAAGGAAAGGTAGGGAGTAACAATGTCGACCAAGACCAAGCTGCGTCCCCTCAGCGACAAGATCGTCGTGCAGAGGTTGAAGGCGGAAGAGAAGACCAAGGGAGGCATCGTGCTCCCCGACACCGCCAAGGAGAAGCCGAAGGAGGGGCGCGTCATCTCGATCGGCGAGGGCAAGCTGCTCAAGGACGGCTCGCGCGCGAAATTCCAGGTGAAGAAGAACGACCACATCATTTTCTCGTCGTACGCGGGCACCGAGATCAAGGTCGACGGGGATGATTTCCTCATCATGAGCGAAGACGACGTACTCGCGGTCATCGAGGACTAGTCCGGACGGAACGGGCGAGAAGCGGCGCAGGCCGCAAGAAACGGTGGCCAAAGCGTACGGCGGGCGGATGCCCGGCGTGAACGAGTCTAGAGGCTAATGCAGAGAAAAGTCGGCCCGGCGCCGCGATGTGCGCGACGCGCGTAGCTGAGGTGGCGGGCGAAGAAAGGCAGTTGGTTTCGATGGGAGCGAAAAAGATCGCATTCGACCACGAAGCGCGCGAAGCGGTGCGGCGTGGCGTGAAGAAGCTGGCGCAGGCGGTCATGGTGACGTTGGGCCCGCGCGGGAGAAACGTAGTGCTCGAAAAATCATTCGGCCCGCCGACCGTCACCAAGGACGGCGTCACGGTGGCGAAGGAGATCGAGCTGGAGGATGCGTTCGAGAACATGGGCGCGCAGATGGTGAAGGAAGTGTCGTCGAAGACCTCCGACACCGCCGGCGACGGCACGACGACGGCGACCGTGCTCGCGAGCAGCATCTACGAGGAAGGGCTCCGCAACGTCACCGCCGGCGCGAATCCGATCTCGCTGCAACGCGGGATCCAGAGCGCGGTCCACGAGGTCGTCGCCGAGCTGAAGCGGATGTCGAAGAAGATCAAGGAAAAGAAAGAGATCTCCCAGGTCGGCGCGATCGCGGCCAACAACGACTTCGAGATCGGCACCATGATCGCGGAGGCGATGGAGCAGGTCGGCAAGGACGGCGTGATCACCGTCGAAGAGGGGAAGAGCCTCGAGACGACGGTCGATTGGGTCGAGGGAATGCAGATCGACAAGGGATACCTGTCTCCGCATTTCATCACCAACGTCGAACAGATGAACTGCACCCTCGAGAATCCGTACATCCTCGTCCACGAGAAAAAAGTGGCGAGCATCAAGGACTTGGTGCCGCTGCTCGAGAAGATCGCGCAGTCCGGCAAGCCGATCCTCGTCATCGCGGAAGAGGTCGAGGGAGAGGCGCTCGCGACGCTGGTCGTGAACAAGCTCCGCGGCACTTTCTCGTGCTGCGCGATCAAGGCGCCGGGATTCGGCGATCGCCGTAAGGCGATGCTCGAGGACATTGCGATTCTCACCGGCGGGCGCGCGATCTTCGAAGACCTCGGCATCGATCTCGCGAACATCGCCGTGAACGATCTCGGCCGCGCGAAGAAAGTCGTGGTCGACAAAGAAACTACGACGATCATCGAAGGCGCCGGGAAGTCGGACGCGATTCAGGCGCGCATCTCGCAGATCCGCACCGAGATGGAGAAGTCCACCTCGGACTACGACAAGGAAAAGCTGCAAGAGCGGCTCGCGAAGCTCGCCGGCGGCGTGGCGCAGATCAACGTCGGCGCGGCGACCGAAATCGAGATGAAAGAGAAGAAGGCGCGGGTGGAGGATGCGCTCCACGCGACCCGCGCGGCCGTCGAGGAAGGCATCGTTCCCGGCGGCGGCGTGGCGTTCATTCGCGCTTCGAAAGCGCTCGATAACCTCACGCTCAAGGAAGACGAGTCGATCGGCGTCGACATCGTGCGGCGCGCGCTCGAGGCGCCGATCCGCCAGATCGCGGAGAACGCGGGGATCGACGGCGCGATCGTCTGCGAGCGCGTGAAGTCTTCGAAGGGGAGCTTCGGCTACAACGCGCTGACCGGCGAATACGTGGACATGCTGAAGGAAGGGATCATCGACCCGACCAAGGTCGCGCGCACCGCGCTCGAGAACGCGGCTTCGGTCGGCGGTCTGCTCCTCACCACGGAAGCGCTCGTGGCCGAAATCCCGGCGGAGAAGTCGGATTCGAAAGGGCCGGGCGGCATGGGCGGAGGCATGGGCAGCGGATTCTAGCGAATCCACGCGCCGCGCTCGCTGCCGCGCTCCAATGAACATTCCGGCGCCGGCGCCCCACGGGACTCCGGCGCCGGTCTACTTTCCGAACTCTATTGTCGGTTCTAACTCTCCACCAACTCCCCGCATAGGGATTTGCGCATACTCCTGTTCCAACTCGTGAGGAAAGTCTTCCCGCTCCACGACTTGCTGACCTACGGCCGGCGCTCGCGTAGCGTGGCACTGGCCGGCGAATCGGTGCTTTGCCGCGCACTGGCGTGCCCATACAATGAACACACCGTTGCGATCTTGGGCGGCGCGATTGAGCCGCAGTACGGACGATTGGGCATCGCGTGGGAAACGGGCCGTATGGGTATTCTTGCATCGCGCACAGTAATGGCATGTGTTTGCTTTCTAGCCTTCTCTTGGCTTGGTAGCTCCCTTGAAGGCGCAGACCTGTTTCGGCTTCGGATCTTACCGATCCCCGACACGAAACCGAACTGCAACGTCGAAATCAAGATCGTCGTCGATCACGTGCGCGTACCGCTGCCTCCTGGTCCCCCGGACTCCACCAAGTTCCTGCAAGCTTTTACCTTCGGCCTCGAGCTTCCCTCGTGGCTCCAGTATCTGAATCACACTTATGATGGCACACATCTGAAACAGGCACTGGGTCAAGACCCCTGGTATTCATCGGTTCGGGTCGTTCCTAGCGGGCTAACTGTCGCTGTGGTGTTCGACTCTGCGATGGCGGCAGGCCTCGAGGAAGGCCAAAGCCAAATCGTCCTGAGACTCTTCGCGCGAGTCGCATCCGGCACGCCGCCACAAACGGCGTGGATACGTTTTCGAGACAACCTCGGTACTCCCAATGTGCCAATTTCGCTAGCAATGCGCGGACCGAACGTGGTCGTTCCGCAGGTCATGGATCGGAGCTTCAATGTCGGGTCCGGCACCTGCATGAAACTGCCTGGACTTCGATACCATGCTGCAGCAGTTGGCTGTTTGCAAGAAGCGCAGCAAGAAACGGAACTAGGAAGCGCCGACGCAATTCCCGACGTTCCATCGCTTGCTGAACTACTCGACGAATTTGGGACCGAGGTACCCGACTCTACTACGCTTGAGTTCCCAGAACCTGTATTCGAAGACGCTCCGGCTCCTCTGGAGGAATAAGAAAGTGCTCAAGTTGCCGAAAGTGTCGAGGATCAACTCACCGTGTCCGAGTTGATGGCAGAGGGCGAAGCGCTTGGGCCAAGCGGCGGCGAAGGGGGCGGGATGCCCGCTGGGGGGATCGAATGTCCCGCGTTCGTGGCGGACAGTTGCGATTTTCTGCAATGTGTCGTTCAAGAGATTTCGCCTTCGCTCGTTACGCGAATCGTGCGGCTTGGGTTTTCGATTCCAGGTGCGACACCCCCTGTATACCCATCAATCACCGAAGCCCTGATGGCAGCTTCCGGCTCAGGTGTTGCAGAAATAATCTCCGTTCAGCCCGATACCTACGTGGAAGACGTTTCAATCGACCTGTCGGATTTTACGACCGTCTTGATGTTGATCAGCGCCAATGGGCCGGCAACAACGACGATTGCCGGTACGGGCACAGACGTGAGAACCGTGACCGTGACGCAATCGCTGGCCGCGGGAGCTACCTTCTCCCTAGGCACAATCAATTCCACTGCCAGTGCCGACAAGCGAGGATTCACGATTACAGGTGGGGATGGCGGTGTCGGTATCATCGACGTCGACGCCGACGTCAAAATCCGCGGAAATATCATTTCTGGAAACATAACCGATGTCTTTGTCGCCCCATTCGAATTCGAGGGCGGCGGCATCGGAGTTTTGGACAGCGACAGTGTAGTCATTGCGTACAACGATATCATTGGAAACGAACTCCTTGTTAGCACTAGCGGAGGCCGAGGTGCCGGAATCTACAGCGCTTGTTCATCCTTGTGGATCGGTGAGAACGTGATCGATGGGAACGTTATCGCCGGCGAGTACAATGCACCGCGAAACGGCGGCGGAGTTTGCGTAGATGGCGGTAACCTCGTCTTGTGCTCGAACGACATTCTCAACAACAAATCGATTCAAGGTGCGGGAGTGTGGATTGCCGACGTTTCCTGCGGCCCGGCAAGCGACTTCAACGCACACGTCGAATCGAACCAGATTGAAGCCAATCTTGCGTACGGTCCAGCAACTGGGACTTACGAATGGTGCCAGGAGTTTCGCGGCGGCGGTATGTACGCGGACGCCGGAGACGCGGCGGATCCTACGAGAACCTTCAACTGTAGGATCCTGCTAAACCGCATGGCGTACAACGACATCAACATGCCGACGACAGTCGTGCTTCCAGTGGTTGGCTGCGATATCGTTCACGAGCAGGGCGGCGGCCTCTTCGTGACCGGGACGTTGCTCCGCCTCGTGGGAGGGAACTTTCCGCCGGATACTCCCTGCGGCGAGACGGGCACGCTTTGCGATCAGCTCTTGATCGAAGGAAATTTCATTCACGAAAACACCGCGCGGCAAGGCGCTGGCGTATGGTACGAAGTCGGTTCGACGGCGCTAGGTTCTCCGGATGTCGACGACGTAGCGGCTCGTGGCGCCTTGTACGAGAATACGACTGCGCGAAACCACGGGGACGATCCGGACGGAACGGGGGCAGGTCTTTTCATTGCAGCTTCGTCTTCCGTGCGCGGCGATGGCAATGTCATCGATGACAACGTTGGCGTTCCCAGTGCATACCCACCGGATTGGTGGGTCGAGTGCCCGCAGGCGCGGACGTTGCCTTTCCTATTTGGGCAAATGCCCATGATTCCCACGGCGGGCGACTGCCCTGTCGATCCTTTCGACCTGTTTGGGAATGATTCCGATGATGCAGACGCTGTTCTGGTAGACGACGTCGATGCACCACCCCATATCGCAGGCGCTTCGTCTCCCTGCATCGACACAGCGAACGACGACCTAGTGCTCCAACGCTCTGCCGACATCGACGGCGACGTGCGTGACATCGACGTACTTGGGATCCAGGACGATCCCATGGACCCTTACTTCGAGACAA
>JAKEFC010000165.1 GCA_022616235.1 Planctomycetota bacterium
AGCGGAAAGAACGGGTTCGTCCCCGGGATTCGCAGGGATTTGCCGGCCTCATCCGCCCCGCCCGCGCTCGTGCCCTTGGTCTCGCCGAGCATGAAATAGAGCGCGGCGATCTCCGGCGGCAGCTTGCTCACCGCCGGAATGATGTTCTCGTTCCGATTCAGGATCAGGAGCACGGAAGCCTTGCCGACCTCGCGCGCGTCGATGGCGCCGTCGATGTCGGCCATGCGCACGACGGCGCGGCCGTTCTGGGTGTAGCTCTCGTCGAAGAAGTCCAGCGCCCCCTGAGCGTTCTGCGAGACGTTTTCCAGGTAGGCGTGCTTGCAGGTCACGGCGCGATAGATGGACGGCTCGTCCTTCTCGCTCAGGCCGTAGGTCTTCGCGAAGCAGCCGTTCTCCGTGGCGTAGACCTTGCCGCCCGGCATCATCGCCACGAAGTCATCCTGGACCGGATGCGAGTTGTTCTGGCGCGTGAAGGTGGTCGTAGTCTTCCCCGTGCCGGACAAGCCCACGATCAGCATCACTCTCTCCGAGCCGTTCACGGGCACGGACTTGAGCCCCGCGTGCAGCGGGATTCCGCCCTTGCGATAGACGCGCTCGTTCCACATCCGGAGTCCGCCCTTCTTCGACTCGCCGAAGTAGTCGGAGTTGAAGACGCGGGTGACGCCGGCCTCCAAGTCGACGGCGATGAGGCGGTCATCGGGGTAACCCTTGGCGGCGAGCCCCGGCGTGTACACCACCGTCAACTCCGGTTGGAACGCGGCGCGGTCCTTCGCTTCGAGCGGGTAGTAGAGAAGGTGCTGCATGGCCGCGATGTTGGCATAGGATTTCTCCATGATGAGGCGCGCCGGCGTGCGAAACGCCGAATCGTTGCCGATGTAGCCATCGACGATGACCGCGTCCTTGCGCACGAAGTAGTCGTTCTGCAGCCGCGCGACGCGGTCCGCTTCCTCGCGCGTGATGCAGGGACCGGAGTAACGGCCGGGATCATCATCGATAATGAAGGTCGACTTCTTGGAGCGCGACGTCACTTTGGTGCTTACGTTCAAGTTTCCGCATCTCGTCTCCCGCGCATTCGGCATCTCCGCCGTCAGCTCGCGCAGCCGATCGATCGTCGGCCGGTGTTCGATCGACTTCGGAGCTACGGGAAGGTCACCGAGGGATGCCATGGGCCGGATTCCTTTCAGACTGCGGAAAACGCGGTAGGCTACTGATCCCGAGCGGCCCTGGCAACACTCCCCGAGCGCTGAGAGCGCGGTCATGAGCGAAGGCGCCGAACGCAAGAAGTCGAGAAAGAGGCCCCCGGCTTCCCCGGAGTCCGCGCTGCGCGCGGCCGCGGGCAACGAGGAGCCTGCCGTTTCGGTCCACTTTCGCATCTCCGGGATGACCTGCGCCGGCTGCAAGCACTCGGTCGAAACCGCGCTCCGCAAGATTCCGAACGTGGTGGAAGCCGCGGTGAATCTCGCGGATGAGTCGGCGCGAGTGGTGTTTGCGGCGGGCGCGGGAGAGGCGGCGACCGGCGCGGTGGAGGAAGCCGTGCGGCGAGCGGGATATCGCGCGGAGCGCGCCGGCGCGCAGCGTTCCGCGGCGGGCGGCGCGGCGAGCGGTGCGCAGTCGGCGACATTGGATCGCCACGGCGGAGTGCACGCGGCGGCCCCGCTTCCCGCGGCTTCCGATGTGCCGCGCGCCTATCGCGCCCGCTTCCTCTTCGGCCTCGCGCTGACGCTTCCCGTGGCGCTCGCCATGTGGCTACTGGGAAACGGCGCTCCATCGCACTGGATCCAAGGCGTCTTCGCGCTCGCGGTGCAGGCCGTGCCGGGACGAACATTCTACGAGAGCGCGGCGCGCGCGCTCCTTCGCGGCTCGAGCAACATGGACACGCTCGTGGCGCTCGGCAGCGCAGCGGCGATCGGGTACTCCGCGCTGTCGGCGTGCGGCGTGTTCGGAGCCGCGCGCCACGTGTTCTTCGAGACCTCTGCGTTTCTGATCACGTTCGTGTCGCTCGGCAAGTGGCTCGAGGCCGAGGCCAGGCAGCGCGCGCGGCAAGCGCTCGTCGCGCTGCTCGCGCTCGCGCCGCCGACCGCGCGCCGCCTGCAGAATGGCGTGGAGGAAACGGTGCCCGCCGCGCTGCTCTCCCCCGGCGATCGCATCGTCGCCGTAGCCGGAGAGCGGATCCCGGCGGATGGAACGATCCGCCATGGCGCCAGCGCAGTCGATGAGTCGCTATTGACCGGCGAATCGATGCCGATCGAGAAGCGGGAGGGGGACAGCGTGATCGGCGCCAGCTTGAACCTCGGCGGCCGCCTCGAGATCGAAGTCGCCGCCGCGGGAGAAGAGACCGTGCTCGCCGGCATCGTGCGCATGGTGCGCGAGGCGCAGGCGCACGCGGCGCCGATCGAGCGCCTCGCCGATCGCGTGTCCGCGTGGTTCGTGCCCGCCGTGATCCTGCTCGCGGCGCTCACGTTCCTCTCGTGGTGGCTGCTCGCCGGCGCGGAGTCGCACGTCGCGCTCGCCTACGCGACGAGCGTGCTCGTGATCGCGTGTCCTTGCGCGCTCGGGCTCGCGACTCCGACCGCGATCCTCGTCGGCAGCGCCATGGGACTCAGGCACGGCATCCTCATCAAGTCCG
>JAKEFC010000166.1 GCA_022616235.1 Planctomycetota bacterium
CCGTGGCGAAACGCCGTACCATCGACATCGAGGAACAGTTCCACCTCGCTCTCGACGCGATCCGTCGCGAGTGGGGAAGGCGCCAATGCTCACGCGAGCATCGCGTCTACCAGCTCGATGCGGAGCGGATGCTCGCCGCGGATGGGCCTCTTTGCCCCGGCGAGGTCGGCCTCGTGTACTTCGACCCGCCCTACACGGCGGACAACTACTCCCGCTTCTACCACGTGCTCGAGACCCTCGTGACGTACGACTACCCGCCGCTCGAGCGGCGCGGCGGCGCGCTCACGCGCGGCCGCTATCCGGAGCGGGCGCGGCGCTACGTGTCGGAGCTGTCGAACGGTCGACTCGTGGAAGGCGCGTTTCGCCGCATCATCGACCGCGTCCGGGAGTTGGGAGCGAATCTCCTCGTCTCTTACTCCCTCGACAGCGGCCTCCTGCTCCAGCGCTGGTCGCGAGGCGGAATCGCGGAGCCGCAGGCGCGCTTTCGAAACCTCTTCCGCGAGCGCTTCGAGAGCGTCGAGATGCGCGAAACGACGCTGCTCCACTCGGGGCAGGGCGACTCGAACCGAAGCGTGCGCGAAGTCCTCGTGCTCTGCGAGAATTGAAAGACGAAGGAAGCGCCGCCACCGTGCGCTACTTGGGCACCAAGAAAAAACTGCTGGATTCCATCGAGGCCGCGGCGCGGCGCGTTGGCTTTCATGGCGGCACGATGTGCGATCTCTTCGCAGGGACTGCCGTCGTCGGCCGCCACTTCCGCGCGCTCGGCTCGCGAGTCGCGGCCATGGACCTAATGGCGTGCTCCTTCGTCTTTCAAAAGGTGTTCCTGGAGATCGAGCGCCTGCCGGAGTTCCGCGGCCTCGGCGATCTCGCCGCCGCGGGGATCGCGGCGCCGGAGGAGCGGATTGCCGCGCTCGGCGAGGCAGGCACGCGGCGCCTTCCCGGCGATCCGCTGCCGCTCCTTCGCGTCCTTTACCACCTCGAGACGCGCCTCGAGCCATGCGATGGGATCCTCACGCGGCAGTATTCGCCGGCTGGGTGTGCGGGACGGAAGTTCCTGCGGCCGGAGCGCGCCCGCCGCTTGGACGCGATCCTGCTCGAGATCCGCGATTGGCGGGAGCGCGCGCGGATCGATGACGTAGAAGAGATTCTGCTCCTCGCGGCGACGATCGACGCGGCGGATCGCATCGCGAACATCTCCGGCACCTACGGCGCGTTCCACAAGGAGTGGCAGGTCAACACCGCTTACGAAGCAGACCTCAGGATTCCGGCGCTCGTGGCCGGGCCGCGCGGCAGCGCGGCGCAGGGGGATTCGCTCGCGTGGATTCCGGAGGTCGAAGCGGACCTCCTCTACATCGACCCGCCCTACAACACGAGGCAGTATCCGAACAACTATCATCTCCTCGAATTGATCGCTCGGATCCCTCGAACCCTCGACCTCGCCGCGCTCGAAGCGAGCATCGCGGGGAAGACGGGACTGGTTCCCTGGAGCGAGCAGGCATCCAAGCTCTGCGTCGGGCGCGGCACGACGTGCCGCGACGCGTTCCAGTCGATCCTCGCGCGGACGCGCATTCCGCGCGTCGTGATCAGCTACAACGAGGAGGGGATCATCACGCGCGCCGAGTTCATGGAGATGCTCGCGGAGTATGCCGGCGTCGCGCGCGCCAAGCTGCGGGGCGCTCTAGAGGAGATCTCCTACAGGCGCTTCCGAAGCGACCGCGACGGGCGACTGGCGCGCACGGGGGCGGGGCGGCGCTACCGCGTAGTGCCGGGGCGCGCGCGCGACGAGGTCCGCGAGTGGCTCTTCGCGGTCGCGAAGCGCAAGGAGCGTAGGCCGCGCGCGCGCGTCGCTCAGTTGCAGTAAATCTCGTCCGTGGTGCGGTCGGGTCCGGCGGATGGATACGGCGGCGGCAATCCCTCGCCGCCGGCGAACAGCGCGTTCAAGAGGTCGAGCGCGTCGACGAGCGCCACGACGCCATCGTCATCGCAATCGTATGCATCGAGGCAGTCCGGGGCGGCCCCGTTCGCGAAGAGATAGATCAAGAGATTGATCGGATCGGCCAGGTCGAGAACGTCGTCGCCATTCACGTCGCCGCGGATGAAATGGCGCTGGACGTAGACGTTGCCCACCATCCCGAAGATCTCGTGCGGGCGGCAAAAGTACGGCACGACACCCGGCTCGTCGAACACCCAAGTGAACGTCGGCAGCGCGATCGTGTTGTCCGCATCGAAGATCGCGCCTGGATTCTCGGAGGGGTCGGAGCCGGCGCCGCTCGTGATCGTATGATCGCCTTCGATCCACTCCCAAACGATCATGTCCCCTTCGAAGATGTAGACGTCGGCGGGAGTGAAGGCGTTGTTGACGATCCCCACGATCACTTCGTAAGGCTCGACGACGATCGTGCCCACGAGGCCGTTCTCGTTGAGCGCGTCGAAGAAGGGATAGGAGCCCACCTCGACGAACGTGTAAGAGAAGGTGGGATTCTGCTCGTCGATCGCGGCTTGGAACAGGGCGCCGGGATCGTCTTCGGGCGCGGAGGAAGCGCCGCTCGTGAGAACGTGCTCTCCGATCGCCCATTCCCACGTCACCGTGTCGCCGGGGTTGATCGTGGCGGTCGTGGGGAGAAACGCGCTGTTGAAGAAGGTGATCGTCGCATCATCGGCAGATGCCGCTCCGAGAAACAGAAGCGAGAGCGACACTGAAGCCGCGAGGTTCGTCGTACGCGCGCGCAGGCAGAACATGGAATTTCCTCCTGGTTACGCCCGGCCCGGATTGGACAGCCCACGATCAAGAACAATGGTAGCGCGGACTCGGACGGGCCTCAACCCTGCCGGCTCGCGCCGGCGTCTCACTCCGGGCCCTTCCGTGGCCTGCCCGAGGAGGCGCTCCGCGGCGCGCTACGCCTCGGGCACGCGACACTTCGAAACGTGCTCCTAGTCAAATGTCGATCGAGAACCTCGCCACGATCGCCTGAAAGGAACCGACGCCTTCGAGGTGCCCGTGGACCCAGTTCCAGAAGATGCGGCTGTTCGGATTCAGGTGCCAGGTGAGCCCGAGCGTGACGTCGTCCAGTTCGCCTCCGTTCACGCCTTTCGAGTGCGCGTCGAGGCTCGACACACGCGCGCTGACTTCCCAAGCGCCCGGCGTCCTTTCCTTGAGCGAAAAGTTCCGCCTTGGCCGCACGCGCCCGAAGGTCGCAGTTTTGCGCTCGTAGGGGTGGGACTCGCGGGTCAGGAAATATGTGGCAAACACGTACCAGGCATGAAAGTCCGGGTTGTCAGCGGACTGCCGCTGCACGGATGACTGATTCCACTCCCCTTGCAGGAGAAGCGAATCCATGACCACCGTGCTCTCGAAACTGACCAAATTGATGTTCTCGGTCGTGAGGTTGCCGGTGTCGATGAAGTTCGGCGCGGTGTTCACTTCCGGCTTGAATCGATAGCGCACGACGTCGCCGTCCAGGTTGCGAAAGCTGTACGCGGCGCCACCGTGCACCACTCTCTGTGTGCCCTTTTCCTTGTTCTCCTGGAAATACGGGCACCCCGTAACTCGCGTCGTGAAACTGTATTCGTGGTCTCCCTGGTCATCCCCCTGATCGTCGGTCGTGCGGAAGAATCCTGCCGACCAAGTCACTCGCTCATCCGCGCACAATCCCGTGTAGCGAATTCCAGTGTTTCTCACGGGGTTGATAGCGGTTGTCGTACTTCGCTCCACAAAAACAATGAAATTGTCGCTCGTCAACTCTTCCAAGCCAAACGGTTCGTGAAAGTGGCCGATCTGCAAGACACCCTGCCAAGGCAGATTCCGCAAGCCGACGAAGACGTCCACCATGGTGACCGTGCCGCTTTGAAACTCGTATTCGGCGTTGAATACTACGTCCTCGTACAGTCGCGCCTTGGCGTACAAGCGCAATCGGCGAAGATCGAACGCGTCGTCGACCGGATCTGCGGTGAACGTGTTCTCGATGTCGTTGTCCGTCTTGAAGAACGCGGCGTCGGCCTGTATGCGCCCGCCGACGGAAAACTCGAATCGCTTGTCCGCGGATTGCCCGCGAACGCCATCCTTCCAAAAGAACACGAAGCCGTACGGATCGGACTCCTTTGCCTCGCCCTGCTTCGCCTTGAGTTCTGCCAACTCCTTCTCGACCGCGCTCAAGCGTTCCTCGACGCTCTGTGGCTTCGGTTCCTCTGCGACCGAGATCGATTCCCAAATCACGCATACGGTGAGCACCGTGACCAGCGCGCCACGACCATTCGGCATGAAATCGCACCCCATTCGCTTCCCCCTGTCGGCAGGGCGGGAAAGGTCGCCACGCCCTTGGACTTCGATTGCCGGAAATGACGCCCCTGTGGCGCGGAATGTTGCGTGGCGCCTCGATCCGATTCAAGCCGAATTGGACCATTCGCTTGCTGCCCGGATCCGATCAGCAACTGCGCTTCATGCCCGTCCGAAAGTCGGCTGGGTAGTGCGCCGTATTTCGAGTCAGAAACCGAGAGAAACCCAGGCGTTGAACCGAAGCATGTTGCCGACACCGAGGAAAACGTAGTCGGTTTCCCAGTAAAGGACGTCGAATCCGCTCATGAGCCCCTTTCCCCAGTCGTACTTGCTTCCTATGTAGCCGACTTGGTTGCGGCGCGCGTTGGTAGCGACGAGATCGCCGTTGTTTGGATCGTCGATGCTGTAGCCGACCGCGGTCGTGAACTTGTCGGTGGTGCGCCAGAGAACCTCGAGGAATCCACCCATGGCGCGCACCTCGGAGCCGACGTCAGGATCGCTCGCCGAGGGAGGCACTCCTGCGGTAGTAACCGCCGTGGTCACGCTCTGGCCGATGCCGCCTCGGAAGTCGGAGAGAGCTTGGCCCGCCCACGCTTCGCCGCGAAGGGTGAGGCGGGCCGAAAGCGGCGCGTGGACATCGACTCCTGACACCCAGCTCAGGAAATTGCGCGAGCCGCGCCGGCCCGCAGGTCCAATCCGATTGTCCGTCTCCAGCTCCGCAACGGCGGCCCAAATGCCCGCCCTCACATCCTCTTTGCCGAGCTTCCGCGCGAACCCGACGCGCGCTTGGAGGTTGGGCAGACCGGAGTCGAAGCCGTCTCGCTCGGGCGATGCCGGTGTGGCGTCCAAGTCTTTGTTGTCCACTGCCCCGGTAAGCCCAAGTCCGAGCCGCAGCTCGAAAACCGACGCTTCCTGGCGCGTCGTACTGTACGTCGTCGCCACAAGCGGTCGGCGATCACCGAGATTTCCGGCGTTCCAAAGAAGCAGCTCGCCGTGTACGAACGGAAATATCGGCGCGATGATGTCCCAATCCTGACCGAACCGATGCGTGAAGGATCCCTGCTCCGCATCGACGTACGCGAGGCGAATGCGCGGCGTCGCCCGGGACTCCGATACGCCGCTCGGGAAGTTCGCGAAGTCGACCTCGAGTCTTCCTCTGACTTGCGCCCCGGCGATTTCCCCCGCGTCCACCTCCAAGCCCAAACGCGTAAGGCGTGGATCGAGCGCGAAGTCGTTGTCGTTGTAGGAAGCCTGTCCGCTGATGCTCTGAGGCGAGGACTCCGGCAAGACCCTGAAAGGAATGATGACCGAGTCCGCGCGCGCGGTGTTGTAGTAGGCATCGAGCCTGAGGAAACCGTAGAACTTGAACGGTTTGCCACTCTTCAAGAGATCGGACCACTTGAGCGCCGGCGGCTCCGAGGAAGTCGGCGGCGAATGCTCAGCCGCCGCCGACATGTGCGTGGCAAAGAAAGATCCCGCAACGAGCAGCGCCAATCTGAGCGAACGCTTGGGATTCATGAGTACCTCCAATTTCGCGAATGAGCCCGAAGGAGACGCAGTAACGGAAAGCCGGAGGCAACGCGAGGCGGCGCGTGCCATCGTGGTGGGCCGTTCGAGGAGGCTACGGAGTCGAGGACTATTCCCTAAGGAAGGTGGAATGGGCAGCGCCTCGAGCCGCGAGCTTTGGAATGGTCCCGCCACTTCGTAGAGGCGGTAGTCACCCGAAGCCGCTGGCGGAGGCAATTCGCGCGATGGCGAATGCGAAGCCGCGGATTGCGAGGCCAGAACTCTGACGGCGGTTCTTCGCGACATCGCGCGCGGAGGCTGCGCGCCGGCAGACAAACTTCACGAATCGGCTACTCGCGAAAGGCATTGCAGAGCTTTTCGAGTTCATCGATCGGGGCGCTCCCGGCGACACCGATGATCTTTCCTCCGGAGCGCACCGCGACGACGTGCACCTTGCCCGCATCGTCCCGCCAGAGCGTGCGGTCCCGATCGGCGCCCGCGAACCCCGCGAGCTTCTCGGCATCGAAGATCGCGACGCTGGCGCGCATCCCATCCTTCCGGTAGAGGATGAATGCGGTCGGTGCTCCGCGAAGGGAGCACACGCGCGCCCCGTGCAATTGGAACTCATCGATGGGGGCCACGCGCACGGCCTTTCCCATCCGTTCTGCGAAGAATCGCTCGAGCGCCTGGGGTTCGGAAGCCACCACGTCGAGAGCGGAACGGCCGGTCTCGACAAGCTCGAAATCCCGGCGCAGGCAGGAGATGAGATCCTGGCGCGGCGCCGCCCAAAACACCAGGAAGACGCAGGCCGCAGCGAAGACGCTTGCCGCGACCAGGATCTGCACGCGCGGGCGCCGCCGCCGGCCGACTCCAGCGGTCACGACCCGCTTCCAGATCTCGTCGTCGCCCGGTTCCGCTCGACGCATCGCGCCAACGATGGAGCGCTCCAAGCGCTCCTCCGCGGCAACGATTTCGCGGCACGCGTGACAGTTTTCCAAGTGCTGTACGATCTCGTACGTCGTCGTCGCTTCGAGCTCGGAGTCCATGTACGGACTCAAGTAGCGCCGGACATCATGGCACTTCATACGTTGCCCCCACGAGCGCCTTGCGCAGCTTGGCCCGTGCCCGACCGATATTTCCCATGACGCTGCCGAACGGCATCTTCAACGCCTCCGCAATTTCACTGTACTTGAGGTCGCAGAGCGAGCGCAAAAGCAGGGCTGCTCTCTCGAACTCGTTCAGCCTCTGCAACTCGCGCCGGAGGGCCCGGTCGAGATTTGCAAGGACGCGATCAGGCTCCTTGAGAATCGCATCGTAAGCGTCTTCGAGTGCGATCTCCCGCTCCCATCCGATGTCCTCCGTCTCCGGCACCGGCTGCAGCACCGGGAATCGGTGTTTCTTGCGGTTGAGGTTGAACACGACGTGGACGGCGATTCGGCCAATCCAGGCGCGAAAGTCCGTTCCGGCGGAAAACCTTCCGTAGCTTCGATAGGCCTGTAGGACGACCTCCTGGAGCGCATCCTCGAGTTCGCTCTGGTCCCAAAGTAGATGCCGGCACAGGGCGAGCAGGTCGCTCTTGCAGGACTCGAGGTGCGCCATGAATTCGTGGTTCATCGCAGTTACAGATGTCTCGAAGGCCGCGTTTTCGTACCGGAATCCGGCGAAAGTTGTACGGATTCGGCACCACGCCGACATTTTATCGACATGTGGCTTGCCCGGAGCGCCCTCCGCAACCCTTACTCAGTGGTCGTCCTGGGACTTGCGATCATCGTCCTCGGGGCGACCGTGGTCGGCCGCATCCCCACCGACATCTTGCCTCAATTCAGGACACCCGCGGTCCAGGTGGTCACCTTCTACCCGGGCATGCCGGCGGAGACCGTGGAGCGCGACATTTCGACGCGCATGCAGCGCTGGACCGGCCAATCGGTAGGCATCGAGCACCAAGAAGCGAAGTCGATGCTGGGCGTGTCCATCGTGAAGGACTTCTTCCGCGAAGACATCGACCCGAACTCCGCCATGTCCCAAGTGACCTCCTATGCCATGTCGGACCTCTACTACCTGCCGCCGGGGACGGTTCCTCCCATGGTGATGCCCTTCGACCCGACGGCATCGCTCCCACTCTGCCTCTTCAGCGTCTCGAGCCCGATCTACAACGAGACCGAGTTGTACGACATCGCGTACTTCGAGGGGCGGAACCGGTTGCAGTCGATCTCGGGGGTCATTGCTCCCGCAGTCTACGGCGGCAAGCTCCGGCGCATCCTCGCGTACCTGGATCGCAGCAAGCTGCAATCACGCTCCCTGTCGCCCATGGACGTTGTGAACTCCATTCACAGGAACAACGTGTTTATCCCCACGGGCAGCGCGCGCTTCGGCGAGATCGAGTACCAGATCGAGTCCAACGCAATGGTGGCCGAGCCGGAGGACATCAACGACTTTCCGGTCAAGCTCGAAGGCGGCGCGTCCGTCTTTGTCAAGGACATTGGGATCGCGGAGGACACGAGCGAGCTGCAATCGAACATCGTGCGCGTGGACGGCAAGCGCCAACTCTACATTCCAATCTACCGCCAACCGGGCGCCAATACGATCCGCGTCGTCGACGGAGTCAGGTCCGCGATTCCGGAGCTCGAAGCGCGGCTGCCCGAAGGCGTCGATATGGATGTCGTCTTCGACCAATCGGTCTTCGTCCGTGACGCGATCCGGCAGTTGGCGCAGGAAGGAATCCTCGGCGCGCTCCTCGCGGCGTTGATGATCTTGATCTTCCTGCGGAGCTTCCGGTCGACGGCGTTCATTCTCTTGACGCTGCCCCTCTCCCTGCTTGCCGCTCTCATCGGGTTGTATTTCACGGACAACACGATCAACGCCATGACCCTCGGGGGCCTCGCGATCGCCGTCGGCCTCTTGATCGATCAATCCATCGTCGTCCTCGAAAACATCGAGCGGCACCTCGGCATGGGCGAGACTCCCATGGAATCGGCCCTGAATGGGGCGGCGGAGGTCGCCAAGCCGATGCTCGTCATCGTCGTCACCATCTGTGTCGCACTGCTTCCCGTGATCTTCCTGAGCGGAATCGGGCGTTTCCTGTTCACGCCGCTCGCAGTGAGCGTGACCATCGCTTTGGCGGCTTCGTACGTACTGGCGCTGACGATCGTGCCAGCGTGCGGGGCTCGCTTCCTCGTTGCGCGCGCTCGGCACGGCGCCGCTTGGTTCGACGCCGTGCAGCGCGCCTACAGCCGTGGACTCGAGCGAGTCCTCGCCGCACGGACGGCGGTCATCCTCGGAGTCGTCGCGTTGTTTGTAGGCTCGCTCCTCCTCTATTGCGGAATCGGCCAGGAACTCTTCCCCCAAGTCGATTCCGGTCAGTTCACGATACGCGTGCGTGCTCCGTCGGGCACCAAGGTCGACGAGACGGAAAAGACCCTCGTGCGCGTCGAGAACGCGATCCGAGAGGTGGTTCCCAAGGAGCAGCTCCGGTCGCTGATCACGAACATCGGCGTGCTCCTCGACTGGCCCGCGGCATACACGCCGAACTCCGGCCCACACGACGCATTCGTGCTGGTCCAGACGACCGGAGTGACGCCGGACCGCGTACTCATGCGGTCGCTACGGAAACACCTCACGGACCACTTTCCCGGGATCGAATTCAGCATCGAGCCCAACAGCCTGATCCGTTCGGCGATCACCTTTGGACTCCCGGCTCCGATCAACGTTCAAGTTCGAGGTAACGACTTGCACCGCTCGATGGCGATCGCCGAGGAGGTAAAGCGGCGAATTCGCAGCGTCCCCGGCACCGTCGATGTCCGCATCCAGCAGCGCCTCGACTACCCCCAGTTCGAGCTGACCATCGATCGCCAAAAGTGCGCGTCGCTCGGGCTGAGCCAGGACGATGTAGTGAAGAACATCGTGACGGCATTCAACTCATCCGTGAGCTTCGCCAAGTCGTTCTGGATCGACGAGCGTAACGGCAACCACTACTGGATCGGCGCGCAGTATCCGGAGCCGGCGTTCGAGGACTTGGAGACCCTGCTCAACGTTCCCATCACATCGGCGCAGCAGTACGACCCCGTGCTGCTCCGCAATGTCGTCCAGATCGAACGTGCGACCGCTCCTTCCGAGGTCATGCACCACAACATCAGCCGCGTGATCGATGTGTATGCGGATGTCGATGGCCGTGACATTGGTGGCGTCGCCGCGGACATCGAAATGGAGCTACGAGCGATCGAGCGGGAGTCCGGACCCGATGGCAAACCGCGCGTGCCGAAGGGTTACGCAATTCTGCGCCGCGGCGAGGTCCAGAGCATGATGGAGTCGTTCCGCAGTCTCGCTTTCGGACTGATTCTGGCGACGGTCCTCGTCTACCTCGTGATGGTCGTTCAGTTTCGCTCGCTGCGCGACCCATTGGTCGTGATGGTGGCGGTTCCCCTCGGCCTGATCGGCGTGCTCTGGATGCTCTATCTCACGGGCACAGCCATCAGCATCCCATCTCTCATGGGCGTAATCATGATGGTCGGGGTCGTCGTGTCGTTCAGCGTCCTGATCATCGATTTCGCGAATCGCATGCTGGCCACCGGCATCTCCCGGCTGCAAGCCGTGCGCGAGGCGTGCAAGATTCGACTTCGTCCCATCCTGATGGTCTCCCTTGCGGCGGTTCTCGGCCTGGTCCCCATGGCGATTGCCGGCGGCGCGAACACTCCGCTTGCGCGCGCGGTAATTGGGGGCGTGCTCGCGGCGACCGTTCTTACGCTGTTCGTCGTTCCAGTGCTGTTCATGTTCCTTGGGCGTGGCGCTGACAAGGAGGTTGCTTCGTGAACGGGCGTATTCTGATGCTCTTCGGAGTCGCGGCATTTGCCGGCATCGGCTCTCTCGTCGCATCGTCGCAGGCTCCGCCGGCACCCGATTCCGAACGGACTGCGGCGGATGACAAACGCCCGCACGTGGAGATCGCACGTCCAATTCGTAAGACGATCTACCGCAAGCTCGCGGTTCCCGGAGACGTGCTCCCTTTCGAACAGGCCGCAATTCACGCGCGCGTGCAAGGCTACATCGAGACCATCAGCGTCGATCGCGGCACGCGCGTGAAGGCGGGGAACATCCTCGCCAAGATCTCGGTCCCCGAAACGGAGAGCAAGCTTGCAAGGCAGAATGCGGAGCTTGCGCTCTGCGCGCCCACGATTCAACGCGACACGGCGGCTCTCGAATGGAAAGAGACCATCTGGCGGCGCCTGCAGGAAGTTTCTACGCAGGCGCCGGACCTCGTGAGTCGCGAGGCGCTGGACGACGCGCTCGGCGCCTATCGGATGGCGGAGGCGGAGCTGGAGCTTGCACGCGCGCAGGAAGTCGTACTCACGCGAACGATCGAGGAGACGCGGACAATGCTCGACCTTGCGGTCCTCAAGGCGCCGTTCGACGGCGTCATCACGGAGCGCTGGGTCGACGCGGGCGATCTCGTGCAGCCCGGATCCACGAAGATCGTGCACGTCATGAAGTGCGATCCGGTTCGCGTGCGATTTCATGTTCCACAGTCGGACGTGCCCTTCATCCGCTCGGACAGCGAAGCCGAGATGACGTTCGACGAATTGCCGGGAAAGAGATTCACGGCTCCGGTCGCGAGAGTTTTTTGGGCGCTCGCCGCGCGGACGCGGACCATGGCCGCCGAGATCGACCTCGACAACCGCGACGCGGCCTTGCGGCCGGGGATGTTCGGACACGTCGTCATCGAGCTGGAAGCCCGACCGGACGCGCTCGTCCTTCCGGCATCTGCGCTGGTCACCGAGAAGAAGAAGGCTTTCGTCTTCGTCGTACAGGAGGGAGTTGCGAGGAAGAAGGCGATCAAGATCGGCCTCGACGACGGCCGCGAACTGGAAGTGCTCGACGGTCTCGAAGCGGACGACGATGTGGTGGTCGCCGGCAAAAGCCTGATCGGCGACGGCGATCCGGTCAGGGCCACCACGCGCCCATGAAATCCGCACTTGCATTGCTGCTCGCCGCAGGCTGCACCGTCGCGCCGCCCCGAGAAGCCATCCCATGGCTGCACGAGCCCTATCCCAGCAGCATGCTTCCCGAAGCGACGGCAAACGACCAAAAGGTGGAAGGGCGTCATCTCATCGATCTTGCTACGGTCTTGCGGCTCGCCGGCGCGAACAGCCTGGATGTCGCCTTCGTCAGGGAGAAGCTCGACGAAGCCTATTCTTTGAGCCAGATCGCGGTGGAGCGCTTCTGGCCGGGTTTCGGTCCCGAGTTGGCGCTCCGCCGGCATGAGGGATTGACGCAAGCTACCGAAGGTCAATTCGTCGACGTCAACAAGCAGCAGACGTTCGCAGGAGGAAGGGCCCATCTCCGCTGGGAATTTGGCGACGCACTGTTCGCGGCACTGAGCGCTGCGCAGCGGTATGAAGGTGGCAAGGCGGCGCTCGAAGCGGCAGTGCAGGGCGTGACCCTGGAGGCCGCGCTCGCCTACTTCGACCTCTTGCGCAACGTGGCCCTTGTCCAAGTCGCCGAGCAGTCCGTGCAGATCAACGAACGCCTCGCCGCGGAGCTGGAAGCGTCGGTTCAGGCGGGTCAGGGATTCAAAGGCGACGTACTCCGCGCCCGCGTGCGCGTCACCGGCAGTCGCCTCGAAGCCGATCGCGCTCGAGAAGCAATCAGGCTCGCTTCGATTCGACTTGGATCGCTGCTCCGCCTCGAGCCTGGAATCGAGCTCGTTCCCGCCGAGTCTCTACCATTGCCGCTCCATCTCATCGCAACCGAGCAAGCGGAGCGGGAAGTCGTTGCCACGGCGCTCTTACGGCATCCCGCGATTCAAGCGGCGACGAATGCGGTGAATGCCGCCGAATACGACGAATCGGCAGCCACTTGGGGAGCGCTCATCCCCGACGTGGAAGCGGATGCGGCGATTGGGGGGCTGGGACCGGTGTTGTCGAGGACGCGGACCGCGGAGGACTACGCGATCTGGATGAGTTGGAACATCGGCCCCGGAGGGCTCCTTGATCTTGGACGCCAGCGCCTGGCACGGTCCCAGCGGCGTCAAGCTCAGATCCAACTCGAGCGCGTGCGCCAGGACATCACCGATGAAGTACTGGCGTCGTTCGCCCAGCTTCGCGGCAAAGAACGCCAAATGCGTCTGGCAATGCAGGCAGTGGAAGACGGGAGCGAGTCACTGGCGCTCAATCAGGAGCGTCGCGCTCGCAACATCGAATCGCCGCTCGAGGTGATCGAGGCCGAAGAAGCGCTCACGAGAGCCAGGCGCGACTACTTCATTTCGGTAGTCGAGCACAACCAGGCCCAATTTCGACTGTACGCGGCTACGGGCCGTAATCCAGGACAAGGAGGATCAGAATGAACCGCTCCGTGCTCGCGATCGGCATCATCGCAATCGTCGCCTCCGGGTGCGCAATGTCGCATCCCCCCGTCGACCCGTCGCGCTCCTATCCCGACCTCGGCACCGGGAACGTGCGGCCCATTGAGAGCGCGAGTTTGATCGTTCGCACTCCAACTCGTCTTTCGCACGAAGACGACGTAGCCCGCTATGTCCATACCGGCTACGACATCTATGACGACAAGGGTAAATGGCAGCAGTACGTGACCAACCGTGTGAGCTTTACCGATGAAGGACCGGTCGCGGTCACGCTTAGCCCAGGCCGTTACCTCGTCGGTTTGGAATGCGGCGCCCCTGAATCGCGCTTGTTCTGGGTGACCGTGGAACCTGGCGCGATAACGGAAGTGGACGCGACGACTCTGCCGCGGAAGTGATTTTGCCCCAAATCCCTCATGATCATCTCGATTTCCCATCGAGCAGGCCGCGCGCCGGCAGGCCCGAGGATAGGCACGCGCGTGTGATTCATGGTGGCCCTCATTGCCTTGAACCGCGCCGCTCCTGGACGGTACTGATCTCCCGGCCGTCCTCGAATAGATACCGCTCTCGTGCGGATTGTCGCGTGGCGCGTTTCTCCGGTTCGAGCCGAAACGCGCAATTCACTTGCGGCATCCGCGGCGCTCCGATTATCAACGCGGTTTCATGCCCGCCCGTAGCTCAACTGGATAGAGTGCCGGACTTCGAATCCGTAGGTTGCAGGTTCGAGCCCTGCCGGGCGGGCTTTCTATCGCAAATGAAAATGCCGACTTGTGTGGCCGCGTTCCGCGCAGAGCTTTTGCCGTAGAAAGCCTTTACCCAATAGTTACCCAGTGGATTAGTGCCGAGGAGCACTCCCAAGCGACGACGGGAACTAAACCGAACTTCTCCGGCTTCACCTGTCGTAATCTCAAGCGCGAAGGGAGTTTCCTGTGATCTGTGCATTTCGTTTTCTGGCTACAGCGGCACAGCGAGCAGGTCGAAAGCTCGGCGCTGAAGGGCGGTGGGCCGGGTGAGCACGTAGAGTGCGGGCGCCCCTGCGGTCTGCACGAGATTCTTGGAAAGTGTTCCGTGTGGTGTTCAGGAAATTGCTGCGCTTTCTGGTGCACGGATGCGTACGCCGCCTCGTGATCGTGTGATGAACCCGTACAGCTCGAGCGTGGCGAAGACTGTCAGCGGCGATCTAAAACCGCGTAAATCTGGCGATTACCGCGCGCAGCCGCGACTGCGGAGCATCGCACGAGCTGCTTGAGGCAGACCCCGCTCTTC
>JAKEFC010000167.1 GCA_022616235.1 Planctomycetota bacterium
CGGGCGCTCCCATCGAGATCGAGGTGGAAGACTACGAATCGTTCGTCGCGTGCATGCGGGAAGGGGTCGATTGGATCCTCCTCGACAATCGGTCTCCGGATGAGATCGGCTCTTGGATCGCGCGCGCGCACGCGGCGGCGCCCGCGCAGGAAGCGTTGAAAGCGGCGTCCGCGCTCGAGGCGTCGGGAGGGATTCGCGAGGAGAACATTGCCGCCTATGCGCGTACCGGCGTCGCGCGCATCTCGGCGGGCGCCATTACGCACTCCGTGGAGGCTCTCGATCTCTCGTTGCACGTGAGTCGGCCGGATGCGGAATGAGGCGTGCAGCGAAACGGCGCTGGGCCCTGGCCGAGGAAACTCCGGATCGCTAGGATGCCGCCCCTCGCGAAGCGAATGCGACGGCGAATCGCGGCGGGCGCAGGAGAAGGAGCGTGAGCGAAGCGATGTATCGATCGAGTGCGAATGGCGCGCGCTGGACGCGGCAGAATCTGATCTTGAGTTGGGTCGCGCTCTGCGCGCTCTTCGCGGGGGCTGCCGCCGGCTGCCGGCGCGAAGCGCCGCCCATCGTGCGCCCCAACATGCGGCAGCTCGCGATCGGTCCGCACAAGATCTGGGTGGAAGACGCGACGACAGACAAGCAACACCAGACGGGACTCATGTATCGCAAGTCGCTCGAGCCCGATTGCGGCATGCTCTTCACGTTTCCGCGCCCGGAGATGCACTCATTCTACATGAAGAACTGCTACATGCCGATCGACTTGGCCTATCTCGAGGACGACGGCACGATCATCGAGATTCACCAGATGAAGGTGGAAGATGATCCTGTAGCCGGCAAGAACTTCGTGTTCGCGAAGTACGAATCTTCGAAGCCCGTCCGCTTCGCGCTCGAGATGGCCGGCGGTTGGTTCGCGGAGCGCGGGATCGGGCCTGGGGTTCGCGTGGAGCACATCGTACCCGGCAAGTGACGCGCCCGCGCGTGTCGAGGAGCAAGCGGTGGGATCCAAGGGACCGCTGGTCGTACTCTTCATCGGCATTATCGGGATCGCCGCGTTCGGCATGATGGCGAACTACGTCCTGCGCGACCCGCAGACGCAGCGAAAGATCGAGCTGAAGAACGCGCTCCTTGCCAAGTACCCGATCAGCGATGCTTCGCTCCGCACGAAGGGGCGCGTCTTTCGCCTGGCGCTGACGGTGGAGGCGGAGCGATTCGCGGCCGCTTCCCCGGCCGCTGCTGCCGGCGAGGCCAAGGCGTTGCCTGCCGACTTCGCCGGGATCGATGACTTCTTCATCGAGCGCTTCCAGGCGAGCCCGCCTTACTTGCCGCTCGAAGTGAGCATCTCGGTGGATGGCGAGTCCGCCCCGCGCTGGCGCCAGACTTTTCAGCTCGAGCACTCCCCGCGCGTCCAGAGACAAGTGCTCGAAGGGATCCTGGGCGCGGGTTTTCGCCTGGAGGAGGACGGCGAACGGCGCGTCCTCGTCGTGCATCTCGACAAGGATTTGAGCGAGCAGAACTATCGGCGTGCCGCCAAGCAGCTCGCCCGCTATCGTGGGATCGAATGGAAACGCATCGAGCTGGTCCGCGATGGGCGAGTGTATCCCTTCGACTCGAAGGGGAAGCCGCTCGCGCCATGAGTGTCGTCGAGAGCGGGCGCCCGCTGGCGGACGGATACCGATGAAGCGCGCACCCAGAGCGATCGGGTACCTCATCTTGTGGGGGGTGCTCGCGCTCGTGGTCGTGCTGCGCAAGGTGGAAGAACACTCGCTTCGCGTTCGATCGCAAGGCACCGCGACTCCCGCGTTCGCCATCGATCTGAATCGCGACCCGTGGGAGCGGCTCGCACTCATCGATGGCGTCGGCGAGAAGCTCGCGCGGCGGATCGCCGGCGTACGCGCGGAAAGGGGCGGATTCCGCAGCTTCGCGGAGGTGCTGGAGATCCCCGGCGTTCCGGATCGCAAGCTCGAAGAGGCGCGCCCGTGGCTCACGCTGGATGGCCGGGCCGTGCCGGCCGAGGACGATGCGCATGGCGGCTGACGCGTCCTCTCCCTTCCGGCTGGCCGCGGAGTTTCAGCCGGCCGGGGATCAGCCGCAGGCGATCGAGCGCCTCACCGCCGGGCTGCGCCCGGGGGTGCCGCCGCGCGTGCTGCTCGGCGTGACGGGCTCCGGGAAGACTTATCTCATGGCGCAGATCATCGCCGCCTACGGCCGCCCGGCGCTCGTGATCTCGCACAACAAGACGCTGGCGGCGCAGCTCTACACCGAACTCAAGGAGTTCTTTCCGCAGAACGCAGTCGAGTACTTCGTGAGCTACTACGACTACTACCAGCCGGAGGCGTATATCCCGCAGCGCGACATCTACATCGAGAAAGATGCGGGGATCAACGCCAACATCGATCGGTTGCGCTTGGCGGCGACGGCCAGCCTCATGGCGCGCACCGACGTCGTGATCGTGGCGTCGGTATCCTGCATCTACGGTTTGGGCTCCCCGGAGGAGTATCGCAAGAAGACCGTGCAGCTTCGCGTCGGCGCGGAGATCGACCGCGACGAGCTGCTCCGCAAACTCGTCGACATGCAATACACGCGGAGCGCGCTCGACCCCGAGCGCGGCACGTTCCGCGCGCGCGGCGACGTCGTGGAGGTGCTGCCCGCCTACGACGAGATCGGCTACCGCTTGGAGTTCTTCGGCGACCGCGTCGAGCGCGCGGAGGAATTCCAGCGTCTGAGCGGCGAAGTGCTGCGCTCCTTGGCGCACGTGACGATCTATCCGGCCAAGCACTTCGTCGTCGGCGAGGAGACCATCGACCGCGCGATCGCGGGGATCCAGGAGGAGTTGCGCCTGCGGCTCGCCGAGCTGGAAGCGGCGCACAAGTCCCTCGAGGCGCACCGGCTCGCGAGCCGGACGCGCTACGACATCGAGCTGCTCCGGGAAGTCGGCTATTGCCCCGGGATCGAGAATTACTCGCGCCACCTCTCGGGGCGGCGGCCGGGGGAGCGCCCGCACTGCCTGCTCGACTATTTCCCGCCGGAATTCCTCTGCCTCGTCGACGAGTCGCACGTCACGGTGCCGCAGATCGGCGCCATGTACGAGGGGGACCGCTCCCGCAAGCAGACCCTCGTCGACTACGGCTTTCGCTTGCCCTCCGCCCTCGACAATCGGCCGATGATGTTCCGCGAGTGGGAGGAGCAGGCGCGGAACCTGATCTTCATCAGCGCGACACCCGGTCCCTACGAGCTAGGCCGCAGCGGCGGCGCGGTCGTGGAAGTGGTGAATCGGCCCACCGGCCTGCTCGATCCGCTCGTGGAAGTGCACCCGGCCACCGGGCAAGTGCAGCACCTGATCGCCGAAGCGAGGAGGGCGATCGAGGCGGGGGACCGGGTTCTCGTCACGACGCTCACGAAACGAATGGCGGATGACCTCTCCGAATATCTCCAAGAGGCCGGCATCGCGACTC
>JAKEFC010000168.1 GCA_022616235.1 Planctomycetota bacterium
GACGGGAATTCGCTTCCCGCTTCCAACTCGATTCGACAACCCTCGGCTAAGAGGACGGCGCGCTCCAGGACCCGCAGGGTTCCGCCGCTGCGACGAACTTCCCCCTCCGAGACGCTCCACGTGCCAGGCGGCAGCCCGGAGTCGTCCGCTCTCCAAAGGAGCCAGACGAGCCCGACGAGCGTGATTACGGCCAGGCAAGCGAGCAGTTGCGCGGTCCTAATCTGCTTCGGACCCTTTCGGCGCCTGAACTGATTCATCTCGTTTTTTCGCTTGGGCTTAGGGACCGGCAGAGGGCTCCCGAGCTACCGCTGCGATGAATACGGCCCCCGTGCCGACACTATTCGCGCGGAATGGCGCCTCCGCAAGGTTGCGGCGACGTCGCCCGTCAGGCGGTGCTCTCTTACCCTTGGGAAGTACAGATTCATGGCTACGTAAACCTCTTCCTGGATTCAGCTTCCGGGCTCGCCTCGCAAGCTGGATCGAGGTGGCTCGCGCGGCACGAATCCACTCCATGGAAGCGAGCGGGGCGCTCGGCGAAAAATCCCTGCGGGATCTACCCCCATTCGTCCGTCTCTTTCGCCGTTACGCTACGAGATTCGAGGGCTCGACAACGGTCGAGTCGATGTGTCTTGAGCGGTTGACTTTTGCGGTGTTGCGGTGGAGGATTCGAGCCACCGCACGCAAGTGTAAAGACGAAAGTCGTTCCCTCCTGGCGTGCCGGCGGGGAGCCGGCGGCCGAGTGTGTAGCAACTGCGGAACAGAGAAGGTACTTCGGAGCTGAGTCCGCGGAAAGGAGCCCGGAATGAAGCAGTGGCTGCTTCTGTTCGCCATAGTGCCCGCGCTCGTGTTCACGAGCTGGGCGTTCACTGAAGAAGGTGCCGGCGCCAAGAAAGCTTTGGACCTGCCATCGGGAGGTCCGGGCACAGATGAAGACGACGAAGACGCGCCGGAAACGATCAATTTCTTTGGAGCCGAGTTCGAAGGCGACGCCTTCTTCTGGTGCTTCTGCGCGTACGAGTTCTGAGGGAACGAAGGACCTTGGGTGGCACTCAAGGCAGAATTGATCGAGGGAATCAATCAGCTCTCTCCGCGCTCTCTGTTCGACCTCGTCGTGTACAACTTTCAAGGCAACACGCAGATCTGGAAGACCAAGCCGCAACCCGGCACCCCCGCCAAGAAGGCCGAAGCGAAATCCTGGATCGAAGGCCTCACCAACGTCGAAGACCACTGCATGGAAGAAGCGATGCTCGAGACGATCGGACTCTCGAACGATTGCCGTCGCCGCTTCAAGCGCATGATCTTCATGGGGAACCGCGAGCCGTTCTGCGGCTGGAGCAGCTTTGGCGACAACGCCTACGGCGAGCAAGTCCTCGAGTCCGTGACGTCGGCGAACGTTAAGCGTACGCCGATCGACACGATCTACGTTCCGGAGTGGACGACCGAGGAAGGCGCTTGGTTCTGGGAGGACCTGGCTGCCGCGAACAATGGCAAGTACACGCTGGTAGTCGGCAACGGGTTCAACAACGACTAGTTGCTGCTGACACAGCTCCGAAGGGACCACGATCGCGCGCGGACTCCGCCGCGGTCGTGGTCTTTTTTTTGGCGTCGGGTCTGCGCTTCCGATCGCGTTGGAGGAGATTGCCGCACGTGGAGCAGAATGCTATCGTCATGGCCCGGCCCGCGTCTTACCCTCCTCTCGCCTAGAGTCCAGAGAACACGCGCAATCTGCGCACTCGAGAGGCGCTCCGAAAGGCAAACCGATGCGAATCCAGAGAACCAACGTCGCCATGGGCTCCAGGCAAGCGCGGCTCGCGCTCGCGCTCGGAGTAATCTCGCTTTCCTTCATTGGCGCCGGCAGCCCGGCGCCGGCGGCCGATTCTCCGGCGAGTTCCCCGCGAGTTTGGAAATACAAGATCGAGGCGCAATCGATTCGGGGCACGGAAATCGCGAGCGCCAATCTCGAGCTGGAAGCCTTCGACCTCACCGTCGATGGAGACCGATTCTTCGTGTGCTCGATCACGGGCAACGACGAGGTCCTACCCGGCTATTTTCCGATGGGAGCGATCCGGGGGCTCAAGTCGGGAGACGCAGAGATCGCATTCGAGAATCCTCGCTCGGCGGGGCCGTTGACCACGCGCGTTCACCCGGTGCTCTTTCCCAACGTGAATCCAAAGCGTCTCGCCGCCCCAGCGACCGGGGAGGAGATCGTCGAGGTCCTGCAACTCTCTAAATTCGAGAAGATCCGAGTCTCCTACAAGTCGGGACCGCTGCCGGACAATGCAACTCAGATACTCTACGAAGAAGCCGCAGTCGGCACTCCGGAAAAGGCGATCGGCACCACGATCAAGAATCGGCTCGCCAAGTACGAGCGGCGCTTGAAATTCGCCGCCGATGATCATCGCCTATTGGAAGGCACGTGGGCATGGGCCGAGGAGAAGACGATTGGCCCCAAGGTAACGACGCTGGAGACGCGCCTGCGCGCGACGCTGCTCGACCTGAAGCCACTCGATGCAGCGGAGGGAAAGAAGGTCCTCGACGAATACCTCGCGATCCAAGCCGCTGCCTCGCCGGCCTTCCAGGGCGCCAAGGAGGCGTTGAAAGAGGCCGAAACCGCGATGGCGAGCTACCAGCAGAAGTACCCGAAAGGCAGATTCGCGAGCGCCCTGGTCGCGATCGAGATTGCCGTCGCTACGCACAGGGCCACGGCGGAGGGCAGGGAGCGACCCGTCGAGCTGATTCAGAAAAAGGTGCTGAACCATCCGGCACCGGACTTCACGATCAAGGATCTCGAAGGCAACGAAGTGACGTTGAGCGCGCTCAAGGAAAAAGTCGTGGTCCTGTCCTGCTGGTCGATCGCCTGCAAGGAGTGCCGCGCCGAGGCGCCGCATCTGAACGAACTCTACGAGAAGTACAAGGACAGAGGCCTCGTCGTGCTCGGTCTCAATGCCTACAACGAGTCCCCGGAGACGGGGAAGGAATTCCGAGGCCAGCTCGGCATCACCTACCCGCTGCTCATGAACGGCGCCCACGCCTCGCGCTTCAGCTATTTCGCGCCCGATTTTCCAGCCACCTATTGGATCGACAAGTCCGGCAAGGTGGTGCACTTCGAGATCGGTTGGAAGATCGAGAAGTCGCAGGAAAACGCGCGGGCTCTGGAAACGCGCGCAAAGGCGCTCCTCGGCCTTTAGAGCCGCGGCGCTCCGGGCGCGCTCCGACCTTCCCCACCGCGCGAAGCGCCCGTGCCGCAGCGCATTCCGACATTCCTCACCGCGCGAAGCGCGGTCGTGGAGTGCGGTGGCCTGACACCGCCATTCCCCGCAGTCATGCAAAGCGACGCGGCAATAATCGTTCGTGCCGCACGGTGAAAGGCTGCGTCGAGCCGCAGCACTCCATGCGTAGCGCCTAGGGCGCTCTCCGACATTCCCCTACCACGCGAAGCGCCCGTGCCGCAGCGCTCTCCGACATTCCTCACCGCGCGAAGCGCGGTCGTGGAGTGCGGTGGCCTGACACCGCCTTTCCCCGCATTCATGCGCAGCGACGCGGCAATAACTCTCTCTGGTGTCGAGGCTCCGGCGCGCTCCGCGGTTGGCGCGGCTCTGGAGCTAGCCCCTGGTGTCGAGGCTCCGCCTCGACACCGAGCCCCCGCGGCTCTGCCGCATCTCCGTAACACGGGCCGGCACGTACCGCATCGTCCCACCATCGGAAGCAAAGCCTCGGGCCCGCACGTGACTAGGCAAAGCCTCGTAACGAGGGGCTGCGCCAAGCCGCAGCGCCCCATGCGCGGCGCCCAGCGCGCTCTCCGACAATTCCCCCACCGCGCGACGCGCGGTCGTGGAGAGCCGTCCTACGAACTCACCCCGAGGCGCTCCCCCGCTTGCCGCACTACCGCCGCCAAGCATTCTTCCTCGAACGGCGAGACGAGTCCCGCGGAGCGCGCCAATTCCTGGAAAGGCGCTTCGCCGCCGCGCGAGCAGAGCCGCACGTAGTCGGCGAGCGCGACTTCGCGCTCCTCTTCCGCGCGCACCCAGAACTGCAGCGCGCACGTCAGCGCGAGCGTGTAGTCGATGTAGTAGAACGGCATGAGATAGATGTGGCGCTGCTGCTGCCAGAATCCTCCGCGCGCCGCGCGCTCGAGATCCCCGTAGTTCCGCCAAGGAAGGTAGATCCGCTCCATCTCTTGCCACATCCGGTTGCGCTCCTCGGGGCTCGCTTCCGGGCGCTGATACACGAGGTGCTGGAAGTGGTCGACGGCAACGCCGTACGGCAGGAAGAGCAGGCGATCCGCAAGGTGCATGTCGCGAAACCCCGCCGCCTGCTCTCCGAAGAACATCTCCATATAGGGCCACGTGAGGAATTCGAGGCTCATCGAGTGGATCTCGCAAGACTCCGTCGTGGGCCACAGATAGTCGTGCAGTTTGACGTTCCTGCTCATCCAGGATTGGAACGCGTGCCCGGCCTCGTGCGTGAAGACCTCGACGTCCCCTCGCGTGCCGTTGAAATTCGCGAAGATGAATGGCACGCCATAAGCGGGTAACGCCGTGCAGAATCCTCCGCCCGCCTTGCCCTGGCGGCTCTTCAGGTCGAGCAGGTTTCGATCGCATAGCAGGCGGAAGAACTCCCCCGTGTCGCGCCCGAGCTGGTCGAACATCTCCCGAGCGCGCGCTAGCATCCAGTCGTGGTCTCCGCGCGGACGCGGATTCCCCGTCGCGTCATGGAGCGACTCGTCCCAGTAGCACAGCTCGGAGAGCCCGAGGCGGCGCGCCTGGCGCTTGCGCAGCTTTTCGCACAAGGGTACGACGCGATCCCTTACTTCGTTGCGAAACCGCTCCACGTCCGCGCGCCCATAGTCGACGCGGTTCATCCGCAGGTAACCCAACGGCACGAAGTCCTCGAAGCCTAATTTGCGCGCCATGCCGTGCCGCAGCCGGACCAAGTCGTCGAAGATGCGGTCCAACGATTCGCGCTGCGCATCGAACCAGCGCCAAAGCACGCGGATGGAATCGTGGCGAACCGCGCGATCGCGATCTTCCGCGAATTGCTTGAGCCCAGACATGTTGTACTTGACGCCGCGAAATTCCAGTTCGGCGGATGCGAGCAATTGGATGAACTCCGCCTGCAAGTTCGCTTCTTTGACCAAGTCCTCGGCGATCTTCGGATCGTAGGTCTTGATGTCCGACTGCCAGAGCGCGAACGCTTGCGTACCGAATTCCTGCTCGAGCTCCGAGCGGTGCGGGCTTGCGAGCAACTCGCGCTTCATCGTGACGTCTAGCTCCATGAGTTTCGGTCGGATCTCATCGCAATACGCGCGGGCGCTCTTGTGATCTTCGTTTTGGGTGTCTTGGTTGAATCGCAAGTGCGTCAGCGCCTGCCATGTATCAAGGCTGCGCCGGATCTGGTCCCATTGCCGGATCGCTTGCAGGCGCTCGCCGCGCGTCTTGGCACGGCGCCACGACGCGTACAGCGCGTTGTACTCTTCTTTCGCGCCTTCGGGGGTTGGCGTCGGCGCCGACATCGATTCGAAAGAGGGGACGCTCATTTGCTCGCCACGGTGATAAGAGCACGTTTCAGAATGAAGCCGTCGCCCCGAGGTCGAACGAGGCGCCGGATGTCCAGGAGAGCCGCCGAGGCGTATTGATGGAGAAATACGTAGAGGCGGCTCGACGAAGGCAGGCGGCGCCGCAGTCGACCGAAGGCAGGCGGCATTTTGAAACGTGCTCTAATCATTTTAGCTTGGCCAGCGCCTCTCGCATCTCGTCGAGGGTGCGCTTCTGGCTCTGCTCCGTGGAGAAGGCGCGCTCATAAACCTGAAACGCGTCCTCGGCCGCCGGCCGGTCCTTGGCATCCACCGCCCCGCGAAACGCCATGAACCAGAAGCGCTCGAAAGACTCCTCCGACTTCGTCTTGATCCGTATGCCGCGCTTGTAGAGCTTGTAGATCTCGGCTTCTGCGTTGCGATGAATCGCCTCGACGCGCGGGCTGTTGCCCGCGCCCCCCGTATCCCTTTCGCGCCCAAGCTCTCGACCCATTCGATCGAGTACTTCCTTCACGGGCACGGCGTTTCGGAAGCGCTCGAAGCGTGCGACTAGCTCCGGATCGAGCCCGGGGGTTTCCGCGTACTTTGCCAAGGTGGCCATGTCGAATTCCGACTTGCGCATCCCCTCGATCAGCGCAAGTCGCGCCTTCGCGACCTTGCTCCCTCCTTCCTCTTTCACCGCCTTGCGCGCCGCCATCAACTCTTCCACTTCGCCGAGGCCACGCTCGAGATCCTCCTGGTCGTTCATCCAGAAGCCGTTGACGCGCTCCCCGACGTTGTCGACGAACACGAAGTAGGGAGGGATCTTCGCGCCCATCGACTTCTGCAGGGCTTGGTCGGGGTGGGGGAGGCCGGAGTCGATGAAGACGTACGGTACGAAGCGCTCGCTCGCGGCCACCCACCAATCGCTGACGAGCGCCCCGGACTCCACTTCCTCGCTCGGCGGCCAATCGCGATCGCTGCGCGTGAAGTAGATGAGGAGCGGCAGGTACTTCTCGCGCGCCGCCGCCGCCGCCTTGCGGTACTCGAGGTGCCACGCGATCTTCTTCATGAAGGGGGCCTCGAGCATCCGGTCGTAGCGGACTTTCAGCTCTTTTTGATTGCGGGGAGGTGGATCTCCGGCGGCGCGGAGTGGAGGTGCGTAATCGGCGCAAACTAGCCCGCCGACGAGCGCGGCCAACGCGAGCTTTCTAGACCGAGAACAAGCACGCACCATCGTCGCAATTCCTCATCGCGGTTCGCCATCCTAAAGTCAAACGTCCCCACCTGGAGTCGCGGTCACGCCAAGCGGCTACTCTATCGGAGCGGGTTAGGAAAGCAACAATTCGAGGTCGCCGCGCGTGAGGTGGGAGAGGATGCCGGAGCCTGCCCCGAGAATCGCATCCGCGAGCGCCAGTTTTTGCTCTTTCAAATGCATGATTTTCTCTTCGATCGTGTCGCGCGTAACGAGTCTGTACGCGAAGACACGGCGCATCTGCCCGATGCGATGGGCCCGGTCGATGGCCTGCGCTTCGACCGCCGGATTCCACCAGGGATCGAGAATGAAGACGTAGTCGGCGGCGGTCAAGTTGATCCCCAACCCCCCCGCTTTGAGGCTGATCAGGAAGAGTCCGCATCGCGGATCCTGCTGGAATCGATCGATGCGGTGCTCGCGGTTGCGCGTGCCGCCGTCGAGGTACTCGTACGAGTGCGCCGTGCGCTCCAAGCGGCGCCGGAGGATCGCGAGGAAGCTCGTGAATTGCGAATACACGAGCGCCTTGTGTCCTTCTTCCACGATCTCGTCGAGCTGCGGCAGCAGGAAGTCGAGCTTGCAGCTCGCATCATCGATGCGAGCATCGTCGATGAGCCCCGGGTGACATGCGGCTTGGCGAAGGCGGAGCAGCGCTTCGAGGATGTGGAAGCGCAAGCTCGGCATACCATCTCGATCGACGCGGCGTAATAGCGCCGAGCGGATGCTCTTCGCAAGCTCGCGGTAGCGCCGCTGCTGCGCATCCTCCATCCGGCAGTACACGATCTGCTCCGTCTTCTCGGGCAGCTCTCTCGCGACTTCCCGCTTCGTCCTCCGCAAGAGCGCCGGACGCAACGCCGCCGCGAGCAGGCTTCGTTCCGCGTCGCCGGGAGCGCGCGAGTGGAATATGGCGCGAAACGCGGGCGCGGCGCCGAGCATTCCGGGATTCAGGAACTCGAAGAGCGACCAAAGCTCCGCGAGGTGGTTTTCGATCGGAGTTCCGCTGAGCGCCAGACGGTGGCGCGCTCTCAGCCTGCGGGCGGCGCGCGCGGTGAGGCTGCCCGCATTCTTGATGGCCTGCGATTCATCGAGGATCGCGTAGTGAAAATCGGTCTCCGCGAGGCGCGCGAGGTCGCGCCTGAGGACGCCGTACGACGTGACCACCAGGTGATAGTCGCTGATACGGTCCCAGTCGCCAGCGCGGCCGGTACCCGTGTAGTCGAGAACCGCGAGGCGCGGCGTGAAACGGCGCGCCTCTTTGACCCAGTTGAAAACGACGGACTTCGGCGCGACCACGAGCGACGGGCGCCCGCCGGCGGCGTCGCCGCCGTGCTCGGCATCCAGCATCGCCAGCACTTGCACGGTCTTGCCGAGCCCCATGTCATCCGCGAGGCATCCGCCGAGCCCTGCGCTCTGCAAGAATCCGAGCCACCGCAATCCGTCGCGCTGGTAGTCGCGAAGCACGCCGCAAAAGGCGGGGCCCTCTCGAACCTCCCCCGCGCCGGCTGCGGGCGCGATCGCGGGCGTCTCGCCGGATGCGAGCGTAGATTCATCCACGCCTGCCGCTCCCGAGAGCAGCGCGGCGAGCGCCCAGCGCTGCGCGGGCGCGAAGCGCAGGCGATTCCCCTTCTGCGAGCCCAAGGCGCCGAGGAGCCTGAGGCGCGGGCGCCAATCATCCGGGATCGACGCCGAGCTGCCATCGCGCAAGCGCACTCGGGCGCGTCCCTTGCGGAGCGCCTCCAACACGACGAGGAGCGGCACGGACTCTTCGTCGACCTCCAGGGCGCCTTCGAGCCCGAACCAGTCGATTCCGCTCCGCACTTCGATGCGCACGCGGCCTTGGCCGCGAAACGGCGCTTCCAGGAATTCGACGCCCCATCCCTCGTCGCGAAGGAGCCCGACCGCAGCCGCCAAGGTCGTCCTTGGGAACCGAAAGCCTGGCGCGGTCGAGACCGCCTCCGCCGCAGAGTCGTCCGCCAGAGCCGCCGAGCGCACGGCGCCTAGCTCGCGCAGGCGCGCTTCCGCTTGCCGCTCACTTGGCGCCGAGCGCGCGACGATGAGCGCCGTGCCGCGGTCGGCGAAGCGCGTTCCGAGTTGGCCGCACTCGATCCGGCGGCCGCCGTAGTCGAAGTAGAGGCGGCAAGGCGCGTGGTCCTGGGCGGCGGGATCGACTGCCGCCGACGCCTCGACCACCAAGATCGGGCGCGGCGGCTCGGCGGGATCCTGGACGCGCCACTCTCCTGGCAGCACGAGCGGCACCGGAGGTTCTCGTTCGACCCATCGCGCGATCGCTTTGTCCCGTTCGCTCGCGGCGACGCGCCGCGGCTCCGCGATGAGCAGCTTCTCTCGCCAATCCTCGAGGCCGCAGGCCCCGTTCGCGAACGCGCGATTGCCGGCGATGAACACGGAGCCGAGAGAAAGAGTGATTCCCGCGAGCGGCAGTCGCTCGCTGCCGCGCTCGTAGAAGCCGCGCACGTCGCAGTGCCCATCGCGCGCCGCCGCCGACAAATCGAGGCCGAAGCGCCAAGGCGTTTCGCCATCCCATTCCACGGGAGTGTCCGCTACTCGCCCTCTCGTGCGCAGGAAGAAGCGGCGCGTCGCGCAGAGGAGCGGCAGGAACGCGGTCGCGTCCGCCGGACGGAGCACGAACGCCGAGCACTCCAAGAGCGCGGCGGCCGCAGCCGCCCTGCCGGCGGGGAGCGGCACGCCATCCATTTCGATCCCGAAGAGGAAGCCGAGCGCGCCCCGGTCGCGAGGGTCGGGGAGCTTTTGCACCTCGTCGCGAGCCAGCCGAAAACCGCGGCGCGCGCCGCGCTCCCGCGCTTCCTTCCCTTCCCGGACCGCAAGCTCGACGAGCGCGATTCCGCGCTCTCGGGCCTTCTCCGCATCGAGCAGGTAATGAATCTCGCTCGCCGCGACGCGGTGCGCGGCGGCTTCGCGCTCGCGTTTGGGCCGTTCCCGAAGCTCGGCGCTTTCTCGATGCGGTGGTCGGTCGCGGCGCCTTGGTGGCGCGCGGAGCGCCGGCGGCGCCGCCTCGCCATCCACGGCGAGCAGCACAGCCCAAACGTGCTTGCAGGCTTCGCGGGCGGCAAAGCTCGGACAGTCGCAGCTCGCATCGACGTCCGCCCCGTGCCACATCGTGAGAGTCACGCGGTGGTTCCGCGCGCACTTCACATCCGCCTCGATGCGCTCCGGCTCGGCGTGGACGATGGAGACGCGCCCCGCGCGAAAGTAGTGTTCGCCGCGATCGCGAAGCGCCCGTGGGAAGCAATCTCGAAATCGCCGGGCAAGCGACAAACGCACCTCGCTCCGAGTTACCGGAAGTTCCGCGGCGACGAACCGAGCCGCAGAGCCGGCTGCCTCGCGGGAAGATGACACAATACTATTTCGTCCCGCCCGCCCGCCCGGGTTACGCCGAATCCATGCGGCTCGCGAACGCCGCGCTCGGCTCTGCCTAGCCGCGCACGAAGGGGTTCGAGCGCCGCTCCTCACCGATCGTCGAGGTTCCCATGTGTCCCGGGTAGATCACGAGCGCTTCGGGAAGTCGGTAGAGGCGTTCCTTGATCGATCGCTCGAGCACCTCGAAGGAGCCGCCGGGAAGGTCGGTCCTGCCGATGGATCCCGCGAAAAGTGCATCGCCCGTGAAAACGCCTTCCGAGAATCGCAGGCTCACGCTTCCCGGCGAATGCCCCGGCGTGTGAATGACTTCCAGGTCCGTCTCCCCCAGGCGCACGCGGTCGCCGTCCTTCCATTCGACGTCCGGGAGCGGCGCCGGCTCTACCTCTAGACCGTAGAGCGCCGCGATCGACTCCAGCTCCTCGACCAGGAAGCGATCCGCCGCGTGCAAATAGATCGGCGCGCCGGTCGCATCCTTGAGCGCGCCGAGGCCGAGGATGTGATCGATGTGCGCATGCGTGAGCAGGATCTTGTCGAGCGTGCGCCCCGCGCTTGCTTCCCGCCACAGTCCGAGCGCCCCTTCGCCGGGATCGACGACGGCGCCGAGCGCCGATGCATCGTCGAAGATCATGTACGTGTTCTCCGCGAAGACTCCGGTCACGAAGCCGGCGATGGACAATGGCAAGAGGCTGCTCGCGTTTCGAAAGGGCCGGGCGTACGTGGCATCGCGCACGCGCGGCCGGCGCAAAGCCGGGAAGCCTAACCTCGAGGGGCATCGCCGCCTAGGCGCCGGCGGAAGTGCGCACGAAAGCGCCGTGCGGTCGCGATTCTCCGTGGATGCGAAACGAGGCCCATGATACGGTCCTGCCCCCTTTTTGCCCGGAGGACTCCAAGACATGCGCGAAACCGTTCCGCCGTCACCCGCAGCTTCCGCCGCCGCCTCGCCGAAGTCCGCCGAGGCGGCCTCCCCCCTCGCGACCCTCGAGCAAACCGCCGACTTCGTTCGCCGCCACATCGGCCCGAGCGACGATGAGATCCAGGCGATGCTCGCCGCGCTCGGATTGCGCACGCTCGAGGATTTGACGGTCAAGGCGATTCCCGAATCCGTCCGCAGCGACACCCCCTCGCGCCTCGCTCCATCTCGCACGGAGCGCGCCATCGCGGCCGAGCTGCGCGCCATGTCGGCGCAAAACAAGGTCTGCCGCTCCTTCATCGGCATGGGCTACTACGACACGTTCACGCCCCCCGTGATCTTGCGCAACGTCCTCGAGAATCCCGGCTGGTACACCGCCTACACGCCGTACCAAGCGGAGATCGCGCAGGGGCGTCTCGAAGCGCTCCTCAATTTCCAGACGATGGTCATCGACCTCACCGGCCTGCCGGTCGCGAACGCGTCGTTGCTCGATGAAGCGACCGCCGGCGCCGAAGCGATGCACCTTTGCCTCGCGAGCGCGGCGAACGAGAGCAAGTCCTTCTGGGTATCGCAAGACTGCCACCCGCAGACGATCGACGTCGTCGCCACGCGCGCGCGGGCGCTGGGCGTCGAATTGGTCGTCGGCGACCACCGGGAATTGAGCTTCGCGTCGCCGCCTTGCGGGATCCTGCTCCAATATCCCGCCACGCACGGCGCGATCCACGACTTCGCCTCCATCGCGAAGCAGGCGCACGCGGCCGGGGCGCTCGTGGCGGTCGCCACCGACCTGCTCGCCCTCGCGCTGCTCTCGCCTCCCGGCGACTTCGGCGCCGACATCGTCCTTGGCTCCTCGCAGCGATTCGGCGTTCCTCTCGGCTTCGGAGGTCCACACGCCGCGTTCTTCGCCACTCGCGACGAATTCAAGCGCCGGCTGCCGGGACGCATCGTCGGCGTATCGGTGGATGCGGATGGAGGCCCCGCGCTCAGGCTCGCGCTGCAGACGCGCGAGCAGCACATCCGGCGCGAGAAGGCGACCAGCAACATCTGCACCGCGCAGGTGCTCCTCGCGGTGATCGCGAGCATGTACGCGGTGTACCACGGCCAGGAAGGAATCCGCACGATCGCACGCCGCGTCCACCGCCTCACGGCGATCCTCGCGCGCGGCCTGCGCGACTTGGGGCTCACCCCCCGCGAGACGCACTTCTTCGACACGATCACCGTGCCCGCGGGCGATGCAGCGAAAGTGCTCGCGCGCGGCTACGCGCGCGGCATCAACCTGCGCCCGATCGACCGCAGCACCGTCGGCGTCTCGCTCGATGAGATGACGACCAGGGACGACGTGCGCGAGCTGTGGCGCGTTCTCTCCGGACGGAACGACGTGCCGGACGATCTCGACCCGCTCGACCGCGCCGTCCCCGACGCGATTCCGCCTGCGCTTCTGCGCCGCACGCCGTTCCTCACGCACCCGGTATTCCGGAGCTATCACTCCGAAACCGAGATGCTCCGCTACTTGCACCACTTGGAGGCGAAGGACCTCTCGCTGACGACTTCGATGATTCCCCTCGGATCCTGCACGATGAAGTTGAACGCCACGAGCGAGATGATTCCCGTTACCTGGCCGGAGTTCGGGAGGATCCACCCCTTCGCCCCTGCCGACCAGACCGAGGGCTATCGGCGCCTCTTCGAGGATCTCGAGCGGATGCTCGCGGAACTGACGGGGTTCCATGCGGTTTCCTTACAGCCGAATGCCGGCTCGCAGGGCGAATTCGCGGGGCTGCTCGCGATTCGCGCCTACCACGCGAAACGGGGGGACGCGCACCGCCGGACCTGTCTGATCCCAGCCTCCGCCCACGGCACCAACCCGGCGAGCGCGGCGATGGCGGGCCTGGAGGTCGTCGTCGTGGAGTGCGACGAGCGCGGCAACATCGACGTCGAAGACCTCGCCGCGAAAGCGCGCGCGCATCGCGCCGATTTGGCCGCGCTCATGGTCACGTATCCTTCGACGCACGGAGTGTTCGAAGAAGCGATCCGCAAGATCTGCGCGATCGTTCACGAGAACGGCGGGCAGGTCTACATGGACGGCGCCAACCTGAACGCCATGGTGGGCGTGTGCCGCCCCGCGGAGCTTGGGGCGGATGTCGCCCACCTGAACCTGCACAAGACTTTTTGCATTCCGCACGGCGGCGGCGGGCCGGGGATGGGACCGATCGGCGTAAAGGAGCATCTCGCTCCCTTCCTGCCGTCGCACTCCGTGGTGCGCGATGCGGGTCCCGCGAACGGCGCCGGCGCGGTCTCCGCCGCACCCTGGGGCAGCGCCGGGATCCTGCCCATCTCATGGGTCTACATCGCCCTCATGGGCGGAACGGGAATCCGCAAGGCGACGCAGGTGGCGATCCTGAACGCCAACTACGTCGCCGAGCGCCTGGAGCCCCACTTCAAGGTGCTCTACCGGGGGCAAAACGGCATGGTGGCGCACGAGTGCATCGTCGATGCGAGGGGGCTGAAGACGAGCGCGGGCATCGAGGTGACGGACATCGCGAAGCGCCTAATGGACTTCGGATTTCACGCGCCGACGGTGTCGTTCCCCGTGCCAGGCACGCTGATGATCGAGCCCACGGAGAGCGAATCGAAGGGAGAGCTGGACCGTTTCTGCGACGCGATGGCGGCGATTCGCAGCGAGATCCGCGCGATCGAAGAGGGGCGCCTCGACCGCGAGCGGAATCCGCTCCGCCTCTCTCCGCACACCGCCGCCGCCGTCGCTTCCGACGAATGGGACCGACCCTATCCGCGGGCCCAGGGCGCGTTTCCGCTGCCGTGGGTGCGGGCGCGGAAATTCTGGCCCGCCGTCGGCCGCATCGACAACGCGCACGGAGACCGCAACTTCGTCTGCGCGTGTCCGCCGCTCGAGGCGTATCGTTGAGGGTCAGGTTTCGCTAGAATCCAGTCATGACCGATCCCATCGAAATTCGCTTCGAAGATGCGCCGGCGACGTCCGATACCTGCGTCGTGACGGCCAACCGTCCCCTCGCCCTCCCCGCGCCCCTCTACTTCGGTTCGCCGGAAGAGGCCCGCTCCAACCCCCTCGCGATTCGTCTCCTCGAGACCGGCCTGCTCGACGCCGTGCTCCTCCAAGACAACACGATCACGCTGCTCAAGCCCGTCGACGGCGCGAAGTGGGAAGATGTCGAACGGGCGGTGCGTGCAATCCTGGAGGATCACATCGCGCGCATCGACGAAAGCGCATCCGCGCGGGATCGCGACATGACGCCGGAGGAGCAGGACCTCGCGCTCCGCGTTCAGGAGCACCTGAACACGGAGATCAACCCGATGGTCTCCTCGCACGGCGGCTTCATCGAGGTGCTGGCCGTGAAGGAGAGCACCGCCTACGTGAACATGAGCGGCGGCTGCCAAGGCTGCGGCATGGCGAGCGTCACGTTGAAGCAAGGTGTCGAATCGTCGATCTTCCGCCGCTTTCCGGAGCTTACCGCCGTCCTCGATACGACGGATCACGCCGCGGGCGCGAACCCCTACTACGCCGCAGCCGGGCACTGAAGCCGTAGGCGCGGCCTGGCGCCGCGAGGTTCCTTACCGCGCGAAGCGCGGTCGTGGAATGCGGTGGCTTGACACCGCCTTTCCCCGCATTCATGCGCAGCGACGCGCCTATCGCTTTTCGTGCCACAAGGCGAAAGGCTGCGTCGAGCCGCAGCACTCCATGCGTCGCGCTCGTGCGCTTTCCAACAATCCCCTACAGCGCGAAGCGCAGCAGACTACGGCCGGGCGCTGCCGCGCCGCACGTAGTCGCGGACGCGATGGCGGATCACTTCGCCGTCGACGAGGAAGACGACGTCTTCCGCGATGTTCGTGGCGAGGTCGGCGATCCGCTCGAGGTGGCGGCAGGCGGAGAGCGTATGGATGGCGCGCTCGATCGTCGGCGGGCTGCGCCGCATCAGGTCTTGCAGAGCCACGAACATGTCGCGGCAGATCGTGTCGACCTCGTCTTCCATTCGCAGCACGTCGCGGGCGCGATTCGTGTCGAGGTTCACGAGCGCGTCCAGGCACCCGCGCAGCATGGAGCGTACTTCCTCCGCCATGCGGTTGAAATCGAGCGGCACGCCGATCGGTTCGTGGGAGGCAAGATACGCCGCCCGCTCCGCGATGCTGCCCGCGAGGTCGCCGACCCGCTCGAGGTCGTTGTTGACCTTGAGCACCGTGATCACGAAGCGCAGATCGCTCGCGACCGGCTGGTGGAGCGCGAGGGTCTTCAGGCAAGCATCCTCGACGGCAAGCTCGGTGGCGTCGATCTCGTCGTCCCCCGCCTGCACCTGCGTAGCCAGCTCCATGCGGCGGTCCACGAGAGCGGTGATCGCCCGGCCCGTAGCTTCCTCCACGAGCACGCCCATGCGGACGATCTGTTTCTTCAAGTTGTCGAGGTCGCTCTGCAGATGCTTCGTCATGCGTCCTTGATCGTTAGCCGAAGCGGCCGGCGACGTAGTCTTCGGTCCGCTTGTCCTTCGGCGTCGTGAAAACCTGCTCCGTCTCGCCGAATTCTACCAGCCGTCCTGCATCGAGGAAGGCGGTGAAGTCGGAGACGCGAGCTGCCTGTTGCATGTTGTGGGTCACGATGACGATCGTGTAGAGGTGCTTCAACTCGTACATGAGGTCTTCGATGCGCGCCGTGGAGACGGGATCGAGCGCCGAGCAAGGCTCGTCCATGAGGATCACGTCGGGCTCCATCGCCAGCGCCCGCGCGATGCAGAGCCGCTGCTGTTGGCCGCCGGAGAGCGCGTTCGCTGATTCGTTCAAGCGGTCCTTCACTTCGTCCCAGAGCACCGCCTTCTTGAGCGCCTCCTCCACGAGCAGCCGCTCGTCGCCGCGGAATCCGTTGATCGCCGGGCCCCAGGAGATGTTCTTCGCGATCGACTTCGGGAACGGGTTCGGCTTCTGGAACACCATTCCGATGCGGCGCCGTACTTCCACCGGGTCCACGTTCTCGGCGTACAAATCGCGACCGCGGTAAGTGACCCCCCCGTCGATCCGCGCTTCCGGAATGTAGTCGTTCATACGGTTGAAGGCGCGGAGCAGCGTGCTCTTGCCGCACCCCGACGGTCCAATGATCGCCGTGATCCGGTTTTCGGGGATTGCGACGTTCACACTGACGACTGCCGGCTTCTCGCCGTAGCGAATCGTGAGGTCCTGCGCGGCGAGGATCGGCGGCGAGGCGGAGGGCGACGGCTGGGTCACCGCCGCGGCGCTGGTCGTTTCCGTGACTTTCACCGTCACCATGGCCTGCTCTTCTGCGCGCGGTTGCGAATGTAGACGGCGGACGCATTCATGAGCAGGAGTACGCAGAGCAGGACCAAGATCCCCGCCGCCGCCAGTTCTTGGAATTGCTGCTTCGGATCCGTCGTCCAGTTATAGATCTGAAGCGGCAGAGCCGTGAATTCATCCATGGGCCCCTCGGGTGTGAAAAAGATCATCGTTGCGCCCCCGACGATGATGATCGGCGCCGCTTCTCCGATCGCCCTAGAAAGGGAGAGGATGATGCCCGTCATGATTCCAGGCGCCGCCGCGGGAAGCACGTGATAGCGCACAGTCTGCCAGCGCGTCGCGCCAATTGCAAACGCGGCGAGGCGAATCGATTTCGGGACGGCGAGGATCGCTTCGCGCGATGCGATGATCACGACGGGAAGGACGAGCAACGCAAGCGTCATTCCGCCCGCCAAGAGGCTGGATCCCAGTTGGCACCAGCGGACGAAGAGAGCGAGTCCCAACAGGCCATAGACGATCGACGGCACGCCGGCGAGATTCGAGATATTGATGTCCAGAAATCGATTCACGCGCGAGCGCCCACCGAACTCCTCGAGGTAGACCGCCGCCGCGACGCCGATCGGAATTGCGAGCACCGCCGTTATGCTCACGAGCCACAGCGTCCCGAGCAGGCCCGCCTTGATCCCCGCCTCGGTAACGCGCCGCGACCAGAAGCTGTTGAGGAATTGCCAATCCAACCAACCGATTCCGGCCCGCGTGACGTGGTAGATCAACACGGCGAGTAGCGCTACCGAGAGCCACGTCAGCACCGAGCAACCGATGCGAAATATCCTTGCTTTGATCCTGCGTGCGCGCAGGTTGTCGGGGAAGCGATCGCTCCAGCGCGTCATTCGTAGGTCTCCCGAAAGCGGTGGAGGACGCGATCCGCGATCAAGTTGGTCCCCAACGTCATCAGGAAGAGCAGCGCGCCGACTGCGAAGATCGTGTAGTAGCCTAGCGTGCCGTGGGGCGTGTCTCCCATGCTGACTTGCACGATGTAGCCGGTCATCGTCTGTATGCTCTCCGCAGGATTGAGCGTCAAGTTGGGGGTCCCGCCCGCGGCTACGGCAACGGCCATCGTCTCCCCGATGCACCGCGAGATCGCGAGCACGAAGGAAGCGATGATCCCCGAGAGCGCCGCCGGGATCAGGACTTGCACCGTCACTTCGAAGCGGGTCGCACCGAGCGCCAAGGCGCCGAGGCGGAGCGACTCAGGCACCGCGCGCAGCGCGTCATCGCAAAATGACGCGATCATGGGGAGTATCATGATTCCGACGACGATTCCAGCGCTGGCGGCGTTGTAGACTAGGGTGTCGGGGTACACCTGCTGGAGGAGCGGGGTCACGTAAGTCAGCGCGAAGTAACCGTAGACAACGGTCGGAATCCCCGCGAGCACTTCGAGCACAGGCTTCACGATGCGCCGGGTACGGTCCGAGGCGTACTGGCTCATGTAGATCGCGCACGCGAGGCCCGTGGGGATCGCGATCACGCACGCGCCCGCCACGACGAGCAAGGTCCCGCAGACAAGGGGGAGCACTCCATACGAGCGCGGCTCGAGCAGCGGGGTCCAGCGCGTTCCGAAGAGGAATTCCCAGAGCGAGACGCTCTTGAAGAAACCAGCCGCCTCCCAGAAGAGCACGATCACGATGCCGGCGGAGGTGAGGATGGAGATCAGCGCGCAGGTGAAGAGGGAGGCGACGACCGCCCCCTCGCGAAGGCGCACGCCGCGCTTTGCGTCTAGGTCGATCGCGAGGCTGCCTGCCGCACTAGCCATGAGACCTCGGTATACCTTGCTGAATGCTCCTCCGGACCGACTGCCGTGGCCGTCCGGCGCGATCCCCTTCGCGACGCCCGCTAGCTCGAGGCGCGCCGCGGGAGCGTTTCGCTATGAGCCTTTGTACAGCTCTTCGAGCTTCTTGCCGGTCGTATCCTTCCCGAGATATACCGACCCCGTCACGCCCTTCTCGAAGCGCTCCCGCGCCAGCTTGTACACCTCCGCGGGAAGCGGCACGAACCCGACCTCAGGTACGAGAGTCGGTGCATGCTCCAAGTAGAAGCGCACGAAGGCGGCGACCTCCGGGCGTTCGGCCGCCGCCTTGCTCACGTAGATGAAGATCGGACGCGACAAGGGGCTATAGGTGCCATCGTTGATGGAATCATCGCTGGGGGCGATGGCGCCCTTGCCGCCGTCGATCGGGATGATACGGAGCTTGTCCTTGTTCTCGACGTAATACGCGTAACCGAAAAATCCGAGTGCGCTCTCGTCGCCCGAGACTCCTTTCACGAGAACGTTGTCGTCCTCGCTCGCCGTGTAGTCGGCGCGACAAGCCTGCGCCTTGCCGTTGATCGCCTCGGTGAAGTAGTCGAACGTGCCCGAGTCGGTCCCCGCGCCGTAGAGGTGGATCGGCTTCTCCGGCCACCCCGTCCGGACTTCGCTCCACAATTTGATCTTGCTCTCCGGAGCCCAGATCTTCTTCAGTTCCTCGACTGTCAGCTTGTCGACGAACTTGTTCGCAGGATTCACCACCATCGAAATGCCGTCGAATGCCACCGGCAATTCGATGAACTCGATGCCGTTCTCCTTGGCCTTCTTCGCTTCGGCGTCCTTGATCGGCCTCGAGGCATCGCTGATATCGGTCTCCCCGGCGCTGAACTTCTTGAAACCGCCTCCCGTGCCCGAGATCGCGACGGCGATTTTCACGTCGCGATTCAGCTTGGAGAACTCCTCGCCGACCGCGGCGCTGATCGGACCAACGGTACTCGAGCCGTCGATCCGGATGCTTCCGGAGACCTTTTCCCCGGCACCGGCGGAATCGATCCCGGCAAGTCCCACCATTGACGCCAACAGGATCTCGACGGTAATACGAACCGAGCGTCGCATTGGAAGTCCTTTCGCTGCTTCGAGGTATCGGCCGGGCTGATAGTGCAATGCTTCCGTGAAGAATATGTAAAGGCCCCGTCAAGCTTCAGCACGCTGTCGCCGTCAGAATCGGGGGAAATCGGCAGTGTTAATCCGCGACAGCGAGCGGCAGCTCGACGGTGAAGGTGCTCCCCTGTCCGAGGGCGCTCTCCACCGACACGTGGCCGCTGTGCTTCAGGCAAATGTGCTTCACGATGGCGAGCCCGAGGCCGGTGCCGCCCAGGTCGCGGGAACGCGCTTTGTCCACCCGATAGAAACGCTCGAAAATCCGATCGAGGTGGCGCCGCTCCATGCCGATGCCGGTGTCCTCGACCGCGAGGCGCGCCGCGTTGCCGCTGTTGGTCAAGCGCAGAGCGACCCGCCCCCCCCGCTGCGTGTACTTGAGCGCGTTGTCGAGCAGATTGCTGACGACCTGCGCGAGCGCCTGTTGGTCGCCGCGCACTGTTATCGCGTGTTCGGGCACGGCCAACTCCAACCGAATGCCGCGCTCGTCGGCGGCGCCCTGGAACGCTTGCACCGTTGCGCGTACCGGCTCGCGGAGATCCAGCGGCTGCGCCTCGAGCAACCCTTCGTCCGTGTCCAGCCGCGCGAGCGTGAGCAGGTCCATGACGAGCGTGGAGAGGCGCAGCGATTGGTTGTGGATCTTCACCATGAAGCGCTTCTGGGTCTCCTCCGGCATCGCGTTGTCTTCCGCGAGCGTCTCGGCGAGCCCGCGGATCGCCGCGATCGGCGTTTTTAATTCGTGGGAAACATTGGCGACGAAGTCCTGGCGCACTCCTGCGAGCATCCGCAGCTCGGTGACGTCGTGTAGCACGGCTACGGCGCCGACGAGCGCGTTCTCGCTGTCCCGAAGCGGCGCCGCGTGTACTTCGATGACCTGATCGCGCGGCTTCTGCATGCGCCGCGCTTCCCCTTTTTGCACGTCGCCGGAGGTGAGCGCGCGCGACAGCGTGTCGCAGATCTCGCGGATGCGGCAGACTTCCCAGATCTTGCGCCCGGCGCTCTCCTCGGCGGAGGTCCCGAGGATGCGGCTCGCCGCGTCGTTCATGTGGACGACGCACTCGTCGCGGTCGACCGCGACCACGCCTTCGATCATGCCGCCCAGGATCGCACGCAGCTCTTTACGGTCGCGCGTGATCGTCTCCACGCGCTGCTCGAATTGCCTCGCCATGGCGTTGAATGCGCGCGCCAGGCTCTCCAATTCGCCGGCGCCATCCACGGGCACGCGCTGCCGGTAGTCGCCGCCCGCGATCGCGTCGGCGGCCCGGGTCACGTCCGCGATGGGGCGGGCGATCCTGCGCGACGCGAAGTAGCCGATGGCCGCTCCCGCGGCGAGCGCTGCCGCCATTACGCCGAACACCACGCCGTGAAGAGCGCGCAATTCCGCGGCCAGGACTTCTCGCCCCTCGAGCCTCGCTTCTTCGGTAAGACGCTGCACTCCCCAGTAATCGATGCTGGCCGCGGTCGCGATGATCACGAGCAAGAAGCCCGCGGTCCACCTCCGTAGGAAGTGCGGCCTCAACATAGTCAGTCCTCGGTGTCTTGGAAGCGATAACCGATGCCGCGCACGGTCTCCACGAGGTTACGGTGGTTGGCGAGCTTCATGCGAATCGAGCGAATGTGCACGTCGATGTTGCGGTCGATCACGACGACGTTCTCGCCGACGACGCGGCTCAAGAGATGGTCGCGAGTGAAGACGCGCCCTGGGTGCGAAGCGAGGAAGTGGAGTAGCCGGAATTCCGTGGCGGTGAACGGCACGCTCTCGCCGTTCACCTTGGTCTCGTGGCGCGCGGCATCGATGACGACGCCTTGGCGCACGATCCGCTCCTTCGAGACCTGCGCCTCCTTGAGTGGTCCGCGGCGCAGCACCGCGCGCACGCGCGCGAGCAGCTCCGCCGGGCTGAACGGTTTCGTGATGTAGTCGTCGGCGCCGACGCCGAGCCCGAGGACCACGTCGCTCTCCTCCCCCTTCGCCGTGAGCATGATGATGGGGATCGCCGTAGTGACCGAGTCCGCCTTGAGCTTGCGGCAGACCTCGATGCCATCGAGACCCGGCAGCATGAGGTCCAGAACGACGAGGTCCGGGCTGTCCTTGCGGATCTTTTTCAGGCCTTCTTCACCATCGGGCACCGAAGTGACCTCGTAGCCGTCCCGGGCGAGGTTGTATTCGATGACTTCGCGAATGTCGGCTTCGTCCTCGACGACTGTGACTCTTTTCCGCGGCATTTGATTCCTTCCTTGGGCGTTCGACACGGAAAAGATCTAGCCTTTGCAGGTTAAGCCCACGTGAAGGAGCGATGAAGCGGGGAAACTCGGCAGAAGTCTCCAGACGGCGCGGGCGGACGATTCATGCGAGGAAGAATATAGCACAATCGCGCCCCCCGCGGCGCCAAGCGATTGCGGCCGCGCAATGCCGACAGTCGCTACAATCCGGCCCATGTTGAAGCCGCTCGACGTCGCTCCTGCGCCCGCATTGGAGGCCTCATCCCGGCGCACCGAGGGCTCGCAGCTCCGGGCGCCGATCGCGGCGCTCGGCTTGACGCTCCTCGTCGGCTACGCGCTCTACTTCGTGAGCGCCGAGCCCATCCCGCTGCCGGCGCACGCCCTTGTCGACGAGTGCCGCGATTATCACGATCCCGGGCGGGAATGGGGACGC
>JAKEFC010000169.1 GCA_022616235.1 Planctomycetota bacterium
CGGCGAACCACTCCGCCGTTCAGCGGCGAAGCTCCTTCGCGATGGTTGTGCGACATCGTCCGCTCCTACTTTCAAGTTCCGCATGTTTACTACGCGTCGGAATGAGCAAGGCGTCGGGCATCATGCACAGCGTTCAAACATTCAGTTCCGGAGTAATAGAACATTCGAAGAAGTGACGATTTCCCAGAGTTATTTGGACCCACAAGAGCCGTACAACCAGATCTAATATCAATCCTCACTGGATCTTCGTCCGAAAAGCAGCGGAAGTTCTTGACGGTGAGCGCTACGTCGATCACTGCCCCTTCATTTCCTTCCCCTTTTCCACCGTTGCCTCGTCATCATCCCCCAGCTCATGCAGTCTGGTGTTCACGAAAGTGATGCGTTTTCCGGAGCCCTGTAGGGCGGGCCTCCTCGCGTCCTGGAGACCAAACCGAACGACTCGAGCGTCGGGTGGGAGCGTCGTCTCCGCCACTTCGAGAGCAGGCGATTCCGTGCTCGATCACCCGGCGTCGTCGGAACGCTTGCCACTACCCGGGTACTTCAAGATCAAGTCCTTCAACTCGCGCAGCTCTTCGCCTCGTAGAGTCGACTCCGCTTGTTTGGAGAGGTAGTCCTGATCCAGGTTTCCTCTCTGACTCCAGAGGATCGCGCAAACGTCGCGCAGGTCCTTCTCGCGGTGAAAGACCATTTTGATCAGGATCAGATCTTCCGCGGATACGATCGGCATCGCCGCACCTTGGAAGGCGACCTTTCGCGCTCTTTGCAGCATCGCGTGCTGCAGCGGCACGAGGGGGACGAAGAAGTCCACCTTTACGAGCCCGCGATAGCAGGTGAAGTAGCGTCGTCGCCGCTCCTGCGCGAGCACCGCTTCCACCGTGATCGCAGTCCGTTCTCGCGAGTTGGTGTCCAATTGGAATCCGTCATCCGACAGTGCGTCGACGAGTGTCTGGTAACGGACTTTTGGGACTGCGACGATCACGTCCACATCCTGAGTGGCGCGCACGGTTCCCCAGTAGTTCTGTGCGATCGCACCACCGAACGCGTAGGACACGCCCAGCTTTTCCAGGAGATCGTTCAGGATCCGCACTACGCCGATCAGGTCGCGCGGCGGATTCATGGCTGGGCCTCGGGGCGCATGCGAGACCACCAGGGGTGCGGCAGGCGATCGAGTTCCTCCGCGATCCGCAATCGTCTGCGCATCTCTTCTTCAGTGAAGTTGTCCCATATCGCGCCGACGAACTCCTGAATACCGATGAACATCTCCGCGCGTTCCTCGAACGTGCGGCCGACCGACCCCTCGGCATCGGCAATCACCTCGTCGTAGTCCGGATCGTCGAGGCCAAAGTCCGCGCGCGTCAGCTTTCGGTCCATGCTGGGGGCGTCCCTCTCGAGTGCGCTTCGAGCAGCCTACCCTTCGCGAAGTGCTTCCGCCACCACGCCCTCGAGCGCCGCACGCCAGGAGGGTGCCGCGAGCCCGCCTCGACGCGCGCATCCGAACCCGCCTCCCGAGCCAAAGGACAACGCGGCAGCGAGGGGGTGTCTCACTGCCTCGGGCGGTGCGCCTCGATGTAGTTCGCGAAGATCATCGAGGCGAGGGCGGAGATGCTGTAGATGCCAAGCAACGTCTTGGCCCGTTCCAACGCCGCCTTCACGTATAAATCGTTGCCCACATGCGCGTGCCAGATCGTCGCGATCGCCGCCATTCCAAGTAGGGTCAACCCGATGAGAACGGCGATCATGGTCGTGCGCGGCCACCCCTTCGAGCAGCGAAAGAGTCCGCTCAGCGGAAGGAGCAGCAATCCGAATACTACGAGCGAGAAGAGCCAAGCGCCGCGGAATCCCGTCGCAATGCAGCCGCCCAGCGACACCATCGCGAGCAGACATGCGACGCCCACCCAGTTCGACTCCACGATCTGATCTGGAGTCAATGCCTGGCGTCCGACTCGACTGAAGCGCAAGAGCAGGTTGAAGATTGGGTACGCGGTCCAGCTCAGGACCGCGAAGACGACGTAGATAATCTGTAGCGGCAGTACCCATGGCGCGAGCGCGGGATTCGATTCGGCGATCGAGGTCAGCAAGCGGTTGCCAAAGAATGCGCCGAGAACGATCCCCCACTGCGCCTGCCGGCTGAGCTTGGAGATCCACAGGAAGTACTTCAGCATCAGCGCGTAGATGATGCTGCGCGCTTTCAACGCCTCGACGATTCCGGCGCGCGCCCACTTGCTCTCGGGGTCCAGGCGCATCGCTTCGCGGAAGTGCTCCAGTGCCTTCTGCTCGTCTCCGCTTTCGAGGAGCGTCCAGCCTTGGTTGGCGTGGGTAGGGGCGCTTTCCGGGTTCCTCGCGAGCGCAGCGCCGATCGTCGCACCTGCCTCGGACTTGCGCCCCAGCTTGACCAAAGCAACGGCTCGCAGATTGGTGCAGCTCACGTGCTCGGCATCGAATTTCAGCCCCTGCTCGGCCGCATTCAACGCATCCTGCCAATGCCTCTCTTCGAGGTGAATTCCCGCGAGCAGCGAATAGTAGTCGGCGTCTTCGGGATCGAGCCGAAGCGCTTCCTCGATCGCCGCGCGGGCCTCCGGAAACATGTTCCGGCGGCAAAGCACGCGCGCATGAGCGAAGTGCGCGTAGTCGAAGTCCGGCGCCAGTTGAATCGCCCGCTGCGCCTCCTTTGTGGCTTCTTTCAGATCTTTCCGCTCGGCGAGGCAGAGCGCGAGCAGAGCGTGGGGGTAGGAGTCATGCGGATCGCCTGCGAGCGCCTGGCGCAACTCGGCTTCCGCCAAGTCGTGGCGGGATTGCTGGTAGAGCAGGATCCCGCGTTCGAGGTGCGGGTTCATGTACCGGCACCGCTTCGAGACGCCTCATGCCTGCGGCAAGCTGCGCGAGTCGTGCCTCGGGTACGGATGTGCGTCACGCTCATTTCAGCTTCATGTAGTGCAGGATGTCGTCGTAGATGCCGCCCTGATTCGAATAGAGCGCATAGTTGCGCGCCGTGGCGAACCACTCCTTGGTGGTCGGCTTCAAAGCGCCGGCGGCTTTGACGAGGTCCTTGGTCGTGAGCGGTCTCGGGATGCCGTCCTTCATGGCCTCTTGCAGCTTACGTTCCACCGCGACGTCGACCACCGCTTTGAGGTCGGCGCCGGAGAAACTCTCCGTCTTCTTACCGAGGTGGTCATAGTCGATCTCCTCCACGGGCTTCCCGCAGCATTGCAGGCGCAGGATCGACGCGCGGGCATCGGTATCGGGCGGCGGCACGAAGAGAACGCGATCGAATCTTCCCGGCCGCCGAAACGCCGGATCCATGTGCCACGGCGCGTTCGTTGCCGCAAGAATCAGCACGCCCTCGTTGGAAGTCTTGATGCCATCCATTTCCGAAAGGAACTGATTGATGAGCTGGCGGCCCGCGTGTTGCCGCATGTCGCCGCGGCTGGCGCCCTGCGCATCGACCTCATCGAAGAAGAGCACGCAGGGCTTGTGGTCGCGCGCCTGCTCGAAGAGCGTGTGGAGATTGCGTTCGCTGTTGCCAAGCCACATTTCGAGCACGTCGTTGATGCCGACGGCAAGGAACGCGGCCTTGATCTCCCCGGCGGTGGCCCGGGCCAGATAGGTCTTGCCGCAGCCGGGCGGCCCGTACAGTAGGATCCCTCCGCCGATCGTCTTGCCGTATGCCTTGTAAAGCTCCGGATGAGAGAGCGGGTGGATGATCTTGAGTCGAATCTCTTCCTTCAGCTTCTCCATGCCGCCCACGTCGCAGAACGTGACCTTCGGCCTTTCGATCTCGCTTGCGGGCGCCGCGTCCTCCTCTTCCCCCCAGGCGGTGCGGACCTTTCCGTCGGCCACCTCGCCGTCGGAATCGCCGGCGCCGATTCCGAGGCGGGAGGCGAATTCGCCGTCGGAGATCGATGCGTCGATCTCTATGGCACGCCGGTATTGGATCACCGCCTGCTCGATCTCGCCGGCCCCCTCGAGCAGCTTGGCGTGCAAAAGAAACGCCCGCGCCGGAGCGTTCGGATTCTTCACGACGTCCTCGACGATCACGAGCGCGTGATTGCGCTTCCCCTGCTGATAGAACGCGCGCGCGAGTCCGAGCTTGAGCGGAACGCTGTTCGGCGCCAACTCCAGCGCGGACCGGTATTCCTTCTCCGCTTCTTCGGAACGGCCCTGGCCAAACAGCGTGTCGGCGAGATGGCGGCGAAGCGGGATGTTGTCGGGCGAAAGACGTACCGCTTCCCGCAACTCCTGAATCGCGTCATCGGCGGGAGGTTGGGAGTCCGGGTCCTCGCTC
>JAKEFC010000170.1 GCA_022616235.1 Planctomycetota bacterium
GCGGCGGCCGGCTGCGCGAGCTACGCGCGCATCCCGACGGCGGCCGCGGCGCGGACGCCCGCGGCGCAGACCCTCTACCTGGTCGGCGATGCGGGGCTCGAGTCACCGGTGTTCGAGCGTGTGGCGGGAACCCTCCGCGCGGAGATCGCGCGCGATGCGCACGCCCGCCGCACCCTCGCGACGCCGGCCGTGCTACTCCTCGGCGACAATCTCTATCCGGCGGGGCTCTCGCGCGCGGAAGGCGCGGCGACGCCGGAAGCGCTCGCGCTCGCCCAGGTAGCGGAGCGATTCTGCGCGCTCTCGTGGCGCGAGGAGGCGGTGTCGATCCGGGCCGTGCCCGGCAACCACGACTACGATCAGGACGCGATCGCCGCCGCGCGGAGCGAAGGCGACATCACGCGCTGGTATGTCCTGGACGAGCTGGGGCTCCCCCACTTCGCGCGACGCTTCCGGCAATTCCCGGGGGACGTGCCGCCGGAAATCCGCGGCAGCGCCGACCTCTACGACCGCATCTACGCGACGCCCGATGCGCTCGCGCGATTCATGGACCCCGTCCGCATCGACGGCGTGTCCGCGATCGCGGTGGTGGCGATCGACAGCGAGCTGCTCATCGAATTCTTCGACACCGGCCGCACCGCGCTCGCGGATGCCTATCTCGCCGCGCTCCGCTCCGAGCTACGCGCGGCGGCGGCGGAGAATTGGCGCGCGATCGCGGCGCACCATCCGCTCGAAACTTACGCGAAGCATCGCCCGGGGCAATTCCTCCGCTTCGTCTTCGGACCTGGCTGGCCGCAGTTCACGGAAAGATGGCACGCCATCGGGCTCCTGCCGCCGCTCGGGACCATCGCCAACATCTACTGGTGGACGCTGCACTCGCGCCAGGATGTGCACTCCGAGGCGTACGACCGCTACCGGAGCGAAATCTATCGCATCATGGCGGAGGAGCGCGTGCCGCTCTTCTTCGCCGGCCACGACCACTCGACCCAGCTCATCGACCTTGGCGAAGCGCTCGGCGGCGAGGAGTCCGGTACCGCGGGCGGTCCGCTCCTCGTCGTCTCCGGCGAAGGCGCGAAGCGCGACCCGACGGCGCGCGGGCGCGGCACGATCGCCTATCACACGGGGGGAGGCTTCGTGCGCGTAGCGGCGTTCGAAGATCGTGCGCTCTTCGAGATCATCGACGCCGGCGGCGAAACCGTGTTTCGGTACGCGCTCCCTCGGCCGGGCGGCGGCGCGCCATGAAGCGCGCGGCGGCAGCGGAAGAGCGGCTTTGTCTCGGGTCGCACCTCTCGGTCGCCGGCGGCGCCCATCGCGCGGTCGAGGAGGCGATCGCGCTCGGTCTCGCCAGCTTGCAGATCTTCACGAAGAACGCGAGCCGTTGGGTACAGCGCGCGATGCGCGAGGACGAGGTCGCGCAGTTTCGCGCCGCGCGCGCGCGCTGGGGGGAGCACGCCGTCGTCAGCCACGAGTCCTACCTGTTCTACCTCGCGTCGGCGGATGGCGCGCTCCGCAAGCGCTCGCGCGCGGCGTTCATCGATGAACTCGAGCGCGCCGAGCAGCTCGGCCTCGACGCGGTCGTCACTCATCCCGGCGCGCACATGGGGAGCGGACCCGAAAAGGGAATCGACCGCTTCGCCGCCGAGCTGCGTGCCGTGTTCGATGCGGTGCCATTCGTGCGAACGCGCGTGCTCATCGAGTGCACCGCGGGACAGGGGACGGTGCTCGGCCGTTCCTTCGCGGAGCTTGCGGGCATCCTCGCCGCGGTCGCGTGCCCCGCACGCCTAGGCGTCTGCCTCGACACTTGCCACCTCTTCGCCGCGGGCTATGACCTGCGCCGCGCCGCGGGGTACGAAGCGGCGATGCGAGAGTTGGAGCGCGAGATCGGCGCCCGCGAGGTCCGCTGCTGGCATCTCAACGACTCGAGGGGAGCGCTCGGCAGCCATCTCGACCGCCACGAGCACATCGGCAAGGGCCAGATCGGCGCGAGCGGCTTTCGCGCGCTGCTCGCCGATGCGCGCTTCGACGGCATCCCGAAGATCCTCGAGACGCCGAAGGAAAACGACATGGATCGCGTGAACCTCCGCGCGCTCAGGCGGCTCGCGCGGCCCGCGCGCTCCGCGAGTCCCCGGCGTTGATGCCCCTTCGCGCGGTACCTATCATGCGCGGCTAGTCCAGCTTCGGCGTCCCCGCCACGAACGGAAGCGCGCTTGTCGAATCGAGTCAATCTGGCCTGCCGCTGCGGTTGGAAGAGCACGTTCGCCGAATCGCAGATCGGCCTCACTCTGAGCTGCCCCGAGTGCGCGCGCAGCTTCTACGTGACCGCCGACGCCGCCGAATTCGCGAATCGAAACGTGGGCGAGCAGGACTTTCGCTTCGACGATGGCGATCTCGCACGCGACCGCGGCGGGAGCGGCGCCGCTCCGGGCGCGGCAGGCGGCGTCCGCGGGGCGGGCGTGCGCGCGCGGTCGCGGACGGTGCGCGCCCCGAATCAAGGCTTCGTCGCCACGGATCGCAAGCGCATGGCGCCGCCGAAGCACGGCGACCGCAACCGCCGAGCCACGTGGATCGCGCTCGCTGCCGTACTGGTCGCGGCGATCGCCGGCTACATCTGGTATCGGGTGGGATTGCGCAATTCGCAGGAAGCGCAGGCGCGCGCCACCGCCGATCAGGCGATCGAAATCTTGAAGCGCCGCGCGCGCGTCGATGCCGAGAGCGTGTTCGAGAACGCCGCCGTCATGGAGGTCCTCATGCAGGCGTTCGAGGGTTGGAGCGCCGGCGGAGAGAGGCTCGAGCACCGCCGGAGGCGGGAACGGTTCGCGTACCCCGATTATCACGCCGACTACCGCGTGCAGGTCGCGAAGCTCGAGTACGAAGTGAAGCTGGACTTGCGCTCCGGTCCGCGCGGCTGGCAGGTGACGAACGGCGCGGCCGGCGAGGTTCCTCCCGCTTTCCGAACGCTCGAACAGGACTGAGGGCCGATGCGCGAGCAGAGAACCAGCTTCACGATCGGCAGGCGCACCCTGGCGGCGCCCCTTTGGATCGTCGGTCCCGACGTGATCGAGAGCGAAGGATTCGCGCTCGAGGTCGCCGGGCGGCTCGCGGAGTTCGCGCGCGAGCTGCGCCTCTCGCTCGTGTTCAAGGCTTCGTTCGAGAAGGCGAATCGCTCCTCCGCGACCTCCTTTCGCGGCCCCGGTTTGCGCGAGGGCCTCAGGATCTTGCGCAAGGTCGCGGAGGCGACGGGGCTGCCCGTGACATCCGACGTGCACGGGATCGAGCAAGTCGCGCCCGCCGCTGAGGTGCTCGACGTGATCCAGATCCCGGCGTTCCTCTGCCGCCAGAACGCGCTGCTCGAAGCCGCGGCGGCTACCGGCAAGGTCGTGAATCTGAAGAAGGGGCAATTCCTCTCTCCCTGGGACATCGCGCAGCGCGTGCAGGTGCTCCGGGGCGCGGGCGCGGCGGAGGCGTGGATCACGGAGCGCGGCGTGAGCTTCGGCTACCAGCGGCTCGTGAACGACTTCCGCGTCGTCCCGCTCGCGCACGAGTGCGGCGCGGCGCTCATCTTCGATGCGACCCACAGCGTGCAGACCCCGGGAGGGGCGCTCGGCGTCTCGGGGGGCGAACGCTCCTTCATCCCGGTGCTCGCGCGCGCCGCCGCGGGCGCGGGCGTGGACGGCTTCTTCCTCGAGGTCCACCCCGCACCGGAGGAAGCGCTCTGCGACGGCGCGAACGCGGTGCCGCTCGCGCGGCTGCCCGCGGTCGCCGCGCAGATCCTGCCGATCGCGGAGGTCGTGCGAGGCCTGCCCGAGTGCCGCCTGGAATGACCGCGAATCCCGCTACGAGCCCTGCGAGCGGCGAGCGCGCAGCACAAGCAGCGGCACCCCCGCCGCGGTGCGAGCGCGTGCCGCAGATCGCGATCATCATCCCCGCGCTCGACGAAGAGCGCTCGCTCCCGCTCGTCCTCGGCGCGTTGCCGGAGGGGCTCGCCGCGATGGCGATCGTCGTCGACAACGGCTCGCGCGACCGCACGGCGGAAGTGGCGCGCGCCGCGGGCGCGCGCGTGATTCGGGAGGAACGGCGCGGCTACGGGGCGGCCTGCCTCGCGGGGATCGCGGCGCTCCCGGCGGGCGCCGAGATCGTCGTCTTCCTCGATGCGGATTGGTCGGACCACCCGGAGCAGTTGCCGGAGGTCATCGCGCCGATCGTCGAAGGGCGCGCGGACTTCGTCATCGGATCGCGGCGCAACGCCGGCTGCGAGCCGGGCGCGATGCTGCCGCAGGCGGTCTTCGGGAATCGCCTCGCGGTGTTCCTGATGCGCGTCCTGCTCGGTTGCCGCTACACGGATCTCGGGCCGTTTCGGGCCATCCGCGCCGGCGCGCTCCGCTCCCTCGGCATGGTCGATCGAGACTTCGGCTGGACGGTGGAGATGCAGATCAAGGCGGCGCGCCGCGGCCTCCGAATCGCCGAGGTGCCCGTGCGCTACCGGCGCCGCGTCGGACATTCGAAGATCACGGGCACCTTGGCGGGGACGCTGCGCGCCGGCTACAAGATCCTCGCCACGATCTTTCGCTACGGCGTCTTGCAACGGAATGGCGCGGCGCCGGCGCGTGGAAGGGGCGGCTGATGGCGGATGCCGTGTTCAGACTCGATCTCCCTCGTAACGAGCCAGTCCGCGCCTACGCCCCCGGCGCGGCGGAAACCTCGTCGCTCGCGAAACGGTTGGCGGAGATGGCACGGGAATGCGTCGAGATCCCCTGCATCGCCGGCGGCAGGGAATACTTCACCGGCAAGGTCACGGAGTGGCGGGCGCCGCACGATCACTCCAAGGTCCTCTGCCGCTGGCACGCGGCGACGCCGGAAGTGCTGGCGCAGGCGATCGAGGCGGCAGAGCGGGCGCGGCGAGAGTGGCAGGCTGCGCCCTATCAGCTCAGGCTCGCGATCTTCCTCAAGGCGGCGCAGCTCCTCGCCGGGCCTTGGCGCGACACGGTCAACGCGGCCACGATGCTCGGACAATCGAAGACCTGCTTCCAGGCCGAGATCGACGCCGCGTGCGAACTGATCGACTTCTGGCGCTTCAACGCCTACTTCGCGCTCCACCAGATCTATCCGGATCAGCCGCAGAGCGCGGATGGCACCTGGAACTACATCGACCACCGCCCCCTCGAGGGCTTCGTCTACGCGATCACGCCCTTCAACTTCACGAGCATCGCGGGAAACCTCCCGACCGCACCGGCGCTCATGGGCAACGTCGCGCTCTGGAAGCCTTCGCACTCGGCGATGCTCTCCAACTACTACGTGATGAAGCTGCTCGAGGCGGCCGGCCTGCCGCCCGGCGTCGTGAACTTCGTGCCGGGCAGCGGCCGCGAGACGACCGCGGCGCTGCTCGGGTCGGAGCACTTCGCCGGCGTCCATTTCACGGGCTCGACCGAAGTGTTCCGCGGCGTGTGGAAGAAGATCGCGGAGAATCTCGAGCGCTACCGCGGCTACCCGCGGATCGTCGGCGAAACCGGGGGCAAGGATTTCATCTTCGCGCACGAGAGCGCCGAGGTCGAGGCGCTCGTGACGGCCTGCGTGCGAGGAGCGTTCGAGTACCAGGGGCAGAAGTGCTCGGCGGCGAGCCGCGCGTATCTCCCGCGCAAGCTGTGGGCGCGGATCAAGGATCGCCTGGTCGCCGAGGTCAAGGGCATCGCGATGGGAGACGTGCAAGACTTCAAGAATTTCATGGGGGCGGTGATCGACGAGCGCGCGTACGAGAAGATCGCGGGAACCATCGACTCCGCGAGGAACGATGGCGGCGCACGCATCGTCGCCGGCGGCGGGGCGAGCCGCAAGAACGGATGGTTCATCCAACCGACGATCATCGAGTGCTCCGATCCGCGCTTCCGGACGATGCAGGAAGAGATCTTCGGGCCGGTGCTCTCGGTGTACGCCTACGATGAGGACGATCTCGCGGGCGCGCTCGAATTGTGCGACCGCACGAGCCCCTACGCGCTCACGGGAGCGGTCTTCGCCGCGGACC
>JAKEFC010000171.1 GCA_022616235.1 Planctomycetota bacterium
GAAGTCGCCGGCCGTTAGCTCGATCACGTCGCCTGGAACGACTTCTGTCGCGGAGAGTTCGATCACGCGGCCGTCGCGGCGCACGCGCGTGCGACGCCCCGTGAGCCGCCGGAGAGCTGCGAGCGCCCGTTCCGCCCCGTGCTCCTGGTAGGCGCCGATCACCGCGTTCAAGGCGACGATCGCAATGATGGCGATGCCGTCCGCCCACTCGCCGAATGCCCCGGCGGTCAAAGCGGCAACGATCAGGATCCATACCAATAGGCTCTGAAACTGCCTGAAGATGATGTCGAGGACCGTCACTGGTCGCTCGGCGCGTAACTCGTTCGGGCCGAACCGCTCCAGACGGAGAGCGGCTTCTTGCATCGTCAATCCGGTCGCCGCTACGCCGAGCCGGAGCAGGACTTCGCTTGCGGGTAGCTCGTGCCAGGCTACCGCGCTGGCTTCCCTCTTCATGAACGTCGTTCCGCTCCCGGGACAGGCGCGGGATCCCGCCGATCACGCCGGCGGCGAACTCCTGCTTTGCTGCCGCTGCCCGTGGTCGGCGTCGAGCGCCCAGTCCGAGAACGGGCGTGGTCACTTGGATTCCACGCTGGTTCTCTGGCTAGACGAGCCGGAGGCGAGGTCATTGGGGTGAAGCCGGAGCCGCGTGGGCGCTCGCGTTCGCGCGCGGACGCATGGCTCACGCGAGCGCTTCCGCCGGGTAGATGAACGGCGTCCCCTCCAGGATTCCCGCCGCGATCACGTCGAGGCCGCATTCGAAGCCTGGCTTCAGCTCGGCGAGCGAGCCCAAGCGGAGCGCGAACTTTCCGCCGCGTTCGCGCTGCTCGATGGGGCGAAGCGGGATCATGCGGCGAAAGAAAAAGTGGTAAGCGTACTTCCGCGCTCGCCGGAGCCGGTCCGCGCTCAGCTTGCCGTCGAAAGGGAGGCGGTCGAGGATCGCGCGGTAGTCCTCCGGCGAGGTCGCATCGTGCGAGAACCCCTTGCCGCGGATCCAAGCTTCCCCGGCGACGACGACCGGGACCCCAAGGCTCGCGGCTTCGATCCCCGTCTTCGTGTTGTAGATGAGCACCGCGTTCGACAGCTCCGCGAGGCGATAGGTACTCACTTGGCTCTCCGGCCCGACCAGGAACACATTCGCCGGCAGCTCCGGAAACGCGCGTCGGATCTCCGCGGCCAGCAGTTGTCGCGATGGGACGCCGCCGCGGAGTTCCGCGGGGTGCACCCGGATCACGAGATCGAGCTGCGGGCGCCGCGCAAAGTAGCGAATCGTCTCGAGCACCCATGCGAGCATGTTGGGGAACGCCTTGGAACGGTAATGGAGCTGCGCGTCCCACATGACGTTCGTGAGGAGCGTGACCGCCGGTCGCCGGAAGGTGACGCCGACTTCGCGCGAGATCCGTGTGGCCTCTTCCTCCGGTTCGTCGTGAAACCAGATCCAGTCCTGGGTGCCGGCGCGGCGGCTCTGCAAGTACGCGAGCGTTTCCTTCTCGCGCCGATCGTCCCATGACATGCCCTCCCACGCCGCAGCGGGCTCCGAGATCATCGTGTGGTGATAGCTGTCCTCGTGGCTGAAGATGAAGGAGCTCTTTCGGTACGCGGGGTTCCAAGTGACGACGCGGACGCCCTCGCGGCGGCACACCTCGCCGATGATCCCCTGCGGGACATAGATGCCGTGATTGAAGCAGGCGACCTCGAAGCGGCCGCGCGCGAGGACCTTCTCCATCGCGAGCGCCGCGAGCAGCGCCGCCCGCAGGTAATTCCCCAGGATCGGATCGCGCGCCGGCTCCTCGGCGAAGTCGCCCCGCGCGAAGTAGCGAAGCGCGCCCGCCACCGCGTGTTCCCCCACCGCGAGATCGTGCCAGCGAAACTCCGCGACTCGCTCCGGCGACACGGCGCGCGCGACCCGCGCGGCCTCCGCGCGCTCCTCGGGAGTCAACGTCGCACCGAGCCACTGGGTGGGGAGGCCGAGCGGCGCAAACACGCCCGCACCTCGCTTCTCGCACTTCGCGCAGCGCGGCTGCGGAGGCGCTTCGCGCAGCGTCTCGGGCGGCGAGGTCGCGATCTCCGTCATCTGGCACGCCGGAAGCGCGCTGTCGCAGAGGAAAACCTCTACTTCCGCGCCCCTGAGCGTGAGGCCCGCCGCGAGCAGCGATTCGACGAGCGCGCCGAGGTGAAAACCGCCGGCGCCCGGCGCGATCAAGACCCGCCGCCCACCGCGCGCCGCGTCGCGCGCCGTGCGCCAACGCCGCCCTTCCCGCGCGAGCACGGCACTCCATGGATCCCACTCGTCGCCGGCGCTCTCAGCGTTTCCCCTCAAGCGCTCGACGAGTGCGCGCCACGACATCTAACCGCGCTCCACGTACCAGCGGCCGATGAGGAGCGCATCTACCCATCCGTTCAGGAGGTGATCCAACGCATCCTCGGGGGCTCCGACCATGGGCAGGCCGTGGCGGTTGAAGGAGGTGTTGATGAGGACGCCGACGCCGCTTTGCGCCTTGAAGCGGCGGAGTAGCTCGTGCAACCAGGGGTTCGTGTCGTGCCGCACGACCTGCGGCCGCATCGTCCCATCGACGTGGACCACCGCCGGCACCGTTCTCTTCGCGTAGTCCGATGCGCGCACCGCAAACGTCATGTAAGGATAGTCGATGGAGCCCTCCCAATAGAGGTGCGCGTCGGAATCGAGCACGACCGGCGCGAACGGGACGAACCATTCGCGCCCCTTGAGGAGGGCGTTGATGCGATCCTTCACGGCAACGCTGCGCGAATCGGCGAGCACGGAACGGTTGCCGAGGGCCCGCGGGCCGATCTCCATGCGTCCGCGAAAAGTGCCGATGACGCGACCCGCGAGGAGCGCGCCCGCAAGCGCCTCGTGCTCCGCCTCGCGCACGGCAAGCGCGCGGCGCCCGCGCGCGCGCGCCACGAATTCATCCAACGATTCCTCCGAATGGTCGTGGCCGAGATACGGAGTCTCGAGCCGCCGGCCGTGCGCGAGCGCCCCGGCTTGGTGCAACGCTTCGAGCGCGGCGCCGATCGCGAGGCCGCTATCGGATGAATCGGGAAACACGAAGAACTCGCGCGGGGCGAGCGAGGAACGGATCAGGCCGTTCGCCTTCACGTTCAGCATCACGCCCCCCGCCGCCGCGATGCGATCCTTGCCCGTGACTTGGAGCGCGTCCCGCGCAAAGGCGAGCATGTTCTCTTGAAAATGCTCTTGGGCGAAGTAGGCGAATTGCTCGCGCGGCAACCGGTCGAGGACCTTTCGATACTCATCCGCGTGCGAGACGCTGGAGAGCGGATTCGCGACGCGCCGTTCGGGGTTGTGCTTGTTGTAGTCGCGAAACTCCCACGCGATCTTCGATCGGAGAACGCCGTCCACGACGCGCACGGTGCCCGCAAACGGATTCGGACCGCCATCGGGGTCACCTAGCGCCGCGAGCCCCATGGTCTTGTATTCGCCATCGGCGGGGATGAATCCGAGCGCCTCGGTGATCGCCTGATAGAAGGAACCGAGGCTGTCCTCTTTCTTGCTCGTGCGGAGGAGCGCGAGATCGCCGCTCTGCTCCCCCCGAAAAATCGCCGCGGAGACCCCGTCGCCCTTGCCATCGATGCTGATCACGCAGGCATCCTCGAATCCGGCGAGTCGATAGGCGGAAGCCGCATGGGCGCGATGATGATGCACGTAGTAGTGCGCGATCCGCTCATCGAGCAGCCCGACTTCGCGGAGGAAATCCTCCTGCATCACCCAATGTCGGGGGGCGAACTCCCCCCAGTTCGCGCGCACCTCCTCCATCCGCTTCGCCTTCTTCTGGGCCAGCGCTTCCGCGTTGTCGCGGATCACGCGCTCCGCCGCGGCGCGTACCCCGCCCTTCCGGAGGAATCCCCAGAGCCCCCGCTCCGGCGCGGCTGGCAGCAGCGATCCATCGAGCTCGACTCGAAAGTGATGGGCGTGCGTCGGGTAGAAGACCGAGTGCGTCGATAGCGCGAAGATGTCGACGTCCGCGGACGTGATCCCGCAGTATTCGAGGACCTTCTCGATGGCTCGGCATGGAAACCCGTAGTAGTGCTTGATGCGATTCAGGCGGTCTTCCGTGATCGCGCAGACCACTCCATCCGGAGAACAAATCGCGGCGGAGGCATCGTGCGCCCAATGGATGCCCAGGGCGAGCGGCCTCCGCAGCGGGAGGGGAAGCGTCCGTTGGATTCTGATTTCCTTCGTGGTCGCGGAGGCGCCGGGAAAGTGCGTGGAACGGCGCGCAATCTTGCGGGCCGTGCGCGCCAAGTCAAGGCGTCGGCGCGCGAGCGCGGCGACGGCACGTGCGATTGACACTAAGGATGGAATGGCGGATACATCCGCTCATGACCTCCCCTCCCCCCGCAATCGCGCCGCCGCTCGCCGCCCCTGCCGCGACGGCGGTACCGCGCTTCGCGGACGCGGATGCGGCCGCGGCGGCAGACGCAACTGCAACGCCCGCGGAGGTCTTGATTCGCCCGCCCGGACGCCTCGCGCACATAGATTTGCACGAGCTTTGGGCCTACCGCGGAACCCTTGCTCGGAAGATCAAGCAGCGGGTCCGGCTCCAATACGACGACATGTGGCTCGGCTTCTTCTGGGCCGTCGCCCGTCCGCTCATCATGGTGCTCGTGTTCTGGGCCTTCCGCCGCGCGTCCGGGGCGGGGCTCGGCGTCGACATCGATTACAGGCTCTACGTGTTTTCGGGGTTGGTGCTCTGGTTTTACTTCACGGACGCCACGGCCAGCGTCGCGGCGAGTTTGTCGAAGGATGCCGGGCTGATCCGCAAAGTGTACTTTCCACGCCTGATCAGTCCGCTCTCGCACCTCTTCGCGGATTCCTACACGCTCGTCGTCGCCGCGGTGCCGCTCGCCATGTTCATGTACTTCATCGGCGAAGCGCCGGGGTGGCACCTCGTGCTGCTGCCGCTCATCGTCGCGCAAATCATGCTGCTCGCCCTCGGCATCGGAATGTTCTTTTCGGCGCTCATGCTCTCGGGGCGGGACTGGGAGAGATTCCTGCGATTCGCTCTCTACGTCGGGCTATGGGTCTCGCCCGTGATCTACTCGATCAACATGATTCCGGAGGCATATCACGGCGCCTATCACCTGAATCCGCTGAGCGGCAGCCTGCTCGCGGCGCGCGCCGCTCTCTTCGAGCACTTTCCGTTTCCTTGGGGATCCTGGCTCTACGCGTGCGCTTGCTCCGCGGTCGCCGCCGCGCTCGGCCTCCTCGCGTTCCAGCGCGCGCAAGTGAGCTTGGCGGACCGGCTATGATCGAGCGCACCGCACTTACCACCCCCGCCTCACCTCTCGGAATCGCGCCGGAACCGCCTCCGTCGACGGAGCACGAATCGAGCGCCGCACGCGCCGACTTCGCCATTCGCGTGCGCGACCTCGCGAAGCAGTACCGGATCGAGAAAGTGCGCCCTCAGACGCCGCACGGGAGCTTGCTCGCGCCCTTCCGGCGTCTCCTTCGTCCCGGGAGCCGCCCCAGCGCGAGAGTGCGCGAATTCTGGGCGCTCGACGGCGTGAGCTTCGACGTGGCGCGCGGCGAGCGCCTCGCGATCATCGGCAAGAACGGCGCCGGCAAGACGACGCTCCTCAAGATCCTCTCCCGCATCGTCTTCCCGACGCGCGGCGAGGCGCGCATTCGCGGCCGCCTCACCTCTTTGCTCGAAGTGGGCACCGGGTTCTCGAATCAGCTCACGGGGCGCGAAAACGTTTACGTGAACGCGAGCATGCACGGCGTTTCGAAGCGGCAGACCGACGAGCAATTCGACAAGATCATCGAATTCTCCGGGATCGAGCGCAAATTCATCGACATGCGCGTGAAGCACTATTCGAGCGGGATGCGCGTACGGCTCGCGTTCAGCGTGGCCGCGCATTTCGACCCGGAGATCCTGCTCCTCGATGAAGTCCTCGCGGTCGGCGACATCGCGTTCCAGGAGAAGTGCCTCGATCGCGTGCAGGGGATGTTGCGCGAGAAGCGGACCATCCTCCTCGTGTCCCACGACATGTCGTCGGTCGCCCGCTTCTGCGAGCGGGCGATCTGGCTCGATGCGGGGCGCATCGTGCAGGATGGTCCGGTGCAAGCCGTGATCGCCGCCTACACGGAGGAGATGCGGCGGAGCATCACCTCGAGGCGCTGGACGCCGCCGGAAAGCGGTTCCGCCGCGGCGGCGGCGCCACACTCCCGCGGCGAGTCGGCGCGCGCGGAGGGAGGCGGTACCGCCGCGAGTACGGATCCAGGCGATGATGGATTCGTCGCGCTCGCGGGGGGCGAGGTCATCGACGAAGGGCGCGCCGCCGCGCTCGTCTCCGCGTGCGCGATCGACGAGGATGGCAACCGTGTCACCGCGCTCGCCGTGGACCGCAAGCTCGGGATCGAATTCGTGTACGATGTCCTGCGTGCCGGCAAGGTAGTCCTGCCTGCCGCGATCTTCCACAATCCCGAGGGGATCCGCATGTTCACCGCGGTCTATACGGAACCGCGCTACATGCAGGCCCCGCGGGCAGAGGGGCGTTACATCTCCACGCTCTGGATCCCCGCCCACTTCCTCAACGTGGGGACGGTCCACGTAACCGTCAACCTGACCACGCCGTCGAGCGGCAAGCTCGAGCGGCACGCCGAGGTCGCCAACGCGCTCACGCTCGAAGTCTTGGAAGCGCCTTTCGGCGTGCCCTCCGCCCGCGGCACCTATCGCGAAGTGAAGGGAATCGTGCGCCCCCTCTTCCAGTGGGAGACGAGAGCGGTATAGCTCCATGGGAGATCTCAATCAATTGGACTGGGTGCTCGAGAACCGCGCGCGCGTGAACGCTCCCATCCTCGAGATCGGGAGCAAGGACCACGGCAACACGAACGACTTCCGCCCGCATTTCCCGGGCGCCCGCTACGTCGGCGTGGATATCGAAGAAGGGAAGGGAGTCGATGCGCTGTGCGACTTCACCTCGCCGGAGGAGGAGGTACGCGCGCGCCTGGGAGCCGCCCCGTTTCGCACCGCGATCTGCCTGAGCGTGCTCGAGCACTGCTCGCACCCGTTTCGGATGGCGGAGAACATCGCGGCCGTACTGGAGAGCGGCGCCCATCTATTTCTGAGCGTGCCCTGGGTTTGGAACATGCACGGCTACCCCGATGACTACTGGCGCTTCACGCCCTCGGCGGTGCGCGTCCTGTTTCCGCGCTTCGGCGTTTTGGAAGACTCTTCCTTCTGGTCGAGCAAGAACCGCGGCGAGCGCTTTCCGCTCGCGACGAGGAAGTTCCGCTTCACGGAGGAGATGTTCTTCGAGACGCCGGCGTTGGCGGCGGAGTTGAAGCAGAAGGGACTCACGCGCTTCTCGCATCCCTACTATTGCTTTCCCGTGATGCTGAACATGCTGCTCGTGAAGGAGAAGTGATCGCGCCGGCCCAGACTTCGCACGCGGCGGTTTGACAACGGCGGCGTTCTCCATAAGATCGCAGCGAATTGGAGCCCCCCCGATGGAAACTGGGACCACCGCCGCTTCGAGACCCGCTTTCGCGGAAAGGCCCCTACCCGCGGAGAGGGCTGCGTCCTCGAGCGCGAATCTCACGATCTGCTCGGTTTCCTATCGCAGCGGGCCGCTCCTCGCGCTCAATCGCGACGTCACGCGCCGTTTGAATCCCGGCGACAGCTTCGCAAGCTGGATCGTAGTCGAGAACACACTCGCGGAAGACGGCGACCGGGTCGCGGCGGGAGACTCGCGCTTCGAGGTCAGGGCGGGAGTGCGGCCGCCGCCTCCGCAGGACGGTCAGGGCAGCTACCATCACGCCGCGGCGCTCGAGCGCGCGATCAAGGGGATTCGCACGCGCTACCTACTCATCCTCGATCCCGATTTCTTCCTGATCCAGAGGCACTGGATCGCGCGCATTCTGTCCCACATGGCGAAGAGAGATCTTGCGCTGTTCGGGGCGCCTTGGCACCCCCGCTGGTACCGCAAGTGGCGCTACTTTCCTTGCGTGCACTGCCTGTTCTTGGATACCGAGCGCATTCCGCTCGCCGAGTTGGACTTCACTCCCGACATCGCGCACCAACCCGGCGCGTATCTCTCGCCATTTCATGCGGAGCTCGAATGGCTATCGCTCGCCGGCGGGAGTCTTCGCGCCTGGCGGCGACTGATTCGCCACCCTCGGATCGCGTGGGACGAGGACCGCAGGCGGCGATTGATCATCGGCTCCGCGCGCGACACCGGCATCGCGCTCTACGATCGCTACCGATCCGATCCGGCGGCGAAGCGCGAATGCCTCGTTCCCGTCTACCGGCCGCGCACCGACAAGTTGGTCCCTCCGCCGGACGTTCGCATCGACACGCGCTCGCCTATTCGCGAGTTGCTCGACCATTTGCGCCCGGACTGGCTGAGCTTCGTTCCAAAGCGCCGCCGCTCCTACAGCCGAAAGGGATTCGCCGAGTTCGGATTGCCGGACTTGCGCAGGTTCGATTGGGAGGAGTTCCTCTGGCAAGGCCGGCCCGCGGCGTTTCACCTCCGCGGATTCCTCCGCACGTCGATCGTTCCGCAGAAGCAGGCGGAGGAAGCGCAAAGCGCCCTCGAGAGGATCCTCTCGTGAGCGCGCCGGAGGCGCGGAGCGAAATCCGGATCCCCGCGCCTCCCGCGGCGGTGGAGCCGGCGCCGGTCCCGTCCTTCTTCGCAGAGCCGATCGATGACGTGCCCGACGCGCTTCCGATGCGGCCCTATTCCCCCGCCGAGCAGAGCGCCGCCTCCGGTGCCGCCGCCGGCGCAACGGGTAATCCGCTCTTGTCCGTAATCGTTTGTACTTTCAAGCGACCCGAGATGCTGCGCGGCGCCCTCGCGAGCCTGCAGCAGGCGACGCTCTCCTCCCCGCACTTCGAGATCATCGTCGTCGACAACAATTCCGAGGATGCGACGGAGTCGGTCGTTGCCGAAGCGGCGCGCGCGGCGGCGAATCTGCGTTACGTGCGGGAGCGCGAGCAGGGACTGTCGCACGCGCGGAATCGCGGCTACGCGGAAGCGCGCGCGGAGTACCTCGTCTACATCGACGACGATGCGCGGGTCCACGCCGACTATCTCTCGCTCATCCACGAGACGATCCGCGACTTTCGGCCCGACATCATGGGCGGACCCATCTATCCCTTCTACACTGAGCCGAAGCCCGGTTGGTTCAAGGATGAGTATGAAATCCGCTGCCATGCACGTGCCACCGGCTGGTCGGCGTCTTGCTCCATCTCGGGATCGAGCTTCGTGATTCGGCGAACGCTGCTCTACGAGTTGGGGCTCTTCGACCCGGAGCTGGGGATGAAAGGAAGCTCCGTGCGGCTCGGCGAGGAGCGCGCGGTGCTCAACCGCTACCGCGAGCGGCCGCATTTCGAGCAGCGAGTGTTCTACCACTTGGGAGCGGTGGTCTATCACCATGTCCCGCTCGAAAAAATGACGCCGCACTACCTCCTCAAGCGGTACTACAAGGCGGGCAAAGCGAAGGCGGAGATCGAAGGCGTAAACCGACGCCGCTGGGGACCGGGCGCTCGGATGATGTACGTGCTGCGTCCATGGGCGCGCAGCGTCAAGGAGCGAGTGCGAAAGGCGCTGCACCCGAAGCGCCGTCGCGCGTTCAAGCAGAGGTGTCTCGAACGCGGGTTGCGCATGTCGCTCGAGCTGGGCCGCATCGCGGGGTGCATGCCGCGCTTCCCGGGCTCACGCCGTAGCGCCCGCCGCTCCTGAGCGCGCTTGTTCTCCGTTTAGTACGCGGCCCCACTCCGCGACGCGCTCGCCGACATCCACATCGGTGAACTCATCACCTTCGTGGGTCTCGTGGTTGATCGAGATCGTGCGCGCGCCTTCGATTCGCGCACGGCGGCTCTCCATGAGTTCGCCCATGCGGCGGAAGATGCCGGCGCTGCCGCGCGGAGGATTCGCCGTATCGGAGGCGTAGCGGCCGATGAGGCGCGCGAGGCCGCGAATCGGGTCGCCGTTCGCGAGCATTTCGGCGTGCGCCCAGGCGCTCAGCGCGCCGGAGCCCGACGCGAACGAGCATCCCGCGGCGCAGGCCGACCGGAATTCGTCCTCGGTGCGGAGGCGGGGAACGTGCCGATGCCAATCTGCGTGCAGCCCCGCTGGCAGCGGACACGGCTCCGCCATGAGCGCCGGTTTGCCGGCGATCGCGGCTTCGATGAGAGTCGTGCTGAAGGAGGAGATCACGACGTCGCTCGCGAGGATCCACTCGCGCACCGTGCCGCTCTTCGACACGCGCAAGCGATCCGCGGGAGTGCCGATCGCTTCCTGCACGAATTCGAGCATCTGTGCCGTGCTCGTAGCCGGCCGCGGGCGCAAGATGATGATTGCCGCGCCGCTCCGCGCGACATCGTTCGACCACGCGAGCACGGTGCGCAGGCTGCGAATGCAGTACTCTCTCATCTCCTCCAGCTCGCCGAGGTGCGCGGCGGACGCTGCGATCTTCTTCAACTTGTGCGGCGGCTGGAACGCCCAGCGATAGTTCTCCGGGATGAAGACCCACGGGTCGGACGGCTCGAGGCCGTGCCTCGCCGCCAGCGCCGCGCGCCCCGGCAGGACCTCGGAATACGGCCTTTTGTAGAGTTGGTACGCGGGGTTCCCGTTCACGTGAATCCGCTCGCGTGAAACGCCGTGCTCAACGAGGAATCGCTCGTAGAACTCGCCCCAGGCGTGATGTACGACGCGCGTCCGCGCGAAGTCGTCGGAAGGACCTTTGACGCGGGCGTTCGCGCTGTAGAAAAGCTCCTCCCACGCGAGGTTGAAGTGCAGCGCCCGCGGCCACGCCTTCACGTAGTGTTCGGTGCCGAGCGCGCCTTCCGCGCGATAGAAGAACGGGTGTACGACGATCGCGGGCTCCGGCTCCGCGAGCACGCGCGCCGCGTGGAGATAGATGTTCCGGATTCGAATCTCGACGGGATACGTGGCTTCCGCCAGGCACTTCACCGCGCACGCGACGTCGAATTCGCGCGCGCGATGCTCGACGAACCATAGAACCGGAACCCGCTTCACTCCCCCACCCTCTCCAGCGCGCCGTGCTCGAGGCGCGAGAGTATAGCCACCGCACGCGCGGACCGCATCGCGGCCGGTCGATCGAGCGCGGATCGGCCGAGGCGGGACGGACGGCGGCGTCGCGCGCCGAGGCGTGCGAGCGCAGCCGCCGCAAGCCGCGCTTGAAGATGCGACTTTCCTCCGCCGCCCGCGCATTCGGGAACGAAGTTTGCGCCCGCGTTTCGCCTGGCGAACGCGCAGCGGGATCGAAAGGAAACTGAACGCGATGAGGTTCACGGGAATGCAGGCCCTCTGCGCGATTCTCCTCGGAATCGCCGGCGCGGCGGGATCGGCGGAGAGCGTCTACGGACAATGGGAATTGCGCGTGTCGAACTACGTTCCGAACGGCGCGAGCTATACGGCTACGACGACCGGACTCTTGGGCGCGTCCAGCGTCGCCGTATCGGCCTTCGCGGATGGCATGTCGGCCGACGCCGGCGGCTATGCCTACGACAGCCTCTTCTTCTCGGAGGCCTTCGGCACGGTGGTCGCGAACGGCATCAAGTACGAGCGTTGGGTCTATGTCGGTCCGGGAGAAGGCCACGCGTGGCTCTTCGGGAGCACGAAGGCATCCGGAACGGCCGACCTCATCGACGACGACTGCTCCGCGGCGGCGCTCGGCTACTGCAAGCTCCATTCCAACATCTTGCTTCAGGAGCTGGAGGCCGTGCTCTCCACTTCGACCGGCAGCACCGTAAGTTCCACTCCCGTGACGGTCACGCTCGGCGCCTCCGGCATCGGCGTTCCGATCACCGACGGCGGCATGGAGCAGAAGTTTCCGGACGAAGCCTTCGATGAAGAGGAAGCGGACGAGTGCGTCAACGTCTTCATCTGGAAGGCTCGTAGCCGCGCCTACGTTTGCGTCTGGGCGGATGGAGGGTTCGGATCCGCGTTCTGCACCGCATCCATGGAGGGCACCGTGGTCGCGGACTACGTCTTGTCTGCTTGCCCCCCGGTCGACACTGGCGTGCCCCCGGCTGGCGGCGGCGAAGCAGACCCTGGCACGCCGGGGGGCGCCGGTACTCCGCCGGAGGAAGGCGGCAGCGACGGACCAACATCGCCGGCGCCACACGGTCCCGGGCTCGATCCGCCCGGCGGCGGCTCGACGCCCGGATCGGGGCGCGGCGGCACGCCGCGGGGAACGGGCGGCTACTAGCGCGAGCGAATCGATCGGGTACGCCATCGATGCGCCGGTGATCATGTGCGGAGAGGAATCGTCGTCGCAGCGCTCGACGCGGCGCCACTTGGCCGAGGACTAGGGGCGCGTCGAGCGCGACGCCGGTGCCGACTCACCCTGCCCGCGTCCGCAGGTGCGGCGCCTCATTCGACCTCGGGGCGACGGCTTCATTCTGAAACGCGCTCTAAACGAAGAAAGCAGGAACAGCCGTGCGCCGCAACAGATCGCGCGCATTCGTTCGCATCGTGATACTTGCCATTGTCGGGTTTGCAATTTGGCTCGGGGCGCGTACCCCCTGGCGCGCAGCGGTGGCGCCGCCGGATGTCGCCGAAGTCGCCGCCTCCTGCGCTCCCGAGCCCGCTTTGCCGGTGCCCGCGCACGGCAGCGAGCGCGCGCCCGCCGCGATCCTGCACGCTAGCGTGCGAGAGATCGTCCCAGCGAAAGACGAGTTTTCGCCGGAAGACACGGGCACCGTCGAAGTGCGATTCGTCGATGAGCGCGGCGAGCCGGTCGCCGGCGTTCCCGCATCGCTCGCGCTGCCGCCCGCGGCGCAGAAGGCCGGCGCGCAGGCGGCAGCGAAGGCGAGCGATGCGTCAGGCATCGTTCGCTGGAGCGGCGTGTTACCCGGGGATGGCTACCGTTGGAAGCTGGATGCGGAGCTGCCCTTCATCCTGGCACCCCCCGCGGAACCGGCGTTCGACATCACGACGGAGGGCGAGATCCGCTCGCGCCGGGACCGCGCTCCGCGCCGCTCCGGTTCCTTTGCCGTGCGCGCGAGAGAAGTTGCGGCGTTCGTCTCCTCGGGCTACTCGAACACGATCGTGCGCGGTGCTTTTCCGTCCCTCGCTATCGAGCTCGAAGCCGTGATCAAGCTGTCGCACTTCACCGAGCACGACGCGCCGGGTGGCCGGCTGGTGTCGCAGATCGACGAAGAGCGATTCATGCGCGTAGCAAGCGGCGCGGCCTTCGCGTTCGACGGCGTGCGTCCGGGCCGGAAGGTGCTCGGCGGCTATTGGCGCGAGGCGCCGGAGAACTACTTCTTCCTCGATGCGTTGTTCGAGTTGGCGCCGGGGGAGGATCGAGACCTCGGAATCGTCGAGCCTGTCGCGGGACACTCCCTGGATATCCTCGTCTCGCTCGTCGGCGCCGGAGGCGCGCCGCTCGCGCCCGGCGACGTCTTTCCCGGCGACGAGCCGGTGCGAGTCCTGCTCTCCATCGACTCGCCGGCGCCGGCGGCGCGCGAAGATCGTTCCGGAGTCATGGAAGCGATCGCGATACCGATCGCAGAGAGCGTGCGCCTGCACGGACTCCCCGCCGGCGAGTGCCGCCTGTGGCTCGGCGAGGGAACGGATTTTCCGCCGGAGCCGCGCGCCGGTTTCGAGATCGAGTACCCTCGGCTCGTTGCGGTCGATCTGCCGCGCTCCGAGCCCGTCGTCATTTCGCTCGCCGTGCGGCGGCCGTTGGCGCACGCCTTCCGGGCGGAGCTGCCGGCGGGGATGCGCGGCGTGCGCGTGATCGCGCACTTGCTCCATGAAGCCGGCGGCGCGCGCACCGTGACCTTGCGCCGCGAGCGCGGCGAACCGCGCCTCGATCCGGAACGCTGGTGCGGGGAACTGCCGCTGCCGCCCGGACACTACCGATTGGTGGCGCACGCAGAGGGCACGGACGAAGGCGGCGCCCGCATGGGCGCTTACGCGGAGCGCGAGCTGGTGGTCGCATCGGAGCGCGACGCGAAATCGGAACTCGTCCTTGGCGAGGGCGCGACTCTGAGCGCACGAGCGCTGACGGCCGGCGGCGACCCCGCGAGCGGCAAGCGGCTACTCTTCTCGATCGCGCCGTGGAGCGCGGCGGGTCGCTCCTTGTACGGCGCAACGACGGACTCGGAAGGGCGCTTCGAACTGTACGGCTTGGTGCCCGACGTTGCGCTCGTGTGCGGCGCCGCCGCGACGATCCCGATCGGCGGAGTCGAATTCCCCACCGAGGCGACGCTGCAATTGCGGGAGTGAATCGCCGCGTCACCGATCCGCCGCTCGCGGAATCTCGGCCGTCGCGCCGGCACTGGGGGGCGCGGGGCCCTGGCCGCCGGGCGTCGCCGCGGGCTCGCGCCCGAGGCAGAGCGTGCCGCCGACGATGAGCACGATGCCGAGGAGTCCCCACGGATCTTGGGCCTCGCCGTAGAAGATGGCGCCAAAAGTCGCGGCGAAGACGATCTGCAAGTACCCGATCGCGGTGGCGCGCCCCGCCGGGAGCAGGTGCAGTGCGCGCGTGAGGCACACCTGCCCGGCCTGCGTGGTCGCCCCGATGCCCAGGAATAGCAGCCATTCCCACGGAGTCGGCGCGACCCACTGCTGGGCGGCGAAGGGGAGCGAAGCGACCACGGTGACGAGCGCCAAGTAGAACACGATCACGAGCGGATCCTCCGTGGCGCGGAGCTTGCGCACGGTGACATAGGCCGCCGCGCTGAGGAGCGCACCAAGGACCGCGATCGCGACCGCGGTCGGCTCCAACGGGTCCGGGCTCGCGAACAAGAACTGCGGCTTTTGCACGAAGATGACGCCGAGCATTCCGGCGGCGACGCTGGCGGCGTGCAGCCATGCCAAGCGTTCGCCGAGAAGTGGCGCGGCGAGCAAAGCCGTAAAAATCGGATTCACGAAGTGGATGGCGGTCGCGTCGCCGAGCGGAAGCGCATCGAGCGCATAGTAATGGCAATTCAGCGCCGCCATCCCGAGAACGCCGCGCAAGGTCAATAGCAGCGGGCGCTTACCCCACGGCGCGAGCTTCGCCTGCCGGAGCATCGCGAGGCTGAGGAAGAGCGTGATCACCGCGCGGGCGAGCACGATCTCCTGCGAAGGGAGCCGCTCGCTCGCTAGCTTCACGAGCAGCCCCATGAGAGCGAAGGCCAAGGCGCTGGCCGCCATGAGGACGGCGCCGTGACGCTCCGCGCTCCGCTCTCGCATCGACTCCCCGTTCGCATCCCCGCCGCCGAAAACGAAATGCGTGCGCCGCCGTGCCGTGCCGCGCCGCCCCGGCGCGGCCGCGCAGGATAGCGCGCAGCCGCGGCAGCGGGTAGCAGCGAGCAATCCCCCACGGCCGCGTCCGCGCCGGAATCCAGCGGGGGATTGACTCCGCCGCGCGAAGGCTGCTATTCCGATA
>JAKEFC010000172.1 GCA_022616235.1 Planctomycetota bacterium
GCCGGCAGCGTGAGCGCGAGCCGGATCGGCGCGGGCACGATCGAGAGCGCGCGCTCGTCGCGCGCGAGGACTGGGTACCATTGCGATTGGTGGCTCATGCGGATCTCGTCCGGGCGGACGAGCAGTACTCCCATCCAGTCCGGATCGCTGGGGCCCGGGTCGAGGCACTTTCCTTCGTAGCGGATCGTGAGCTGCCGGCGCTCCCCCTTGCGAAGCGGCGGCGCGAGCGCGATGACCAGCTCGCGCCCCTCGGCGATCTTCGCGCCCTCCTTGTACGGAAGCGCCTTCCCATCGCACTCCACCGCGGAAACTTGCAGCAGGCGGTTCAGGCAGAAGCGCGCTTCCGCGGCCGGCTGCGACGCCGCGGCGATCGTCACGCGCGCCTCGCTGCGCGCGACGCCGGTTTCCGGCAACACTTCCAGCGCGATCTCGTAGCCGGCGACGCCGAGCGCCTCCGGCGCCGGGCCGGCTGCGGAGAGCAAGCAACAGAGGTAGACTGCGAGCATCGATCCCTCGCGATCACGATCGTTGGGGGTACGCGGGCGCCACGGCGCGGCATTATTCATCGCATGCGCGCCGCGGGAAGCGGAAAGGCCGAGTCTCCAAGCATGTCCGACGAAGACCGCCGCAAGTGGGACGAGCGCTACCGGGAGCGCGGCGAGGAGATCGGCGAGCCTTCGGCGCTGGTCGCGGCGCAGGCATCGCGCTTTCCGCGCCGCGGGCGCGCGCTCGATCTCGCGGGTGGGGCGGGGCGCCACGCGCTCTGGCTCGCGGAGTCGGGTCTCGACGTGACGCTCGCGGATGTCTCGGAAGTGGCGCTCGCGGTCGCCGCGCGCGCCGCCGCCGCCCGCGGCCACCGGCTCCGCACGCTCCAGGTCGATCTCGAGCACGCGCCGCTCCCCGCCGGACCCTGGGACCTGATCCTCGTCGTCCACTTCCTGCACCGGCCGCTCTTCGAAGCGATTCCAGGCGCGCTCACGCCGGGCGGAGTCCTCGTGGCGATCCACCCGACGCGCAGAAATCTCGAGCGGCATGACCGGCCGCCTGCCGGCCACCTGCTCGACGAAGGAGAGCTGCCGGGCCTCATCCGCGGGCTCGAGACGCTCTACTACGAAGAGGGGTGGCTCGCGGAAGGGCGGCACGAAGCGCTGCTCGTGGCGAGGCGCCGGGCGGCTCCGGCGCCGGGCCGCGAAGCGGCCGCGGAAGCGGCCCGCCGCGCATGCGAATAATTTCGATGGGATGGGAGCATTCGAATCGGGAAAATGGAGCGGGTCCCGGCCTCCGGGCGGCGGCTTCGGCGACGAGGCCGCCGAATCGAGACACTGCGAAGGGTGGAGAATTGAACTTTCCGAACGGGCGTCGGAGGACGCGCGGCATTGCAGTCCTCGCCGCGGCCGCGCTCTTCCTCGCCGGCGCACAAACGGCTCCCGCCGCGGAGCAGCGCGCCACGGTCGGCGATCTGGGCGCAGCGCTCGCGAAAGCGATCAAGGGCAAGGACCTGAACGGCGTGCGCACTGCGGGGGATGCGCTCGCGGAGAGCGGCGAGGCGGCGGGGGCCGAGATGCTGGTCGAGATCGGGCTCCTCTCCGACTCCCCCGCGATCGAGGAGCTGGTGCTCGAGTCCTTGCGCCTCGTGAGTCCGGGTCCGGCGTTCGATCGCCTCTGCGACCTCTGCCACACGCACAAACGCAAAGAAGTTCGCTATCACCTCACCCAGATCCTCGGCTTGTGCCGCGATCAGCGCGCGAACGAAGCCGTCTTCGAGAATCTCTACGACTCCGAAGACGGCGTGATCATCGGCGTCCTCGAGACGGTGAAGCTGAAGGACGACATCGTCGCGGTGGGCCCGCTCATCAAAGCGCTCTTCTACCAAGAAGAACAGAAGCGCGCGAACACGGACGTCGCGCACGAGATCCGCCGTACTCTGCTCGCGCTCACCGGCTGCGATTTCCCCGACTCGAAGACGTGGCAGGAATTCTGGGACTTGAAGGGCCCGAACTACCAGCGGCCGAGCCGCGTGGAGCGGAAAAAGGGTCCGAAGAAAGCCGAGGAGGCGGCGCCGCGCACGGGTGTCGTCAAGATCGAGAAGAAGTATCCCACCTTCTTCGGCATCGAGCTTCTCTCGCAGCAGATCGTGTTCGTCCTCGATTGCTCGATCAGCATGAAGGCGAAGGACCCGCTGCCTCCGGGCTTTACCGAGGATGGTCCTGTCACCGCGGGCGGCGAGAGCGGCGGCGACCCGACGGGCGGGCGCACGGGGCTCGGGCCCGAGAAGAAGAAGGGCGAAGGGGAGGGGAGCGGCGGCAGCGGCGGGGCGGGCGGCGGCGGCGACCCCGGCGGCGAGAAGCCGGACGTGAACGAGAAGCTGCCGGAGTCGCGGATGCGGCTTCGCCGCGTCCAAAAGGAGCTGCTGCGCTTGATCCAAGTGATGCCGGAGGACACCGAGTTCACGGTGATCGCCTACAACAACAAAGTGCTGCACCTCTCGAGCACGCTGCTTCTTGCGACTCCCGAAAACAAGTCGAAGGCGTCGGCGTTCGTGCAGCAATTCAGCCCCGACGCCGAGACCTGGACCGACGACGCGCTGAAGGAAGCGTTCAAGGTGAAGGACGCGCGCACGATCTTCCTGCTCTCGGATGGCGCGCCCGTCCGAAACGAAGTCGTGATCGACGTGCCGACGATCCTCAACTGGGTGGACGTCGCGAATCGCTTCCGCCGCATGGAGATCCACACGATCGGCTTCCGCGGCACGGAGCAGGAGATCGGCGGCTTCCTCAAGGAACTCGCCCGCCGCAACCGCGGCAAGTACACCGCGCTGTACTAGCCGCGGACGGCTGACCACTGGCGAACAGCAGTCCCGAGTCCGCACCAACACCCGCCTAGCATCTCATCTAGCCCTCGTGACGAGGCTCCGCCTCGTCACGGGCGGAGCCGAAGCTGTGTCGAAAACCGCGGCATTGCGGTGAGTGGCTCTTGGTGTCGAGGCAGAGCCTCGACACCAGGGCAAACGCGAGAGCCGCGCCAACCTCGGAGCACGCTAGAGCCTCGTCACCAGGGGGCCTACGCCAATGCCGCGTCAATCTCGGAGCATGCCAGAGCCTCGACACCAGGAATGATGCGAGAACTGCGCCAATAGCGGCGCATGCCATCGGTTTGGCTTCAGGGCTGACCCAGTCCCGAGGACCCACTCGTTTCGCCGCCGCTTGCATCGAGCGGCGTCTCGCGTCGATCTGTTTCAGTTTCGCGCAGGGCAATGTGGCGCGATCGAATGCGGTGCCAGAGGCTCTCCACACCTGCCGGAAACAAGAACAAGACGAGGGATGCCGCGAGTATGATCAGCGGCAGAATGTAGGCGGTGAATCGAACCTCATCTTCGGCCAAATCGACTCCGGTCAATCCAAACACGATGATGGGAACTCCGTAGTCGAGGTACAAGAATTGAATGACCTGCGGGGCGTAATCCGCGAGAAAGTATAGCCCAACGCATGAGAGTGCCACACGCTCGCCAGTGATCGGAACGGCGCGCTGCAACTTCGTCCAAGTCCTGACCAGCAAATGAGGCATTACGACGAGCGCGAGTCCGATCGCTGTGGCTGAGCCGATCTGGACAAGACTGCCCCATTCTTGACTTGCGATGGACCAGATTTCATGCGAATTGGCGAGTGCCATGTCCATTTGCGTGAACGCATCGAAGGAGGTGGAGATCACTGCTTGCCAATAGGGGAGGCGGTGGAGCAAGATCCAGAGGCCGATGGCAAGGAATGCGAAGCACTGCAGTTCATGGCTTTCGAGTCGGATACGAGCGACCGTTGCATCCGGGTCGCGCACGATGAATGCGGCGAGCGAGTTCGGCCTTACGATTACCCAGAGACACAGCGCGTAGGTGACTAACATGCTTGCCAAGAAAAAAAGCGTGCTTCCCAAGTCGCCCAAGAAACCATTGGTACTTGACATCGCAATCACGAACGTAAGATTTGGCCAGACCGCGCCGGTCAGCGACAATAGGAAGTAACAACCAAGTACTCGGACTGCGATCGCTACGGTTTCTCTCGCGTTCATTAAAACGTTCTCGCATCATCTTCACGTCGTGTCGAGGCTCTGTTGAATTCTCGAGTCTGCACAAGTCGGCCCTCGGCACTTCATCTGCTACTCGTGACGAGGCTCCGCCTCGTCACGGGCGGAGCCGAAGCTCTGCGTACGATGACGCGACAATGCGGTACGTGCCGGCCCGTGATACAGAGATGCGGCAGAGCCGCGCAGGCTCGGTGTCGAGGCAGAGCCTCGACACCAGGGCAAACGCGAGAGCCGCGCCAGCCGCGGAGCACGCTAGAGCCTCGACACCAGGGGGACTACGCCGGCGCCGCGCCAATAGCGGAGCACGCCAGAGCCGCGACACTAGGAGCTGCCGCCTGCGCTGCGCCAATCGCGGAGCATGCGATCGGTTTGGGATCAAGGCTGACCCAGTCCCGAGGACCGACTCGTTTCGCCGCCGCTTGCATCGAGCGGCGTATCGCGTCGATCAGTCTCAGCGTCGCGCAGGGCGTAATGGTGCCTTCGGACGCGACGCCAGAGACCCTCCATCCCTGCCGGCAAAAGGAAAAAGTAGAGCGCGACGACGAACACGGACGCCGGCGCCGCGTAATCGATGAATGAGTATCTCTCGCCTTCCACGTCGACGCCGCAGCGCCCGAAAACGACGACTGGAACTCCGAATTCGAGGTACGCGAATTGAATGAGCTGCGGTACACAGTCCGCGAGAAACCAGAGCCCAACGCAGGATATCGCAACACGCTCGCCGGTAATGGAAGTGGCGCGCTGCAGCTTTGTCCAAAACTTCACGAGCAAGTGCGGCGCTACAATGAGAAAGAGCCCAATAACCATTGCGGAGCCGTAGTAGGCAAGGCTACCAAAAAAGTGCACTGCGATCGCTCTGATCGTTGTTGGGTTGGTCTCCTTCGCACCGAAGAACTCGAATAGCGCGCTGATCGCAGAAACTGCCGGCGGCAAATGCGGCAACCGGAGGAGTACGATCCAGAGACCGATAGCGAAGAACAAGAAGCATTGGAACTCATGGCTTTCGATCTTGCTGCGTGCGACGGTTGCATCGGGATCGCGCACGATAAACGCGGCAACGCTGCGCGGCTTTGCAATGAGCCAGAGACAGATCAGGTACATGGCGGCGATGCCGCCAAAGGAAATGAGCTGATTCCCGGGTTTTCCCGGAGTCGGTGCGGAATCCGCGAACATGAGCATCAACCGAACCATTGGCCAAAGAGCGGCAGTCAACACCAGAAAGTAAAAGCATCCGAGCACACGGAATGCGATTGCGACGGTTTCTCTCGCGTTCATGAGGACCTTTTCCCACGATCACGTCCTCGTGTCGAGGCTCTGCCTCGTCACGGGCGGAGCCGAAGCTTTGCGTCCGATGACGCGACAATGCGGTAAGTGCCGGCCCGTGTTACAGAGATGCGGCAGAGCCGCGGAGGCTCGGTGTCGAGGCAGAGCCACGACACCAGGCGGTTAACGCCACAGCCGCGATGATTGCGGAGCATGCCCGAAC
>JAKEFC010000173.1 GCA_022616235.1 Planctomycetota bacterium
CGCGAGCGCGTCGCATGGAGTGCTGCGGCTCGACGCAGCCTTTCAACTTGCGGCAGGAGCGGTGATCGGCGCGTCGCTGCGCATGAGTGCGGGGAAAGGCGGTGTCGAGCCACCGCACTCCACGACCGCGCTTCGCGCGGTGGGGAATGTCGGAAGGCGCTGCGGCTTGCATGCTCCGCGCGGCAGGAGAATCTGGAATCGCGTCCCGAGCGCGTCGCATGGAGTGCTGCGGCTCGACGCAGCCTGGCGCCTTGCGCGGTGGGGCGCCGAATAGAGGAGAGCGGCGGGCTACACCGCGCCGAGCGCCGCGACCTTGCGCGCGAGATTCGACTTGCGGCGGGCGACCGTGTTCTTGTGCAAGACGCCTTTGGTGGCGGCTTTGTCGAGCTTCGCATGCGTTTCGCGCAGGAGTGCGCGCGCTTCTTCGCCCTTCTTGGCGTCAATCGCAGCCAAGATCTTCTTCATGAAGGTCTTGATCTCGCCTTTGACCATGCGATTGCGCAAGTTGCGTTTCTGATTCTGGCGCAGGCGTTTCCGCGCCGACACGGAATGCGGCATTCGTATCCCTTCGTTCGATTGGAGCGGGCCGCTTCGCAGCTTGCCCGTTACGCGGCCGGCGCACGTCTCGCTGCGCCGCACTCCGCCTACATGCCTCGGATCTTGTCCACTTTCTTCGACACGTCTTGGTAGTTGATGTCCACTGCCATGATCTGCTCGTAATAGTCGAGCGCCTTCTCCGGCTCGCCCTTCGCTGCGTGCACCTCGGCCAAGTCGTAACGCACGCTCTTCGCGAGATCCGAGTCCGCCTCCGAGATCCCGACCAGCGCCGCGGAATACTGCGAAATCGCGAGGTCGTAGAGCTTCTTCGCGAAAAAGCAGTTGCCGATTCGATACTGCGAGTTGACGGCGAACTTCGGGTCCTTGCGCGCCTGTTGGAATTGCGCGATCGCTTCGTCGTTGCGCCCCGCGATGCGGAGCATGTCGCCGTACTTGAACTTGAGCCCGTAGTCCGTAGGGTGGGCCGCCACCCGCCGTTGATACTCTTCGAGGAGGAACAGGCTCTGACTCTTGCGCGCCTCCGCCAGCCTCGCTTCCGCTTCCGCGCCTCCCGCCGATTCCCGCAGCTTTTGCTCGGCGAGGAAGATCTCGTTTTCGAAGATCTCCTCTTGCAGCTTGCCCAAGCGCTCCGGAACGAACAGATCGTGGGGATCGATCGCCCGCGCTTTTTCGTAGCACTCCTTCGCCTTGTCGAACGCGCGCAAATGCTTCATGTATAAGTCGCCCAGATCGCGCCACAGCCGCGAATTCTGCGGTTCCTTCTCGATCTCTTCCATCTTGATGTCGATCGCGGAGTGCGCGTCGTCTTCGGTCCGGATCAGCGCGCCCTTCTTCTGCAGCTTGGCTGCCTCATCCACGTCTTTCAGCAGGTCCCGGAACGATCCATCGCTCGATTCGGCGCGGCGCGCTTCCGCCTTCGCCATCATCATGCTCGCGGACAGGTCCCGAATCGACTTGCCCGCATCTTGGTCCTCCGGCCGCACCGCGCGCACGCGCTCCCAGCACGCGATGGCCTTTTCGATGTCCTTCTCACGGGCGTAGAGCCGTCCCAGCGCTTTCAGCGCTTCGAAATTCTTCGGGTCCACTTCCACGACGGTGTTGTAGGCCCAAATCGAGGAAGGGAGGCGCTCGGTGGCTTCGAGGGCTAGCGCGAGCCGCATGTTCATGTCCGGGTTCTGCGGCGCCTCGACGAGGAACTTCTCGATCTCGATGATCTGCTCTTCCCATTTCTTTTGCATCCCGAGCTTCCTGATATTCGTGACGTGCAAAGCTTTCCGCAGCATGATCGCGGTTCCGCCGAGGGTGTTGCCGCCGTTCTCTTGGCAGCGCCGCACTTCCGCGTTGCGGAGTTTGCGCCGCTCTTCCAGGCGATTCGGATCGATCTGTAGTCCTTGCTGAAACAGCTCGATCGCGTAGTCCAGGCTCCCTCGCTTCTTGAGCGCCTGTTCCGCCTTTTGAAAGAATTGATCCGCCGCTCCCATGCTGCTCCTATTGAAGTCAGAGTGATCGCGCCGGCGCGCCCGGGTGCTGCCGAGCGGGCGCTGCGCCGGCAGGTTGCAGGCGGTTTGCCGGCAATTTGCCGCGCCGCCGCGACCGGCGAACGGGTCGCCGCGACGAGGAGGCGCTGCGCGAAGCACGTCATCTTATAGAAACGCATTACGCCGTCAACGCCGCGAGGCTCGCCGCGCGTGGCAATACCCGCGGCGGATGCTATGATCCGGCCCCAAACTCGCCGCGTTTTTCGCTTCGCGGCGCCAAGTCCTCTACCGGCTGAGCCGGGACCCGCATGCGAGAGGAATTCCGCGGTCGATGCTGCCTCAGAAGATGCGCCTGCGCTACTATCCCGACCCCGTGCTGCGCCAACGCGCCGAGGCGATCGAATCGATCGACGACGCCGTGCGGCAGGGAGCCCGCGCGATGCTTCGCATCATGTACGACCATGGCGGCATCGGCCTCGCCGGCCCCCAAGTCGGCTGGTCCAAGCGGATCTTCGTGGCAAACCTCGCCGGGGCGGCCGACAAGCCGGAGGAAGAGCTGGTATTCATCAATCCGGTAGTCACCGCGCCCGGAGAGGAAGCGGTCCTGGAAGAGGGCTGCCTCTCCTTCCCGGATGTGCGCATCGAGATCGTCCGCGCGGATCGCGTGCACATCGCCGCCCTGAACCTGGCAGGGGAGCGCTTCGAGATGGACGCGAGCGAAATGCTCGCGCGCTGCGTGCAGCACGAGGTCGATCACCTGGACGGAATCCTCTTCATCTCGCGAATATCGCTCGCGGCGCGCATGGCGATCCGCGGCAAGCTGAAGGACCTCGAGCGCAAGTACAAGGAGTCCAAAGAAGCAGGTTAGCGAGGAATCTTGCGCGTCTACCGCTCCCTTCCCGATGTCGGCCCCAAGGAATTCCGCACTCCTTACGCCACGATCGGGGTCTTCGACGGCGTGCACAAGGGCCACCGCCACCTCTTCGAGGAGCTTAGAGCCTGGGCGGGCTCCGCCCGCGACGTCGTCGCCATCACGTTTCGCGACCACCCTCTCTCCGTGCTCGGGCGCATGTCGCCCGCGATCATCTCGTCGCTCGATCACCGCCTGCTCCTGCTCGAGCGCATCGGCGTGGACGCCACGGTGGTACTGGACTTCGACCGTCGCATGGCGGCATGGAGTGCGGAAGAATTCGTGGAAGAGGTGCTGCGCCGCCGATTGGGCTCGCGCCATCTCCTCATGGGCTACGATGCGGCGTTCGGCCGCGGCGCGGAGGGCACTGCCGCCAGCTTGGAAGCGAACCCCAAGCTGTCCTGGCTCGAGGTACGCAGCGCGCGCCCGTTCCTGATCGACGGTCACGCCGTGTCGTCCACGGAAGTGCGCTCCGCGATTCTGAAAGGCGATCTGGACCGCGCGGCGATCCTCCTCGGCCGCCAGCCGTCCCTCTACGGCGAGGTGATCCACGGCGATGGACGCGGGCGCTCGCTCGGCTTTCCTACCGCGAACTTGAATTTGTTCCACTCGGCGGCGCCGCCGCACGGCGTGTACATCGCCGGGGCGGTGCTCGTCGCGGGCGGTCCCGGCGAGGCCGCGGGAAGCGAGCGGCAGCCGATCGGCTCCCTCGTCAACATCGGGCGGCGCCCGACCTTTCTCGGACCGGACGTGCCCTTGGACTACTCTCGCTACTTCAACGAGCAACTCGACAAGGTCGAGATCTATCTGCACGACTTCGAAGGCGACCTCTACGGCCGCCGCCTCGAAGCCGTGCTCTACAAGAAGATCCGCGACGAGCGCCGTTTCGCGGACTCCGAAGAGCTGGTGCGGCAGATCGAGCGCGACCGCGATGCGTTGCTCGCATGGCAATCGCACGAAGGCTCGGCGCGGCCGCGCGACAAGAGCTAGCCCGAATTATTCACGATCCTTCTACTGCAAGCGCCGATGTGGCTGCCTTGCTGCGTCGAAACCGCGACTTCAATCCTCAACGACCTCACCAGGTCGCCTCCGGTCGAAGTCGCAGTTTCTCCTTGCCATCCAGCCACCTCGGCGCTTTCGTGACGAAGTTCATGAATAATCCG
>JAKEFC010000174.1 GCA_022616235.1 Planctomycetota bacterium
AAGTCGATCGGCACTGGGAGCGTCTACACGACCTACTCGGGCACCCTGCTCACTTCGTATGGAAGCTGCGGCGAGACGCGGCGCGTGATTACGATCACCGTCACCGGAAGCTAGCTTGCCTTTTGTCGAAATAGAGCCTCGACAAGAGTGCTTCGCGCGCGTCAGCGCCAGCGGATGAGCTGCGTCTTCGGGTCGAATTCCAGGTGAATCCCCTGCGGCGGGGGAGCATCGTGGCTCTTGATGCAGCGAATGTTCACGACCTCGCCTTGCGGCTCGAGCAAGAGCAACACCGCGAAATTGCTCTCGAGGCGCGCGATGTAATCGGGGAGGCCGCGCCGGTCCTTGTGGTCCTCGAGATGCGTGTGCGCCGAGAGCCAAATCTCCGTGGAGTATTCCTTCGCTGCGCGCTGGAGCGCGGCGATCTCCTGCACCTCGACCTGCTGGAAGTCCGGCCAGCCGTGGATCTCCACCATGGCGGGCTTGAATTCGGCGTGATTCGCAAGCATGGCCAGCGTATCGGTGAGGCGCTTCACGGAGAAGCCGCCGCTCTTGTAGGTATAGATCTGCTTGTGCCGCTCCGCGCGGGCGTAGATTCCGTTGCGCTCGTTCACGTCGATCAGATCGATGATCTCCGCGAGAATCTCGTCGTGATAAGCGCGGACCTCGTCCACGGAGCGGTCGAGGAAAACACAGAGGACGTTACGTTCGTGGATCGCGTGGTCGAGGGCGATCGACGTGAGGACCGCCATCTTGCCGGTGCCGTGGCGACTCATCACCACTCCGATATTGCCGGCGCCGAGCCCTCCCTGCATCAGCTTGTCGAGCACGCGCAGCGGACGATTCGCCTCGGACAGCTTCATTATTTCCCCCTCGCTATTTCCCGGATTGCTCCCTTAGCTTCCGTTCGCGGTATTGAAAGATGAGCTGCTCTTCGACGCTCTTCGGCGCAGCCGCGTAGCGGCGGAATTCCATGCTGAACTCGGCTTTCCCCTGCGTCGCGGAGCGGAGCGTCGTAGCGTAGCCGAACATCTCCGCCAGGGGAACCTCCGCATCGATGCGCACGAATCCCGCGTCTTCCGTCGTTCCCACCAGGATACCGCGCCGCTGGAGGATCGTCCCCACCATCGGGCCTTGATACTCCGTGGGCCCCTCCACGGAGAGATCCATCACCGGCTCGAGCGCCTGCGGTTTGCCTTGCAAGTAGTATTCGCGAAATGCGCCGCGCGCCGCCGCCTGGAACGCCATGTCCGAGGAGTCCACGGCGTGCGAAGCCCCGTCGCTCAACGTAACGACGATGCCGTCCACCGGCGCCCCGATGAACATCCCTTCGCCGATCATGGAGCGGAATCCCTTCTCCACCGACGAGATGAATTCCTTCGGCACGTTGCCGCCCGTCACGGCGTTCACGAAATGGAATTGGCCATCCGCCGAGGGCGCGAGCGTACCGGAAATCCTGCCGTATTGTCCCGCGCCGCCGGTCTGCTTCTTGTGGGTGTAGTCGAATTCGATTTCGCGCGTGATGTGCTCTCGGAACGCGACCCGCGGCGCGCCGACCGTGACCTCCGCCTTGTACTCGCGCTTCATCCGCTCGACGTAGACCTCCAGGTGCAGCTCTCCCATGCCGGAGATGATAGTCTCGTTGCTCTTGGGATCGAGGCGGACGCGGAAGGTGGGGTCCTCCTTCGAAAAGCGCTGGAGCGCCTTCGACATGTTGTCGGCGGCCTTGCGGTCGGAAGGGTGGATCGCGAGATGGACGACCGGCTCGGGCACGTGCATGGAGGTCAGGGTCAGGTCGCACTCTTCGGAGCGGAAGGTGTCCCCGGAGGCGCAATCGATGCCGAACATCGCCACGATGTCGCCGGAATCCGCCTCGGTGATGTCTTCCATCTTGTTCGCGTGCATGCGCACGAGACGGCCGATCTTCTGGCGTTTTCCGGTGCGCGCGTTGACGAGCGTGTCTCCCTTGACGATCTTGCCTTGGTAGAGGCGTATGTACGTGAGTTGACCGAAGGGTCCATCTTCGAGCTTGAAGGCATACGCGAGCGTCGGATCGCCGGGCTTGTGGGTGACGGCGATCTTCTTCTCTTCATCGGTGGGATCGACCGCGAAGTTTTCCACGTCGATGGGACAGGGGAGGTAACGCACGACTCCGTCGAGGAGCGGCTGGACCCCCTTGTTCTTGTACGCGGAGCCGATGAATACCGGGCAGAACTCGAGGGAGAGGACTGCCTTGCGCGCCGCCGCGTGGATCAACTCCTCGGTGACGCGGTCCTCGAGAGCCGCCTCGAGCAGCTCATCCGAGTGCTGCGACAACGCGTCGACCAGCGCCTCGCGGCGCGTCTCCGCCTCGATCCGCAGGTCCTCCGGAATCTCATCCGCCGAGACGTCTTCGCCGAATTCTCCCGTGAAGTAGAGCGCCTTCATCGAGACGAGGTCCACGATGCCGCGGAAGTCCTGCTCGAGGCCGATCGGAATCTGCATCATGACGGCGTTGAGGCGCAGCTTTTCCCGCAGTTGCTCCGTGACGCGCGCCGGGTTGGCGCCGACGCGATCGCACTTGTTCACGAAGGCGAGCCGCGGCACGTTGTAGCGCCGCATCTGCCGGTCTACGGTGAGCGATTGGCTCTGCACTCCCGCGACGCCGCACAAGACGAGAATGGCGCCGTCGAGCACTCGCAGCGATCGCTCCACTTCGATCGTGAAGTCCACGTGGCCGGGGGTGTCGATGATATTGATCTGGTGGTCGAGCCATTCGGTGTGGGTCGAGGCGGACTGGATCGTGATGCCGCGTTCGCGCTCGAGATCCATGCTGTCCATCGTTGCGCCGACGCCGTCTTTCCCTTTTACTTCGTGCATCGCGTGGATGCGGTTCGTGTAGAAGAGAATGCGCTCGGTGAGCGTCGTCTTGCCCGAGTCGATGTGGGCGCTGATGCCGATGTTGCGAAGCGTCGTCAGTTCCATCGTAGCTCGCTCCAGTTTCCGCCGGTCGGGCGGAGGAGGAATCTCGAACTCTCGCCGGCGGCGCCCGTGGACGCGGCTGGGGAGGGTCGCGAGAAAAGGGAAAGAGGGTACCACACGCGAATAATCTGCCAAGGGGCTATCGGACGATCGCGGCACCATCTATTATAGAGGTGCGCGCACCCTGCCGCGGGCGCCGCGCGCCTCCACGCCAACACCGCTGGATCTGCTGCGTAGCTATCCGTTCTTGTCGCGGCCGACCCTTTTGGGGGCGAGTGCCCGCGCGCAACTCATCGTGAGCCACGTGAAAGGATCGGTCGCATGGGGCGAGGGTTTCTCGCGCCCGTCTTCGCGCATTTCTTGTTTGCCGCGGGAGGCATCGCCGCCGCCGAGGAGGCGCAGGCGCCGCCGGCACCTATCCCGCAGGAGCAGGCTCCGGAGCCCTCCGGCGATGAAATCCTCATCACGGCGACGTTGCTCGAAGACGATCCCTTCGAGATCCCGGCCTCCGCGAGCCTCGTGCCGTCCCTCGGCGGCGACTCGCCGCGATCCCCTCGCACCGTCGGGGAGGCGTTTCATGACCTTCCCGCCGTCCTGCCGCAGAAGACGGCGCCGGGCCAGTTCTCGCCGTTCCTGCGCGGTTTCACCGGCTTTCGCACGCTCCTCCTGATCGATGGCATTCGCTTGAACAACGCCGTGTTCCGCGAGGGTCCGAACCAATACGCGTCGTTCATCGACCCGCTCCTCGTCGAGCGCTCGGAGATCGCATTCGGTCCTTCGTCGGTCCTCTACGGAAGCGACGCGGTGGGCGGCGTACTCCAATTCTTCACGCGCGGCGCCGAGCCGGGCGCGGAACGCGCCACGGGGGGGCGCGTCGTCCAACGCTACGCCGGCGCGGATGATTCGTCCGTCACGCGTCTCGAAGGGTATCTCTCCGGCCACCGCGTCGCGCTCTTCGCGGGAGGATCGTGGCGCGACTTCGGGACCCAGTCCGGCGGACGCCACGCTTCCGAGTTTCCGAACACGGCCTATACGGAGTGGAGCAACGATGCGAAGGCGCGCATCGATCTCGGCTCCGACTGGATGTTCACGGCGGACTATCAGCGCCACGTGCAGCACGATGTTCCGCGCACGCACGCCACCACCGCGGCAGTTTCCTACCGCGGAACCGCTGCCGGCACGGATTTGCGCCGCGACCTCTCCGGAGTGCGCGAGCTGGGCTACTTGCGGCTGGAGCACGCGCCGGCGGATGAGCGAAGCGGCTCCGTCACCTTCTACCGTGCGCTCATCACCGAGAGAGAGGAGCGCATCGCGTCAAACCTTCGCTACTCGCGCCAGGGATTCGTCGATGGAGTCCATGGCGTGAATGGGCATTACTCTTGGGCTTCGCCGCTCGGAAAGATCACTGCGGGGGCCGAGTACTCCTGGGAGGACATCGATTCGGACTTCGTGCAATTCAACGCGAACGGCACTCTGAACTCGGTGCGCACGCGCGGACCCGTATCGGACCAGTCCTTCTACCAGCAAGCAGGCGTCTTCGCCCAGAACGAGATCGAAGTCACGGAACGCTTGACGCTCACCGCCGGCGGGCGCTTCCAGCTCAGCGACGTGAACGCGAACGAGGTCGATCCGGATCCCTCGGACGCCACCATCATCGATGACATCCAGGAGACCTACGTGGTGACCGCCGGCAATCTCCGCGCGCTCTACGAGGTCGCACCGGAATGGAACGTGTACGCGGCGGCGGGGCAGGCGTTCCGCGCGCCAAACCTCTCCGATCTCACGCGCTTCGACAACGCGCGCACGAACGAAGTCGAGATTCCGGCGCCGGGCTTGCATCCCGAGAAGTATCTGACGCTGGAGGCCGGCACCAAGGTCCGCACGCGCCGCTTGGAGCTTTCGTGCGCGTACTACTACACGTTCATCGACGATCAGATCGTCCGGTTTCCGACCGGCGCGACGGATCCGAGCGGAGGCCTGATCGTGACCAAGGACAACGTCGGCGACGGCCATGCCGAAGGCGTCGAGTTGCTCGCGACCGCGCCGCTTACCGCGGGGTGGGAACTCTACGGCGGATTCAACTGGTTCTACGGCGTCGCCGACACGCTCCTCTCGCCGGGGGTCCGAACGCGCGCGCCGCTCTCGCGGAGCGCTCCGGCGACCGGCGTCTGCGGCGCGCGCTATCGCATCCCGGAGACTAAGGCGGTCGTGGAATTCGATGTGCGCGTCGCGGAGCGCGCGGACCGCTTGTCCCCGGATGACGAGCGCGACACGCAGCGCATTCCGCCCGGAGGAACCCCCGGCTACGCGGTGTGGGGCATTCGCGGCGAGTGGGAACTCGTGCGAAACGTTGCAATCTTCGCGGCCGCCGAGAACATTACGGATCGAGACTATCGGATCCACGGTTCCGGGACGAATGAGCCCGGGGTCAACGTGGTCGTGGGAACCGAGATCTCCTTCTGACGCGAACGAATGCGATGCGATCGGTTGGTTCGAACGGAGACGAAGCGCGTTTGTCGAAGTTGGCGACCGAAAAACTGAGCGCATGGCTGCACGCCCATGCGCCGATCGCGGGAGGCGCGGCGAGCGCCGGGCTCCACGCGCTGATTATTTTCGCGCTGTTCGCCGCCGCGCGCGAAGGCGCTCCCGGAGCGGGAGCGGGCGGGGGCGCGAGCGCGGGGCGAGGAGCGGAGTTCGCCATCCGCTTGGCGGCCACGTCGGACGATGATCTTCGGCACGAGTTCCCCGTGGAGGTTCGAGCGGTGGTGCCCTCCGCGGCCTTCGAATCGCCGCTGCCGTCGGTCGCGCCCGCGGACGTGCCGGCCGCCGTTGCTGCGCCCCCCGCCGATCCGGTCGCCGTGCCTGCTCTGGGAGTGCCGGAGTCCACGCCGGTCCACGCGACCGCCGCTGCGGAAGGCGGCGCCGAGACGACCGACTCCGGCGCGATCGCCGATGAGGGCAATCCCCTTCCGATCTATCCCGCGCGCGCGCGGCGGCGCGGGCTCCAGGGCGCGGTGACGGTGCGCCTCACGGTAGATGAGCGCGGCAACGTCGCCGAGATCTCCACCGTCGCCGCCACGGGCTCCAGCCTGTTCGAAGACGCGGTCCGGCATACCGTGCGGCGGTGGCGCTTTCGTCCGGCCCGCGCCGGCGGGCGCCCAGTCCCCGCCGCCGTGACGCAAACGTTCACCTTCCGCATCGCCGAGGCCGCGCCTGCGCGGACCGAAGACTGATTCGAGCAGTGGGCGTGCGAGCTGCGGGTGGAAAGGCTGCGTCAAGCCGCAATGCCAGTAAGTTTAG
>JAKEFC010000175.1 GCA_022616235.1 Planctomycetota bacterium
CGCTCGTTCCTTGCGCCTGACTGGACATGCTCCGCGCGACCGAAAGAGAGAGCCTGAGCGCGTCATCGATGTCGGTGGGGCCGGGCACGAGCGCCAGCGCCGCGAGCGCTCCGTGTAGCACGCGCCGGTCGTTCGTGATCGGCGTCAACGCCTTCGCGCGACGCGCGAAGCGGATCACGACGGCGCGCTCGCCGCCGCTCAGAGCGTCGATGTAGTCGCCGGCCAGGGTCCGCGCGCGCTCGAGCCGCGACTCGCCGCCATCCGCGGCGGCCATGCTCGCCGAGACATCCATGAGGAGGATGTGGGTGCGCGGCATCTCGCTCGCGGACTCCACCTCGGGCCGCGCGAGCGCGCCCGCGAAAAAGAGCAATGCCAGGATCTGCAATAGGAGGAGCAGGGTGCGGCGGAAGCGCTGAAAGGGCGAATTCACGCGTTTGTCTTCGAGCACGCGCGACCAGAGGAGAGTGCTCGATACGACGACTTCCCGGCGCTTGAGCCGCAGGAAATAGAGCAGCACGACGACGGGGATCGCGAGCAGGAACCAGGCGGCAGCCGGATTCCCCCAACTCATGCGAGGAGTCCGCGGCTCCGCAAGTAGCCGAGGATGAGCGGCTCGAACGGCATCGCCGTGGAAGCGAACAGCGCCGTCAATCCCCGCCGCACGCAGCACTCGCGCACGGCGGCGCAGAACCCATCCACGGTGCTGCGATACACGTCGAGCAAGCCGCGCGTGATCGAGACATCGGAGCTGGCGCCGCTCTCGCGATCCACGAGCCGCAAATCGCCGGATAGCGGCGGCGCAAGCTCCTGCGGGGAAAGGACGTGGATCAGGAAAGCGTCGAGGGTGCCGCCCGCCACGTGGCGCAGCGCCGCATCGAAGCCCGCGGGATCGAGCAAGTCCGAGATCAAGATGACCATGCCGCGGCGCGAGTGCGCGCGGCGAAAGGCGGCGAGCGAAGGCTCGATGCGCGTTTGGACCCCCTCGCTCGCGGCGATCCCGCCGAGGAATTGGAAGATGCGCGGGGCGTTTCGCCTCCCGCGAAGCGGCGAGAGCGGCAACGCGAGATCGGATGCGAACGGAAAGATCCCGACTCGATCGCCGGCCGCGAGCGCCACGTATGCGAGTGCCGCGGCGAGCCGCAGCGCGTAGCGGAGCTTCTCCGGCTCGCCATCCGCCATCGACGCGGATGCATCGATGAGAATGCTCACAGTCAGGTCTTCTTCCTCGTGGAAGAGCTTCACGAACAGGCGCTCCAAGCGCCCGTAGGTGTTCCAATCGAGGTAGCGCAGGTCGTCGCCCGGCACGTAGTCGCGGTAATCGGCGAATTCCATCGAGAATCCGCGCCGCTTGGAACGCCGCGTGCCGCGCACTTTGCCCACGATCGTGCGGCGCGACAAGAGCGACAGCTTTTCGAGCTTGGCGAGGAAATCCTCCTCGAGGAGCGGCGTTCCTGCCGTCGCGTTCATACCGCGAGCGCGGCGCCCGATACGACTTCGGGCACCGCCGCCACGACTTCCTCGAGCAACGCGTCCGTGCTCTTCCCTTCGGCTTCCCCCTCGAAGTTGAGGAGCACGCGGTGCCGGAGCGCCGGCAGCAAGGTCTCGCGCACGTCGCCGAAACTCACGTTGTAGCGCCGATCGAGCGCGGCGCGGATCTTGCCGCCGAGAACGAGCGCCTGTACTCCGCGCGGGCTCGCGCCGTAGCGAACGAAGCGCTTCACGGAGTCGGGTGCGGTCGCCTGATCCGGGTGCGTCGCGAGCACGAGGCGGATCGCGAAGTCGCGGACGTGGGGCGCCACGACGATCTCGCGAATCAATTTCTGGTAGCGCAAGATCGCCGGGCCATCGAGCACTCGCTCCAGCGCGGCCTCGTACACGTCCGTCGTTCGCTCCATCACAGCGGCAAGTTCTTCGCGGCTCGGAAAACGCACGAGCACCTTGAAGATGAAGCGATCGAGCTGCGCTTCGGGCAACGCGTACGTGCCATCCATCTCGAGCGGATTCTGGGTGGCGAGCACGAAGAACGGCGGCTCGAGCGCATGGCGCTCCTTGCCGACGGTCACCGACTGCTCCTGCATCGCCTCGAGCAGCGCAGATTGCGTCTTCGGAGTCGCGCGATTCACTTCATCCGCGAGGATGATCTGGCCGAACACGGGTCCGCGCTGGAACTCGAATTGGCGGCGCCCGCCCTCGCTCTCCATGACGATGCGCGTGCCGATGATGTCCGCCGGCATCAGATCCGGCGTGAATTGAATGCGAGAGTACGTGAGGGAAAGGATCGAGGCCAGCGTCTTGACGAGCAGGGTCTTGCCGAGTCCGGGCACTCCTTCGAGCAAACAGTGCCCGCCGGCGAAGAGCCCCATGAGCGCGCTCTCGATGACTTCGTCCTGGCCGACGATTATCTTGTGCGTCTCGTCCATGAGACGCCGAAAGTCGGTCCGGAATTGCGCCAAACGGTTCTCGAAGTCAGACATAGAACTCTCGCTCCTCCTCGGACACGCGTGACTCTCCGACTTACCGCGCGGGATCTTAACCGGCAGTCGCGACGGTAGCGATCCGGAGCGCGCCGGTGGCTCCCCGCGGAGCGCCGGCGCGCGACGCCTGGATGCGGCCTCGCCGCCGGCTTCGAATCGGTTGACGCCCTTCGCTATACTCGCCGGCTCCTCTTGTCTTGCCCGCACCTCGCAGAAGCCGCGCCGAAAGGACCATCCATGCTTCCTGTTCGCCGTCTCGCCGTGTTGCTCTTGTCCGCCGCAGCCGCCGGGTGCGCGTCCGGCGCCAAGCCGGAACCGCCCGCGCAAGCGAGCGCGTCGCGGATCGCCCCTGCGCGGAATCCCGCGGCCGGCGTGCGCGTACTGCACATTCGCTCGGGACCGGGCTTCCTGCGCGTGATCGGAACGCCCGGAACGGAGATCAGCGCGGAAGGAAAGATCTACGCGCAGGCGGCGAACTTGCCCGAAGCCGAGCGCCTCTGCAATGACGCGCAGGTTCGCCTGCACTTGAGCGACCCGACCGAGCCGGTCCTCGAGACGACCGGTCCCCGCATCGGCACGGCGAGTCAGAGCTATCGCATCGATGTCACCGTCGCGGTTCCCCCCGGCATCCGGGTTTCCGTGCGCGACGAAGGCGGCGACCTCTCCGTTCAAGGTCTCGCCGGCGGACTCGCCGTGCAGCACGGCGGCGGGACGCTCACGATCACGGACGTCGCCGGGGGCTTAGAGGTCCAGCACCGCGGCACGGCGACCAAGATCGCCCAAATCGGAGGCAAGATCGCGATCGACGACGGCGAGGGCGACCTCGAGCTTGCGAACGTGACGGGCCACGCGGAGATCCGCGGAGGCGGCGGCGCGCTCGTGATACGAAACGTCGAAGGCAACGTCACGGTCCGCGACAACTGCCTAGGAGTCGCCGTTTCCGGCGTCTCCGGCGAGCTGAATCTCTACGATATCGAGCCGAGCGCCCTCGATCTCCAGGCCTGCCCAGGAGCGATCCACTTCCTCAAGTCTCCGCCGCGCTGAAGATCGCTCGCGCGATGTGGGTCAAGCTCCCGAACGGGCAGAAGCGCCTCCTCGCCTACGAAATGAACGTGCATCGAGGGGAGAATCTGCGCGAATTCCGCGGCGCGCTACGCCGGTGGACGCTCCCTCTGCGCGCGCGGCTCGGAGCGCCGGGGCCGTTCGGCATCGCGCCGCGCATCGGGCGCGGGCTCCTCGGCGACCTCGCCCGCTCGAGCGCGCGCAAGCGGCTCGCCGATGAGTTGCGCGCACTGGAATTGATCCCTTACACCGTGAACGCGTTTCCGCTCGAGGAATTCCACGCGCGGCGGGTCAAGGAGCGCGTCTACGATCCGCCCTGGGATCGCCCCGCGCGCGCCGCGCTGACCTGCCGGGTCGCCGACGTTCTCGCCGTGCTCCTGCCGGCGGAGATCGAAGGCAGCATCTCCACGCTCGGCGGCACCTATCGCCCTTGGGGAGACGGTTCGCGCGTGCACGCGCGCGTCGCCGCCGGGTATCTTCGCGTGATCAGCCATCTCGTGAAGCTCGAGCGCCGCACGGGGCGCCGCATCGTGCTCGCGGTGGAGCCGGAGCCCGACACGACCTTCGAGGCGGCGGCGGACGTGATCCGCTTGGTCGAAGATTTCGCGCTCCCGAATCTGCGCGACGCGCTCGCGCGGCCCTTGCGCATGAGCGCGGCGGCGGCGGAGCGCGCCTTTCGCGAGCACTTCACCGTGAATCTCGACGTCTGCCACCAATCGGTCCTCTTTCGCGATCCAGTCGCCGAGTGGCGGCTGCTCGAGCGGCACGGGCTCCGCGTCGGCAAGCTCCACATCACGAGCGCGCTCGCGCTCCGGAATCCGCGCCGCGGGCGGGGAGGCTGGCGAGCGCTCGGCGAATACGATGAGCCGCGCTACCTGCATCAGTTCGCGGCGCGGGCCCGCGCCAGCGGGGAGATCACGCGCGGGGTCGACCTCGGCGACCTGGCGCGGCTGGATCCCGCCGCATTTCGCGAGGTCCGCGTCCATTTCCACGTCCCGCTCTCCGCGGCGCGCCTCGGGCCGCTTGCCACGACGCGCGCGGACACGGCCCGGGCGCTCGCGCATGCCGCGCGCCACGCGGACCCTCCCCACCTCGCGATCGAGACGTATACCTGGCCGCTCATCGAGCGCCGCGCCGGCGCCGAGCATCTCATCGACGGGATCGCGGGAGAGTTTCGCTGGACTTTGCGCGCGCTTCGCGCGGCGCGAGAGCCGTAGTCGAAAGACGCGCCCTCCGACATTCCCCACCGCGCGAAACGCGGTCGTGGAGTGCGGTGGCCAGGCACCGCCTTTCCCCCGCAATCATGCGCAGCAACGCGCCAGTCACCGCGCCTGCCGCAAGGCGTAAGGCTGCGTCGAGCCGCAGCACTCCATGCGTGGCGCCCGGGGCGCTCTCCGACATTCCCCCACCGCGCGAAGCGCGGCCGTGGAGTGCGGTGGCCTGACACCGCCTTTCCCCGCAATCATGCGCAGCGACGCGCCAGTCACCGCGCCTGCCGCAAGGCGTAAGGCTGCGTCGAGCCGCAGCACTCCATGCGTGTCGCCCCGGGCGCTCTCCGACATTTCCCCACCGCGCGAAGCGCCGCAGGAGAATTGCTTCCGCATCGAGCGCAAGATGCAAGGCGATCTGCTACGCCCCGCCGCCGTCCCAGCGGCCGTAGCGCTCGTACTTCGCGTCGCGAAGCGCGGCGAACACCGCGCGCGCCTCGGCGCCGCGGCCGGTGATCCGCCAGCGCAGCGCGCGCAGCCGCGCACGGCAGCGCAGGCGCGCGCAGGCGCGGCGCGAGCGCGCCGGATCGGGGGCGTGCTCGCGGGCGAAGAGCAATCTGTTACGGAGCCGGTAGTAGCGAGCGATCGGGGTGCGGTCGCCACTCGCGGCGCCGCCGCGATGCCGCGCCGCCGCCGCGGGCACGTGCATCGCGCGCCACCCGGCCGCGCGCAGGCGCATGCAAAAATCCGCATCCTCGAAGCAGAAGAAATAGCGCTCGTCGAAGCCGCCCGCCGCTCGAAAGGCACTGCCGCGGATGAGCGGCGCACACCCGCAGACGAATTCGACGTCGAACGGTTCGCGCGGCGCTCCCGCCCCCGCACGCTCGCCGGCGCGCGCGCTGATCGGCCGCCCCTCCGGCCAAGCGATGGAGCCGCCATCGTGCCAGATCGTCTCGCCGCGCGCGTCGTAGATGCGCGGTCCGGCGATCCCGACGCGAGCATCCGCGGCGAGCACGTCGAGGAGCGCGCGCGGCGCAGAACTCTCGATCACGCTGTCGTTGTTCAGGAGCAGGACCGCTGCCTCGCCGCCGGCGAGTGCAGCGCGGATCCCGAGGTTCGCACCCCCGGCATAGCCGAGGTTTTCTCCAGGATCGAGCAGACGCGCTCCATGCGGCAACGCGCCGGAAGGCGCTGCCGGCCCGTTCCATACGACGATCCTCTCCCGCGGCGCGGGGTCCGCCCCCGCCGCGGAGCGCAGGCACTCCAACGTGAGCGCGGGATCGCCGTAGTGCACGATCACCGTGGAATAGTCGCCAGCGGCAGTGATGAGCATCCCCCGCTTTCCTGCGCGTCCGCGCTGCGCTCGAACGCTTGCCGCGGAAAGTCAGCGCCTGCGGGCGGACTCGAAGCGCGACTCCGCCGGCACCACCCCGTGCGGAGCCGCCCGCTCGGCCGCGGACATGCGCGAGAGTATCTGAATCGTCTCCCGCGCGAGTGAGTCCGCGAGGTCGTCGATCCACTCCCGCGTCCAAAAGCGATTCTCTCCTCGGTCGTAACGGTGCAAGAACCGCAGTCGATCGCGCGCGAGGATGTGCCCCTCCGGCAGGAGGCCGAGTTGGGTCAAGTTCTTCCTGCGCCGGCGCGCGGTGAGGCGTCGCGCGGGCGCGATCGACTCGAGGTCGATGACGAACAACCGCTCCTGCCCGTTCGCTCCTGGCGCGACCAGCACGTTCATCGGATTCAAGTCGCGGTGGTAGATGCCGGTGTCGTGGAGCCTGCGAGCAAGCTCGGCGAGCGCATCGATGCGGCGATAGAGCGGCGTGCGATCCATCGGTCGCGGCGGGTAATAGTGGTCGAGCAAGTCCGTTCGCAGCGGGACTGCGCCCGGCGCGCGCTCCGTCACGAGGATCGCCCGCAGCGGGATCCCGAATCTGCGCCGCACGAACAGCGCGAGCGCCCGCGGATTCGGAATCCCGCGCACGTCGAGCGCGCGCGCCGCGCCCCACGCGCGCTCGAGCGGGCTCGGGTAGCACACGTGCCAGAGCCGCTTCCACGGCGACCGAATCTCGTGCTCCTTCACGACGACGCGCTCGACGCCGCCGGCTCGCTCGAGCGCGACGAGACCCACTCGCGAGCGCGATCGCTCCTTGAAGACCATCTCGAGCGCGATCTTGCCGCTGAGCTGCGCGATGAGCGGCTTCGCGTCGAATTCGCGCCTGCGGAATATGCGCCAGCCGCCGCGCCGCTCCCGCGCGAACTCGCTACTCTCCACCCAGCAGCGCCGTCCGCGGCTTCGGAGGCGCGTGCGCTCGAGGCCGCGCCCGAGCGCTTCGAGGCGCGCGGCGATCCCCGGGATATCCGCCGGCATCCAATGGGGCGTGCGGCGGCCGCGGTCGTAGCCGTGCAGGAAGGCGAGCAGCTCTCGAAAGTCGATGCCGGAGCCGAGGGAGTGCACGAGCCGAGCGATCCCCTCGACGCGCTGCCATTCGTGCACGCGCGACATCACCCTGAGCACGTGGTGATCGACGAGGACCACGCGCGGATCGGCGCTCCCCCCCGCGCCCGCGCCTCCCTTTGGCGGAGCTTGCACGAGGACGTTGCCGGGGTGGAGGTCGGTGTGGTGTCCGCCCGCATCGTGGAGCCGGGCGATCTCGCGCCCCGTGCCTTCCATGAGCGTCGCGCGCAAGGGACGCTCCTCCACGTGCTCCTCGAGCCAGCGCGGCAACGGCACCGCGTCCGCGACGCGGGCCATGATGAGCCCGGCCGCGAGCAGCATTCCCCCCGCCCGTTCCTCCCCGACGGCGAGCGGCACCGGCACGTTCACGCCGCACGACCCAAGATGGTGCAGCGCATTCCATTCGGACCGCGCGCGCGATGCGAAGAACAGGTACTTGAGTCGTTCGGCGCCGCTCGTGATGTGATAACGCTTCACCACGAGGCCCGGGCGCGAGCCGGTGGCAGGCAACGCGAGGACGGTGCGATGCGCGTTCGACTTGAGCACCTCGGTTCCCGGCAAGCGCTCGAGGTCGCGCCACGAGGCGATCAAGTCGCGCAGATAGTCGGCGCCGTGGTCCTCGAGGCGCCACTCCCAGGTGCCACTTCGAAAGCGAAAGAGGCCGTCGGTCAACTGCAATTTCGTCACTCGCCCCGCCTCCTTCGTGCCACCGCCGCCGAACGCGAACGCCTCCAATATAATGAACCGCAGCCGCCGCCGTAATCGCGGCGCACCGCTGCGATTGACTTAGTACCCCCCTCATGTAGGCTCAAAGTTCGCTTTGCCGGCGCTCGGGCGCGCTGCCGCGCCGCCGCTCGATTCCCGAGAGAGAGACTCGATGACCCGCGACTCCTTCAACCTTCCCTTCGAGGCGCGCGAGCGCGCCGGCGATGGGAAACGCACTCGCGCGGTCGCGCTCAAAGCGATCCAGATCGACGACCCCAGCCGGAAGTCGGAGCAGATCGACCCCTTCGAAGAGTTGCTCGCTCTCGCCGACACGGCGGGGATCGAAGTCGCGGGAACCGTCTCGCAGAGACGCAACAGACCTCACCCCGCCACCTACGTGGGCAAGGGAAAGATCGAAGAATTGAAACGCCTCGTCGAAGAGTGCGGCGCCAAGCTCGTCCTCGTCGATGATCCCCTCTCGCCGAAGCAAGGCAATCTGGTCGAAGACGGAGTCGGCGTGCAGGTCGTCGATCGCACAGAGCTGATCATGGACATTTTTGCGACGCGGGCACGCACGCGCCAAGCTCAAATGCAAGTGGAGCTGGCGCAACTCCGCTATTCGCAATCGCGCTTGAAGAGGATGTGGACGCACCTTTCGCGCTTCGAAGGCGGCATCGGCATGCGCGGCCCCGGCGAGACGCAGATCGAGACCGACCGCCGAATCATCCACAAGAAGATCGCGATGCTCGAAGATCGCCTCCGCGAGATCGAGCAGCAGGTCGCGACCCAACACAAGGGCCGCGCGGACACGTTCCAGGTAGCTCTCGTCGGATACACCAACGCCGGCAAGTCGACGCTCATGCGCCGCTTGACCGGCGCGGACGTGCTCGTCGAGAACCGCCTGTTCTCGACGCTCGACACGAGCACGCGGCGCTGGGAGCTGCCTTGCGCGCGCGACGTCCTCCTCTCCGACACGGTCGGGTTCATCCGCAAGCTCCCGGCCGGGCTCGTCGCTTCGTTTCACGCCACGCTCATGGAGACGCGCGAAGCCGACCTGCTCCTGCACGTCGTGGATGGCAGCTCGCCGCAGGTCGAGAACGACATGGCCGTGGTCGAAGAGACTTTGCAGGCGATCGGCTGCGCCGACAAGCCGCGCTTCCTCCTGTTCAACAAGATCGACCTCTTGCCGGAAGACCGCCGCATCGACCTCAAATACCTCCTCGAACACAACTCGGAGAGCCTCGCGGTGAGCGCGGTCACCGGCGCGGGGATCGACGAGTTGGTGACCCGCGTGCTCGAACGCGCTTCCGCGAACGACCGCGTCATGGAATTCGCCCTCCCGATCGCGCGCGGGGACCTGCTGTCGCGCCTCCACGACATGGGAAAAATCGTGGATCAGCGTTACGAAGAGGACCGGATCGTCGTCCAAGCGCGCCTTACCTCGGAAGAACAGGATCGCTTCCGGATCTTCCTCGCCAAGAACGGCATCGCGGCGAAATGATCCGTACTTCCTATTTCGACGGACCGATCCGCGATCGCATCCCAATGAAAGCGGCTCATGCGCGGCCTGCTTAGCAACCGCTCCTTCTGGGCGCTCACGGCGACTCAATTCTTGGGGGCGTTCAACGACAGCATCTTCCGCTGGTTCCTGCTCATCGTCTCCGAATCGAAGATCCTCGCGAGCGTCGAATGGCTGCCGGCGGACCGCAGAGCGCTGATCCTGGGGGTCTTTTCCGTGCCCTTCGTGATCTTCGCGCTTCTCGGCGGCTCGCTTTCCGACCGCCACTCGAAGCGGACCATCACCGTCGTCCTCAAGGTCATGGAGGCCGTGGTGATGGCGCTCGGTACCTTGGCATTCGCGCTCTTCGCGATCGATGAGCAGTGGATCGACGCGAGCGTCGTCGGCTCGCTCATCGTGCTCTTCTTGATGGGCACGCACAGCGCATTCTTCAGCCCGGCGAAATACGGCGTGATACCGCAGCTCGTCGAGGAGCACGAGCTGACTCGCGCCAACGGCATCATCAACATGACGACGCAAGTGGCGATCCTCCTCGGGATCATCTCGGCGGAGCACCTGTTCGGATATCTCGACGACCGCGGACTACCCATCTACTACTCCGGCGGCGTGTTCATCGGCATCGCGCTCGCCGGGTTCGCCACATCTCTATTCATGCGCAAGCTGCCCCCCGCCGACCCCGGCCGCAAGCTGCTCTGGAACTTCCCCGTCCACATGGTGCGCGAGACCCGCTACGTGGCGCGGGACCGGGAACTATTCCTCGGCCTGCTGGCACAATGCTGGTGGTGGTTGATCGCGGCGCTAGTGATTCCCGCGATCGACCGCTTCGGCCGGGATGTTCTCCTCGAAGAGATGACGGGGACGACGATGCTGCTCCCGCTGGCGCTCGGCATCAGCGCGGGGAGCCTGCTCACGAGCACACTCTCGGGAAAGCGGGTGGAGCTGGGTCTCGTTCCGATCGGCGCGATCGGGATGGGAGTGGGTTTCTCGGCGTTCTATTTCATGGAGCCGACGCATTGGAACGCGAGCCTGGCGCTCATCGTCGCGGGGATCTTCGGCGGTCTCTTCTACGTGCCCCTCGCCGCCTTCACGCAACAGCGCCCCCGCGAGGAGGAGAAGGGGCGCATCATGGGCTTCGCGGAGATGAGCAACTTCTTCTTCATTTTCCTTGCCGCCGCGGTCTACGAGCTGCTCGCCAACTGGCTCGAGCTGACCCCCGGACAAGTGATGCTCGCGACCGGACTTCTCACCCTGGCCGGGGCCGCCGTCGTCTGTTCCCTCACGCCGCACTACATGATGCGGCTGTTCCTTTGGGTGCTCACCCACAGCTTCTACAGGATCCGCGTGCTGCACCCCGACCGCGTGCCGATGCACGGCGGCGCGCTGCTCGTTTGCAACCACGTCTCCTACGCCGATCCGTTTCTCGTTGGCGCCTCCGTCCCGCGCTACGTGCGATATCTGATGCACCGCGAGTTCTTCAGGGTGCCGATCGTCGGGTGGTTCGGCACGCTGATGAAAGCGATCCCGATCGCCGGCCGCGACGGACCGCGCGCGCTCCTCCGCAGCATCGAAGAAGCGAGCACGCACCTCGCGCGCGGCCACCTCGCGTGCATCTTCGCGGAGGGCGCGATCACCAGGACCGGGAATCTGCTCCCCTTCTCGAAGGGGCTCGAGCGGATCGCGAGCCGCGCGGGAGCGCCGATCGTGCCCATGTACATCGACCGCATGTGGGGGAGCATCTTCAGTTTTCGCGGCGGTAGGTTCTTCTTCAAGCCGCCCTTCAAGATTCCGTATCCCGTCACGGTGGTGTTCGGCGCTCCCCTCGCTCCCAATACTCCGATCGAGAAGGTCCGACGCGCCGTGCAGGAGTTGGGGGCCGAGGCGTTCGACGCGCGCATGAAAATGGGAGAGACCCTCGCCTCGCGCTTCCTGCGCGTCGCACGGAGATATCCGCGGCGCCTCGCGATGGTCGATCACTCGCGCCGCGAGCTGACCTTTCGGCGGCTCTTGATCGCGTCGCTGATGCTGCGGCGAATGTTGCGCAAGCGCCTGCGCGGCGAAACGCACGTCGGCGTGCTGCTCCCCGCTTCGAGCGGCGGCGCGATCGCGAACATCGTGCTCGCGCTCTTGGGCAAGGTGAGCGTGAATCTGAACTTCACCGCGGCGAAGGACGCCTACGATTCCGCGATCGACCAGTGCAAGATCAAGACCATCATCACGGCGCGGCAATTCCTCGAGAAGCTGGAGATGACGCCGAATGCGTCCCATCTGTTTCTCGAGGAGTGTTTCGCGGAGGCGACGCGCGGACAAAAGTTCCGCGCCGCTCTGATCGCCCTGCTCCCGGGGGTCCTTCTCGCGCGCCTCGCGGGCGTGCCGCGCCATCCCGAGACGGACGCCACCATTGTCTTCTCCAGCGGTTCGACTGGCGCGCCGAAAGGCGTGTGCCTCACGCACCACAACATCCTGTCGAACTGCCGCAGCCTCACGCAGGTCTTCGATGTCTCGAAGGAGGACCGCGTGGTGGGAGTGTTGCCGTTCTTTCACTCGTTCGGTTACACGGCGACCCTCTGGTTCCCCATGCTGAACGGCATTGCCGCGCTCTTTCACGCGAACCCTGCCGAGGCACGCCCGATCGCGGAGCTGCTCCGCAATTACCGCGGCACGATCTTCATGTCGACCCCGACCTTCTATCAGGCCTATCTGCGGCGCTTCGAGAAGGAAGATTTCGAGACCGTGCGCATCGCCGCCGCCGGCGCGGAGAAGCTGAAGCCGGCCCTCGCGATGCTCTGGTTCGAGAAGTTCGGCGTGCCGCTCATGGAGGGGTACGGCTGCACGGAGCTTTCCCCCGTGGTCTCCGTGAATCTCCCGGACTTCGTGCAGGGGCAGGTCCATCAGCGCGCCGGCAAGCCCGGCTCGATCGGACACCCGCTGCCGGGGATCGCGGCCAAGATCGTCGATCCGGAAACATTTGCCGAGCTGGGAGTCGAAAAGGAGGGAATGCTGCTCATCAAGGGTCCGAACGTGATGCGAGGGTACTTGAACCGCGATGAACTCACCTGCGAAGCGATTCGGGACGGCTGGTACGTCACCGGCGACGTGGCGGCAATCGACGCGGAAGGGTTCATCACGATCACCGACCGCATCTCTCGCTTCTCGAAGATCGGCGGCGAAATGGTCCCGCACGTACGCGTGGAATCCGAGATCCAAGCGAGCGTGCTCGAGCTGCAGAGCTGTTCCATCGATGCCGAGGTCGCCGGCGAGTGCGCCGAGGTGGCGGTGACATCGCTCGCGGATGATGCGAAGGGGGAGCGCCTCGCCGTCCTCCACACGCCCATGAACTTCCCGATCGATGAAATCTTGGCACGCGTACGCGCGAGAGGGATTCCGAATCTGTGGCTCCCGCGCCGCGATTGCTTCATCGAGGTCGAAGAGATACCGAAGCTGGGAAGCGGCAAGTTCGATCTGCGCGCGATCGGACAAATCGCGAAAGAACGGCTGGGCACGCACCTCCCCGACGCGGCGAGCTGAACCCAGCACGACTCCCACCGCGCGAAGCGTTCATGCCGTAGCGCGTTCCGACATTCCTCACCGCGCGAAGCGCGGTCGTGGAGCGCGATGGCCAGGCACCGCCTTTCCCCGCATTCATGC
>JAKEFC010000176.1 GCA_022616235.1 Planctomycetota bacterium
CGCCGCTTCGCTGTTCGCGACCGCCGTCGGGACGTGGAGAACGAGCGCCGCATCCACCTCCGGATCCGCGAGCACCGTCGCGAGCGCCCCCGCGTAACGCTCGGCGGTAGCGTCGCCGATCAGGTCGACGGGATTCGAGCGCGACCACGTGCCGGGCAGCACGCCATCGAGCGCTCGCAGCGTTTCCGGAGCCAGGTTCGCGAGCCGGCCGGGGCCGCTCGCCGCCGCGTCCGCGGCAAGCACGCCCGGCCCTCCGCCGTTCGTCACGATGGCGAGGCGATCGCCGCTGCTCTGCGGGATGAGCGCCATGGTCTCCACGGCGGCAAAGAGCGCGTCAACCGTGTGGACGCGGAGGATCCCCGCGCGGCGCAGCGCCGCTTCATAGACGAGGTCCTCCCCCGCCAGAGCGCCGGTGTGCGACTGCGCGGCGCGCGCGCCCGCGGCGCGGCGCCCCGCCTTCACGGCGATGATCGGCTTGTTCCGGCTCGCCGCGCGCGCCGCGGAGATGAACTTGCGGGCGCCGCTCACCGCTTCGATGTAGAGCAGGATCGCGCGCGTGCCGGGGTCGGAGCCGAGATAGTCGAGCGTATCGCCGAAGTCGACGTCAGCCGCATCTCCCAATGAAATGAAGTGCGAGAAGCCGATGCCTCGCGACTTCGCCCAGTCGAGAACGGCGACCGAGAGCGCCCCCGACTGGACGGCGAATGCCAGCGTCCCTGGAGCGGCGCCGGTAGGCGCGAAGCTCGCGTTGATGCCCCGGCCCGGCACCACGAGGCCGACGCAATTCGGCCCGAGGATGCGAAGCGAGTGGGGTCGCGCCGCGGCCAGGGCGGCTTCGAGGAGCGTACCCCCTTCCGCGGCGCGCCCCTCGCGGAGGCCGGCACTCACGATCACGGCGGCGCGCGTCCCGCGCGCGCCAAGCTCCGCGACGAGTCCGGGAACGACAGGCGCTGGCGTGCAGATCACCGCGAGGTCGGGGGTCAACGGCAGCGCGGAGATGCTCGGATAGGCGAGCACGCCACCGACAGCGCGCCGGCTCGGATGCACCGGCAGCACGGGCCCCGCAAAGCCGGCGCGGAGCATGTTACGGAGGACGATCGCGCCGACGCTCTCCGGCTGCGCGCTGGCGCCGACTACGGCGATGCTCGCGGGCTGGAATAGCGCGTCGAGGTGACGCTGGCTCATGCGCGAACGCTCGTCAGATGTTGCGCGCGGGGTCGATCGCGAGCAGCGATCGGACGAGCTTCAGAAAGTCCGCCTCGGTGACGATGCCTACGACTTTGCCGTGCTCGATCACGGGAAGGCACCCGTACTTGTGCTCCAACATCTCTTGGATGGCCCTGCGCACGTCCGTCGCGGGAGTCACGGTGCGAATGTCGCGCCGCATGAGGCTCTTCGCCGTAATCGGCCCCGGTACGGTGCGAGTCGCCGCCTCGAGCAGATCGCGATGCGTCACCAGACCCATCAAGAATCCTCGATCATCGACGACCGGGAGATGTCGCACGTGGGCGAAGCTCAAGCACTTCTTCGCGAATTCCATGGAATCGTCCTGATGCACGGTCACGGGGTCCGGAGTCATGATGTCGCGTACGAACACGACGACCTCGCATTCCTAATCGTGTGCCTCTCGACGCCGCCAGCGTCCGTTGCACGCGACGGCACCTCGCAAATGGCAAACGCCGTTCCCTTGCCCCAAGTGTTCTCTGGGCCTCCGCAAACGGCATTCGCGCGTTCCGCGAGGCAACACCGGCGCGTTCCATCGCACGTCTGGGAATCGAGTCTCGAGCTTGACAATGGACTTGCCGGGAGGCCCGCCGAGTCGGCCGCGGCTTCGCGTCGATGCGCATCTGGTATCATTGGAGTGAAATGAGACTTCGGTTCCTCGATCCGACTATCTGCAAACCGCGGCGCGTTGGAGATTCGAGAGCGGCTTCTATGGGAGAATCGATCGTGGGCAGAGAATCTAGCTCGAAAGTGCGCGCGTGCAGCTCCTGGTTCGCGGGACTACTTACCGTCACCATGGCGTTCTGCACGGCCGCCGCGGAGCCCGATGCGCCGCCGCCGCGCGGGATCGAGGTCGGACGCGCGACGATCCCCGTGTACCGCGGGCGCTGGCCAGGCGGCGAACCGTTCGATGCGTTGACCGAGACGCTCGGCCGCGGGCGCGCCGAAGATGCGCGCGCCGCGCTCGCCCTCATCGCGCGCGAGCGAGGCGGAATGCTCCTCGCGCCCCCGGGACTCGGCGCTCCGAATCCCGCCGAATTCAGGATCGGCGGCGCCGAGGAGTGCTTCTCGGCGTGGGTTTCCCGCTTGGGACCTCTTGCCGGGGAGTTGCCGCCGCTCGCGCCGCGTTGGGGCGCGGCGCTCGAAGGCTGCGATCCCGTCCTCTGGAGTCCAGCGGCCGCCGCCAGAGCGCGCGCGCTCTGGGAGGATGCCATCGAGCGCGGAGCCGCGGACGATGCGCGGCGCCTCTTGCGCGCCGGGGCGATCCCGGGGCCGCCGCCGCCCGCGATCGCCGCGTGGCTGGATGACGGCGAGCTGCTTCCGGCGCGCGCGGGCGCACAAAGCGCGTGGCAGCCGAGCACCCCCTCCGCGCACTCCGCCGCGTCGATGCTGCCGCCGTCCTTGCGCAGGATCTACCGCCTCGAGCTGGCGCTCGCTCCCGCCCCAGAGGACGGCCCGTCGGAGCGGCTGCCGGCGACGCGGCGCGGCGCGCTCGGTCCCGCGTACCCGCTCGTC
>JAKEFC010000177.1 GCA_022616235.1 Planctomycetota bacterium
CCCAACGGAGCCAAGTCGCCCGTCGCTTGATCTACCGCGAAGATGGAAATATTGGATGAGCCGGCGTTGGCTGCATACAGAAACCGGCCGCTGGGATCGAGCGCGACGCCGAGCGGGTTCAATCCCGCCGCCGTGACGCCAGCGCTCTCGAGTTCTCCCGTCGCGGGATCGATCGTGAAACGGGACACTCCGCCGGAGTCGCTGCTCGCGGCGTAGAGGAATCGCCCGGTAGGGTCGACCGCCAGCGATTGCGGCGCGTCTCCCGCCGCTGCCGGGGCTCCTAACTGATTCAGCGCGCCGGTCTCGGCATCGATCGAGAAAGCCGAGACGCTTCCGGAATCGCGGTGCGCGACGTAGAGAAAGCGCCCGCTCGGCGCGGCGACCACGAAGCTCGGCGCTTCGCCGGCCGGCGCGATCCCCGCCGGCGCGAGCACTCCGGATGCGGGATCTACCGTGAAGATCGAGAGGCTGTTCCCTGATTGATCGGCGACGTAGGCGAAGCGGGGAGCGCCGAGCGGAGCACTTGCGGGTGCTACGACTCCGCCTCCGCCACCCCCTCCACCGCAAGCCGGTAATGCCAGCGCCAACGCGCTCAGAAGGAGAGATCGCACCATGTCGCTGCAACTTCTCTCGCGCCGAGGTACGGCAGGGCGGGCACGCAAAGAGCATACCGCGGCGCGCGCAGGCCGTTAAGTCGGGAGCGATCGCCCTGCGACCTCGGCGCCTGCCGCAATCTGGTTTGAAGTTGCCGGATTCAGCGAAACAGACTTAGCTTCGGGAACCCCGTGCCGAGGATGCCCGCCGCGGAAACGTGGAGGATCTCTTCGAGCAACGTCGCATAGACGCTGCGAAAGTCCGTGCCGAAGCGCAGATCGCCTTCGTCGAGATCGGCAAGGTTGGGGTAAGGAGCGCGCACGCCGGGCTCGATGCGCCCCGAAACGACGAGCACGGGAGCGGCCGCGCCGTGGTCGGTTCCGAGGCTCCCATTTTCCGCGACGCGACGCCCGAATTCCGAAAACACGAAGACGGTAACGCGGCGCTCGAGCGAGGCGGCACGCATGTGGCGGAAAAACGCGGAGAGCGCGGCCGCCATCTCTCCCAAGAGCTGCCCGTGCAAGTCCCCTTGGCGCGCGTGCGTGTCATAGCCGTCCTGCGAAACATAATAGATGCGGCCCGGCATCCCTCCGGCGATGAGCTGCCCCGCGAGCCGGAAGCGCTCGCCTACGTGCGTGCTCGGATAGTCGACAGGAGCCGCTTGCTTGCGCACTTCGACGAGACGCTCGAGATGCGCGATGGTCTCGACGCCGAGGCGGCGCAGCGGCTCCGCAGGACCGCTGCGGCCGCGCGCGTGTACGCTCCGCAGCAACTCCCGCATGCGGACCCCCTCCGGCGTCGCCAGGAAATCGAGGAAGTCGATGTTCTGAAGGCTCGGCACGTTGACTTCGCCCGCGAGGGCGAGCGGCAGCGCGTCGTCGCCGATGTGAGTGGCGCACAGGCAGTCGCGGCGCGCGCCGAGCGACCGCCCCAGCCAGCCGTTCACGGGCACATCGAGCTCCGGGCGGGCGGAGTGCCAGATGTCCATGCTGCGAAAATGGCTGCGGTTCGGATTCGGGTAGCCGACTCCGGGAATGATGGCGACCTTCCCGTCGTCGTAAAGCTCCCGCAAGGCGGACATCTGCGGGTGGAGGCCGAGTCCCTCCGCTCCCGCGCCGGACAGCTCTAGCGCCTGCCCCTTCCGGATCGCAAGCACCGGGCGGCTCCGCAAATAGATGTCGTTCTCGTAGGGGACCACCATGTTGAGGCCGTCGTTGCCGCCAGAGAGCTGGAGCACGACCAGGACTTCGTCGTCCGGCCGCGCGCCTGCAAGCGACGCGGCGCGGAGGAGGACGCGCGGCAGGCAGAGCATGCCGAGCGCCGCTCCCGTCTTGAGAAATCCTCGCCGCGTGATTCCCGCCGCCATCGCGCCGCTCCCTTCGCTCACACGTATTGGTATTCGGGCAACTGCAAGAGGCCCGCGACCCAGCGCCGGATGTCGCTTCCCGCGGCGGTCCTCAAGTCTTCCTCGACCTCGCGCGCGAGCCCTTCGGGAAAGAAGCGCCGGACGAGCTGCTCCGCGCCGGCGCGCTCCAAGTCGGCCCAGGGGACTCGCGCGCTCAACTCTCCTCCGGCCGCGACTTCGAGCCCGAAGCGATAGCGAGCGAGCAAGGTCGAGCTGTTCAGCCACGAGGCACCTCCGTCCCACCCCTTCACGCTGGGCGGCCGGAGCAGATCCTGCCCCATGTGCGCCGCCGCTTTGGCGACCGCCTGCGCATTCGCGCGGGCAGCCAGCGTCCGCAAGCTGCCGATCGCGAAGTCCAGGGGCGATGAGACGAGCGCGCGCCGCGCCTCCGGCGCGAAGAAGAGGCGCGACGCCCAGAGGCGCCGCAAGAATGCGCCGATCTCCATGCGGCACTCGCGAAGCAGCTCGCCGAGGCGCGCGCGCAGCTCGACGCTCGGCGCCGGGAGGAGGTAATAGGCGCAGAGCTTGCCGGCGATGAACGGCGCACACGCGCTCGCGCTCGTGCATTGGCGGATGACATCTTCGCCGCCGAATGTGCCGCGCTCGCCGAAGATCCGTTTCTCGCCCGCGTCGTGCGCGGCGGAGTTGAACCAATACTCGTCTGCGCGCACGTGCCAGCCCGTGAATGCGCGCGCCGCCTCTTGGATGTCTTGCTCCGAATAGCTGCCGATACCGAGCGTGAAGAGCTCCATCAATTCGCGCGCGAAGTTTTCGTTCGGGTGGCCGGCGCGGTTGGAATTGCCATCGAGCCAAAGGAGCATCGCGGGATCTTTGGCCAACTCGCTCACGAGGGTGGGGAAGCCGCCGCCGCCATGCGCGAGCAGCCGCCGCATCTGCCGCATCATGAGGCGCGGCTTCTCGACCTTGCGGTCGGAGGTGGCGAAGTGGCCGTGCCAGAAGATCGCGAGCTTCTCTCGTGCGGGCGCCGGGGAGTGCAAGAGGCGATAGCAGAGCCAACCCTGCACTCCTTCGAACGTGCCGCCGCGCTCGGCGACGTCGTCCACGAGCGCGATCTCTTCCGGGTCGGGCGCCGCCGTGGCGGGGAGCAGCGCCTCCGCGGCGCGCACCGGTCCCAACTCCTCGAGCTCGGCGACCAAGCGCGGGGGCGTTCCGAAGGCCGCGCGCCGCGCGAGGTGCGCGGCTTCTTCGCGCCCCCACGGCCCATCCTTACCGGGACGAAACGGTTCGAGGAGGTCGGCGGCGGCGCCGATTCCGAAACGTGGAACTTCCAAGGGATCTTGCTCCTACTTCGATCCTGCCCCGGCTGCCGCCGGCGCCGCCGGCGACAGCGTCAAGTCGATCGCGAGCGTGTCCGCCTCGCACCGGCTTTCGATGCGTGCCTCGTGGAAGAGGCGGACGATGTCAAGGACGGCATCCAGCTCCTGCTTTGCCTCCTCCTGCGTAAGGCCGCGCGTCTCCATCGCGTTCACATGCGCGGCGCCTTCGTTGTCGCGGATGAATTTCTCGAGTTCGCCAGCGCGCACCGCATACAGATCGCAGGCGCTGGGCGGCGCCGCCTCCGCGGCGGCAGGGGATCGAGGCGCGAGCAGCACTTCGATCACCTTGCGCGCCAACTCCTTCGTCGAGCTAATTACGATGTGCTTCCCCACGATCGCCAGGCTCGCCGAGAAATTCTGCTCGAGGCCGGGCTTTTCCGGAATCGCCGCGTTCATCGGGTTCACCACCGAGAGGGTTACCCCTCGCACCTCCTCGCGCTCGACGAGGAGCATTCCATCCGATTTTCCTTTCTGCGCGAGGTCCGCGTTGATGATCCCGACGAACGTCTGGAGCGCGGCTTGGAGTTGGCGATCGAAGCTCGCAGGGTTTTTCATTTGCAGGACCATGGCAAAGCTGGGCAGCGCGGGAACGGGAGGCGCGGGGAGGCCTGCGTAGCTTTGATTGTCCGAGACGAGCACGATCGTCGGGTCGAATTCGGGAAGGATCTCGTCTTGGAAGGACTTGCCGCCGAATACCAGACTCAGGACCTGCTCGAATTGCTTCATCTCGCCGAAGCCTTTCGGTTCGATCAGCGTCTCCCCTTGGCGCCAGAAGCGGGCGAGATCGCGCTTGTGTTCCACGAGGCCCAAGACGCCCCGCTCTTCGAACGCCGTCGCGACGGCGGAGCGAGGTGCCGCGGCCAAGAACGCGGCCCCGCGCGCC
>JAKEFC010000178.1 GCA_022616235.1 Planctomycetota bacterium
ACGACCTCACCAGGTCGCCTCCGGTCGAAGTCGCAGTTTCTCCTTGCCATCCAGCCACCTCGGCGCTTTCGTGACGAAGTTCATGAATAATCCGGGCTAGCGCAGAGACGCGCGCTCTGGGCGATCACTCGCCGCGGCGATTCCAATCGTCGCGGCCATATCGGCGCTCGACGTGGAGCGCCGCCGCCTTCGTTTCCGCAAGGGTCGGGTCGGCGCGGAACGGCGCGGCGGCGCCGAGCGAGCGCGCCCACGCGTCGAGCAGATTTCCGTCGTCGCCAGCCGCGAGTGCGGCTCGGTCGCGGCGGATGGAAGCTTGGACGAGCACGCGCCCGCGGCCGCGGTGGAGCGCGAAGCCTGCGGCCTTTTCTTCGGTGCTGCCCGCGCGCACGACGAGATCGAATGGCGAGCGACGGTCGAAGCAGTCCGCGTGCGCGGCTACTGCGCGCTCGCGCGCATTGCCGCCGCGCACGTCCACCGCACCTTGGCCGCCCCCGCCGCTCGCAACCGCGCGCAGCGCCGCGCGCAGCGACTCGGAGACGCGGAGCGCCAGCGCCCGCGCGCCAGTCTCGGGAAAGGCCGGCGAGGGGGCCGCCGCCGCCATGGAGAGCGTGCACTCTCCAGCGTGCAGAATCGCGCCGCCCCCCGTGATGCGGCGGATCGAAGGGCGGAGTGCCCCCGCGACGACGAACTCCGTGTAGCTTTGGAAGCGCCCGAGCGTGGCGGCCGGCTCCGCCCATGCCATGCGGCGGAGCGTGAGCGGGAGGGCGGCGCCGGCGCCTTCGAAGAGGGCCTCATCGAGCCCCATGTTCCAAACGGGGGAGCGAGGGCAGTCCAAAATGATGCGCGCGTCCATGAGTTCCTAGCGCGCGCGCGGCCGCCTACTCATGCGCCTCGAGCTGCGCTTCGTAATCCGCCTTCGACAAGAGCTTGTCGTACTCGGCGGCGCTCGACGGCTGAATCTTGATCATCCACCCTTCGCCGAAGGGGGACTCGACGAGCGTCTCGAGCCGATTCTCGAGGGTTTCATTCACTTCGACGACTTTGCCGGAAACCGGCGCCATCAACTCGCTGACGGCTTTTACGGATTCGATCTCGCCGAAAGGATCGCCTGCCTTCAGCTTCTTGCCGACCTCGGGCAAGTCGATGAACACGAGGTCGCTCAATTCGTGTACCGCGAAATCGGTGATGCCGACGACGATCAAGTCATCTTTTTTGAGGGCCCATTCGTGCGACTTCGTGTAGCGCCGATCCTTCGGGACGTCCGCCATCGGCTCCTGGTCCTTTCCGATTCCTTGGAGAGCTGCCATTGCGCGCTGCCGCTCGAGTGGGCAGAGCGGGGCATTTTAGGCTTCAAGGCCAAGCGCGCAACCCGTGGACGCCCGCTCGCCGGGCACGCGCGCGCGCCGCGTGCTCGAAGCGCGCTCGCTCGCGTGCGGCGTCAGCCGCGCTTCCGGCTGTAGAAGGGGAGGGGCGTCCAGGCGAGCGCGGCGCGCGTGCCCCTCACGTCGACTTCCAGCGCAGCCGACTCCGACAGGCCGCGCTCGACGTACGCGAGCGCGATGTTCGCTCCGAGCGTAGGACTCGGCGCGCCGCTCGTCACGATTCCGACCTCTTTCCCGCCGGCGAATACCGGCATCCCCTGGCGCGCCACTCGTTTTCCATCGACTCGGAAGCCGGCGAGCTTCCTCTGGAGTCCGGCCTCCTTGCTCCGCCGCAGCGCCTCGCAGCCGATAAATCCGTTCGGTTTCTCGAGCTTGATCCCGAACTCGAGTCCGGCTTCGAGGGGATTCGCGGTCTCGTCCAGCTCGTGGCCGTAGAGCGGCATCGCCGCTTCGAGCCTGAGCGTGTCGCGCGCTCCGAGCCCGCATGGCCGCAGCTTCTGTCCCGCGTGCTCCTCGAGCGCCGACCAGAGCGTGCACGCCTCGGCGGAGGGGACGTAAAGCTCGAATCCGTCTTCGCCGGTGTAACCCGTGCGCGAGACCCATCCGTCGTAGACCTTGCCGCCCACGCCGACCTTCGCATCGCTCATCCGGTAGTAGCCGAGCTTCCGGAGCGCGGGCACCCAGGAAGTGGTGACCAAGGGCGCGAGCAAGTCTTCGGCGCCGGGACCCTGTACGGCGATCATCGCGATTTCCTCGCTGCGGTCGCGGAATTCAACCGCGTGGGCGCGCAAGTGCTCGCGAAACCAGGGGAGCAGCTTCTCGCGATTCCCGGCGTTGACCACGAGCAGCACGGAGTCCGGCATGCGGTAGACGAGCACATCGTCGCGGACCCCGCCCTGCTCGTTGAGTACGAGGGCGTAGCGGATCTGGCCGGAGTCCATGCGCGCGACGTCGTTCGTGACGATCGCATCCACCGCGCGCACGGCGTCGCGGCCGCGAATCTCGAAGCGGCCCATGTGGCAAAGGTCGAAGAGCCCGGCGCCCCGCCTCACCGCCAAGTGCTCCTCCACGATCGACGCGTACTGCACCGGCATCTCGAAGCCGCCAAATTCCACGAGGCGCGCACCGAGGTCGCGATGCACGGAATTCAGCACCGTTTTCTTCATGGCGTCGCTCTTTCAAGGAAAACAAGAATCCGCAACGGAGCGGTAGTGCCGCCCCGTTGCGGATGCAGGCGAGCTGCCGGCGGTGCGCCTAGAATCCGAAGGGCTTGTCTGCGCCCCCGGCTTCCGCTTCCTCGCCGCTGCCCATCTTCGCCACCAATTCCCGCGCCCAGTCTTCATCGACCTTGCCGATGATCCTCAGGTTCTTGACGACGACTTTTAGATCATCCCAGCGGAACGCGATGATCCCTTCGCGCCGCCAGTTGCTGTTCATCTTGAATGTATCCTCCATTTGGCCGGCGTTGTCGAATTGGACGAGGATCTTGCCATCCTCTCCATCCGGGCTCCTGCCGTAGCTGATCACGACGTGCGTCGGCTTCTGCTTCATGAACCACTTGGTCGGGTGGTTGTGATAGGTCTTGTTGGTCGGCGTCATTATTTCCTTCGGCGTCTTGCGATTCTCGTAGATCGTGAGGCGCGTGCCCCAATCCACGCCGTAGCCGCTGCCGCCGCCATCTCCAGGCTCGTAGTTGAAGAGGACTTCGAAGCGGGTCTTTGCGTTGGAGCCGACGAGCAGGACCTTCATGTCGAACTCGATCCGCACGCCATCCCGATAGCGGCCGTTGATCGTGAACGACCCTTCGGTGTTCGCGTGGAAGGAGTACTCGTCGAATTCCCCCGACCAGTCCGAGCCTTCGAAGGTCAGGTGCGGCTTGTCGCCGAGCTTCACGTTCTTCGAGATCACGACGTCCTTGCGCAGATTGGCTCCGGAGGTGTAGTCGAGCGTCAAGATGCCGGTGTCGGCCGCGAAGCTCGGGCTGCCGTGAAAGTACTTCTCCAACGCTGCTGCCACGTCGGTCCCGGCTCCGGCGGCCTGCTCCTTCTGCTGCTGCTTCCTCCGCGCGATCTCCTCCGGCGAGAGCGGCTGCGCGCGCTCGGAGACGTCCGGCTTTTCCTCCGTAGTCGCGACGGGCTGGCTCGCGAGCGTCTTCCGGATCTCCGCGTTTTCCCGTGCCATCCGGTATAGCTCGCGCGCCCGATCCAGGCTGTAAGCCGCACGGCGGTAGTCGCTGGCGGTCAGAAAGCTACGCCCCTCGGTCTCGGCGGAGGCGGCCTGCTCCCACGTCGATTTCGCGTGCTCTTCCGCGGCGGCCGTCCGCGCCTCTTCCTTGTTCGCCTCCATGGTCGCGAGCGAGGCCTTCGCCGCGCTCTCGTCCTTCACGACTCCCTTCGCGACATCGACCAGCTCCTGGTAGCTGTACTTCGCCTGATTGAATTTGTCCTTCGCGTTCGAGAGCTTCTTCGAGTTCATCAGGAACGTCTTGCCCTGCGCGTAAAGGTCCTCGGCGGCTTTCCACAGCTCCGGATTCTTGGTCTGGAGGCCGAGCTTCTCGGCCTCGGCGCGCAGCGCGTCGCACTCCTTCTGGTTGTCGAGCGCGACCTCGTAGCTGCCTTTCGCGGTCTTCGCCGAATTCCTCGCCGTGGTGAAATCCCTGAGCGCGTTCTTGAAGTACTTTCGCGCGCGATCGTACTTCTGGCTGTCGAAGTGTCCTTGTCCGGTCTGGAAGTCCGCGACCGCGGCCTGGTAAGCGTCGCCGGCGTATTTCTGCGCTTCCGCCGCCTCGGCTTCCTTGCGGGCGCGCTCGGCGTCCTCCCGCGAGTCTTCCGCCTTCGCCATCATCTCGGAGCTGGCGCCATAGGACTCCTCGTCGCCGCCGTCGCCGCCGCTGCATCCGAAGAGCGCGAGCGGGATCGCGAAGAAGAGCGCGCCGGCCGCTCGCAGGAGAATTCGGCGCAGTTGCAGAGTTGGCAAGCCGCGTCCTGAACGGAAGCGGGTATCGATGCCGGCAGGAACGATGGCCGCGGGGGTCGCCGCAGGGAACATTGGTACTCCTTGATCTCGAGGCTCGAGCTGGCCGCTCGTGCGGAACCGGAGGTTGCCCCTACCCCGGCGCGCGAATCGCCGCCCAATTTGTTTGCAGTTCGCGCGATTGCCGCAAGTCCCGCGGCAAAGCGCGCAATCGCCGCCCTTTGCTAGCTCGCGCAATGGCGGGCTCGCTCGCAGATTGGCGGCGTGTAAATTGTAGCTATCCCTCTTCCTACCAACAAGATTCGCGGTCGCACGCGCGTCGCTTCGGCGCCTCGCGCTCTTCGCGTAAAACCCGCGATTCTTGGTTCGCCCGCGATCGTCACCAGCGGATGGACGCGGAGCGTGCCCCCGCGTTGCCGCGAGAGCGGGCGCGAGAGAGCGTGGCGGCGTGGAAAGGGTGCTTCGAATGCGCAGCGCGCGGGTGCCCGGACCGGGAGCGGGGCCGCTCACTGCTACTGCTCTCGGATTCCCTTGGCGCGGACCTCGAAGACGCAGTTGCGGTAGCCGAGCTTCCGGCACAGGTCGAGAAGCTCGATGCCGCTCCCCAAGGAAGCGGCCGCGTCTCCTTCCACGATGAGGGGCAGCAGTCGCGACAATTCGGGGAGCGCCCGCAGATGCTCCGCGATCTCCTCGCGGCTCACGGGCGTGCCGTTCCATGCAAGCTCGCCGTTCGCGTGGAGGGTGACGACCATGCGTTGCTCGGCGCCGGCCGCGGGCGCCGCCTTGGCGGTGGCGGCGGCGGGCAAGTCCACGGCGATCACCTGGCGCTGATCGAAGTTCGCGGCGACGAGCACGAAGATCAAGAGCAGGAACAACATGTCGAAGAGCGGCGTCAAGTTGATGCCGGAGATCGCGTTCGCGCGTCCGCGCTCGCGCCTGCGCGCCCGCAGGCGGCCTCCTCCGCTCCCGGCCGCGGCGCGGCGCATCACCGCGCCTCCGTCGCCGCGAGTGCCCGCGCGTCGCCAGCCGGAGCCTGCGCGCGGAGCGGGATGAGCGCGCGTACGAGATCCGCCACGGAGCGCTCGAGTTGATCGGAGATCGCATCCACGCGGCCTTGCAGGTAATGGTGGACGAGCACCGCCGGAATCGCGACGAGCAGCCCCGCCGCGGTGGTGATCAGCGCTTGCCAGATGCCGCCCGCCACGATGGTGCTCTGCACGCCGATCCCCTGCGAAAGTCCCAATTCGACCCCTTGGAAGGACTGGATCATCCCCCAGATGGTGCCGAGGATGCCGATGAGCGGCGAAACCTGCGCGATGACGACGAGGTGCGGCAAGTGCCGCTCCAGCTCCGCGAGTTCCTCGATTGCCGCGGCCTCCATCCGCTCGCGCAGGAGCGGAAAGGGGAGGCGCGCCGCATCGAGGCCCTCCCGCCACGTTCGCGCGACCGGCCCTGGCATCGCGTCCGCGTAGCCGCGCGCGGCGCCGATGCCCTTGTCGCGGATCAGGCGCTCGATCTCCTCGAAGAAATCACCGTAGTCCGTGTGGGCGCGGCGGTAGTGCAGGTAGCGCTCGATCGCGAGAGCGACGACGGCAATCGATGCGGCGAAGAGCGGCAGCATGAACCAAAGGCCGCCGCGCACGAAGATCTCGATCATTTCCCCTCTCCCCCGCTGCCCTTCCCGCACACTGAGCCGGCCGGCGCGTCAGGGCGCCGACTTCGCTTCCTCTTGGCGCTCGACGTAGGCACCGATCGCGCGATACTTCGAGAAGCGCCTCTCGACGCGCTCCTCTGGCGCCAGCGCGGCCACTTCCTCGAGATGGCGGAGGATCGTCTCCTCCACGCTGCGGATCGTAACCGCCGCGTCTCGATGCGCGCCGCCGAGCGGCTCGGGGATTACCTCGTCGATGATCTCGAATCCCTTCAGATCCTGCGCCGTGAGCTTCAGGATCTCGGCGGCCCGCGGCGCGTGCACCGCATCCTTCCACAAGATCGCCGCGCACCCCTCCGGAGAGATGACCGAGTAATAGGAGTGCTCGAGCATGAGCAGTCGATCAGCGACCCCGATGCCGAGCGCGCCGCCGCTTCCCCCCTCGCCGATCACGATGGAGATCACCGGCACGCGCAGCGCCGCCATCTCCATCAGATTGCGCGCGATGACGAACGCTTGGCCGCGCTCCTCGGCGCCGATCCCCGGGTACGCGCCTGGCGTGTTGATGAAGGTGACGATCGGGAGCTTGAACTTCTCCGCGAAGCGCATCTTCATCATCGCCTTCCGATATCCCTCGGGATTGGCGCAGCCGAAGTTGCACTCGATCTTCTCGCGCGTCGTCTTCCCCTTGCGGTGTCCGACGATCATGCAGCGCTGCCCGCCGATCCGCCCGAGGCCGGTGATGATCGCGGGGTCATCGCGAAAAGAGCGGTCGCCGTGCAGCTCCAGGAAGTCCGCCACAATCATCTTGATGTAGTCGGTGGTCAACGGGCGGTCGGGGTGGCGCGCGATCTGCACCTTTTGCCACGGAGTGAGGCGCGCATAGATCGCGCGCTTCTTCTCGTCGCACTTCTTCTGCAACTCCTCGATCTGCCCGGAGAGATCGACGTCGGCCGTCGCCGAGAAGGAGCGCAGCTCCTCGATCTTCGCTTCCAGCTCGACGATGGGCCCTTCGAATTCGAGGCCGATGCTCGATCCGTATTCCATCGCTCCGCGCGCCTTTCCGGGGGAAATCGACGAGGCGGAGGATTCTAACTCCGCGCGCACGCAGGCGCCACGGCTTGCCATTTGCACTCGAATCGCGTTTCATCCGCGACAATCGAGAGAAGGTGAAACATGCGAACTACGTTGATCCTCATTTCGATCGTTTCGAGTATTGCGATTGCCGGTTGCCGTACCTTCCATCGTCCCACGGTCGCCGACAAGGAACTTGAACTTACTTGTCCCGCGAACGACGTGCAGGTGCTGCACATCGAGCTGGGGCGAAACGTTGCACTAGAGTTGTTCGGGGACCCAGTCGGCGAAATCAGCGCCCATGTGGCGTTCCGCGGCACGGGAGACTCGATGGCGGAAGCGCAACGCCAGGCGGATCAGGGGACGGCGGCTCTGACCGCGGGTCCCGAGTGTCGGCTCACCGCAAGTTGCGGCGCCGAATCCAAGGAGGGCTCGAGCACCTGGCGTAACAGCAGCAGCGGAACCGTGCGAGTCCACGCGCCGGCATCGACTCGCATCGAGATTCGCAGCGAAGGTCCGTGGCGCCCCTACCTCCAATCCATGTCGATCCGCGGCATGGAAGGCGGCGTGCGGATCCACATGGCCGAAGGCGGGCACGTGCGCATCCAAGCGACGAAGGGTCCGCTCGAAATATCGAGCCAGGTTGCTCGCGACCCCTCCGAGTATTCCCAAAGTGAATTTCAATGGTTTCTCAGCCACGGCGCGTGCCTCGAGGTCGTTGGGCACGAAGGCTCCATCCGCTTCGAAGGCAGTTCGCGCTCCTTCCCGATGCAATCACGCCGGGATGCCCCGCCGTACTGGTGGCACATCGTGGATAGCGCCCGGCTCCAGAGCGTGACGGGCGACGTGGAGTTTTTGGGGGTGTTGCCTCGACAAGTCGTCACTGGCAGCGTCAAAGGCGCGATCACGTTCACGGCGATCCCCGAATTCGAGCCGGTCCCTGGGCACTCGTCGATGATCCTCATGAACTAGCGACGCGCCCGTTGCTTACATTTCATGGCATTCTCACTTGCGCCGCCAGAAGGCGAGATCGTTTTGACACCCTCCGCGGCGGGGGGCAGAATCTTCCCTTCGCTTCTCGCACGCTCCGTGCGCTCCAAAAGAGGGGAAACCGCGCCGCCATGAGCCTCCTCTTCACCATTACCATCACTCGCGAAGGAGATCCGCGCGGGCGCGGCGACCTTGCCGCGAGCGCAGCCTTGCGGACGCTCTTTGCCGGGGAAGAAAACGGCATCGCCGCCGTGCGCGACGACGTCTACTTCCTGCTCGTTCCGGGCTCGACGCGGCGCTCCCGGATCGAAGCGTTCGCGCGCGAATTCCTCGCCGGAGACCCGACCCGCCGCGCGCTCGTCGCCGAGGCCGTGAGCTTCCCGGAGCGGGCGCCGCGCGAAGCGAGCATCATCGTGCTCCGGAAACCCGGCGTCATGGATCCGGTGGAGGGGAGCGTGCTTCACGCGCTCGCCGACGCGGGCTTCGCGCGCTCCAAGTGCCGCGTGCGGACGGCGAAGCGCTTTCGCTTCCGCGGCTCGAACCCGAGCCGCGACGAGTTGATCGCCGTCGCCACCGCCTCGCTCGCGAATCCGATCGTGGATGATTTCGCCTGCTTCCTTCCCGGCGAGCGCGAGTCGCTCGCCGATCCATTTCGCGAATTCGAACAAGTGCGCCCTCGCCGCGCGGAGATTCCGCTTTGCGACGCGGACGACGCGAGCCTCCTCCGGATCTCGGAGCACGGCGGCCTCTCCCTCGATCTCTCTGAGATGCGGGCGATTCGCGCCTACTACCGAGATCTCGGCCGCGAACCGAACGACATCGAGCTGGAGACCATCGCCCAAACGTGGTCGGAACATTGCTGCCACAAGACGATGACCGGCCCGATCGATTACGGCGGCGAGACGATCCAGAATCTCCTCGAGGAGACGATCTTCGCGGCGACCAACGAGATCGCCGCGCCGTTTTGCATCTCGGTGTTTCGCGACAACGCCGGCGTAATCGCGATCGATGATGAATGGGCGCTCACGTTCAAAGTGGAGACGCACAACCATCCGAGCGCGCTCGAGCCGTACGGCGGAGCGGGTACCGGGGTCGGGGGCGTCATTCGCGACACGCTCGGCACCGGACTCGGCGCCTTGCCGGTGCTGTCCACCGACGTGTTCTGCTTCGGCATGCTCGACGCCGAGGTGGATCATCTGCCGGCCGGCGCGATGCACCCGCGCCGCCTCTTGTCCGGGGTCGTCGCGGGCGTCCGCGACTACGGGAATCGAATGGGGATTCCTACCGCGAACGGCGCGATCTTCTTTCACCCCGGCTATGTCGGCAACCCGCTCGTCTTCTGCGGATCGATCGGACTCATCCCGCGCCGCGCCGTCGCCAAGGAGGTGCGCGCGGGCGACTTGATCGTGGCGGTGGGCGGCCGCACGGGCCGCGACGGCATCCACGGCGCGACCTTTTCCTCTCGCGAGCTGAACGAGAATTCCGAAACGATCTCGGCCGGCGCCGTGCAGATCGGGAATCCGATCGAAGAGAAGAAAGTACTCGACGCACTCCTCCGCGCGCGTGACGAGGGTCTTTACCGCTCGATCACGGATTGCGGCGCCGGCGGCTTCTCGAGCGCCATCGGCGAAATGGGGAGGAAGGCTGGCGCGAAGGTGGAATTGAGCGCCGCGCCGCTCAAGTATCCGGGCCTCACCCCTTCCGAAATCTGGATCTCCGAAGCGCAGGAACGGATGGTGCTCGCCGTGCCGCCCGAGAAGCGCGCGCGCCTCTTCGAGATCCTCGCGGAGGAAGAGGTCGAAGGTTCCGTGCTCGGGCGCTTCGGCGCCGCGGGAGCGAAACTCCGCCTCGAGCACGGCGGCAAGCTCGCGGGCGAGTTGGCGATGGCGTTCCTCCACGACGGGCGGCCGCGCACCCGGCGCCGCGCGAAGAAGCCGGCAGCGGTACGCGAGGCCGCGTACGAGCTGTTGGGCGCGAAGCCGGCAGAGATCCTCCGCACGCTTCTCTCGCATCCGAACGTGGCATCCAAGGAGTTCGTCGTGCGGCAATACGACCACGAAGTGCAAGGCCGCATGGTCCTGCTGCCCTTCACGGGCCCGCGCGGCGACGCGCCGGCGGACGGCTGCGCGTTCGACCCGCTCCGCACCGGCACCCACACCGTCGTGGTCGGCTGCGGGCTGCTCCCGCTGCTCGGCGACATCGATCCGTTCGAGATGGGAGCGCAAGCCGTCGACGAGGCCGCCCGCAACGTGATCGCGAGCGGCGGCACGCTGGAACGGCTCGCGCTGCTCGACAATTTCGCATGGGGCAACGTGAATGAGCCGGAGATCCTCGGCGCGCTCGTCGAGTGCGCCCGCGGCGCGGCCGCCGCGGCGCGCGCCTATCGTACGCCGTTCATCTCGGGGAAAGACTCGCTTCACAATACTTATCGCGCGGGAGGTTTCGCGCGCTCCATTCCCCACACGCTGCTCGTCTCGGCGGTGAGCATTGCGCGCGGCGCGCCGCGCGCGCCGGCGCCGGAAGCGAAGCGCGCGGGCTCGGCACTCCTCCTCGTCGGGCCGGTGCGGGGCGGCGTGCCCGGCAGCTTGCTCCAATGCGTCTATGCAGGGATGGGGGGCAATCCGGCGCCCTTCGATGGCGCGCTCGGGCGCGAGATCCTCGCCGTCGTGGAGGAGTGGATCGCGCGCGGCATCGCCGCCGCCTGCCACGATGTCTCCGATGGCGGCCTCGCGGTCGCGGCGGCGGAGATGGGGATCGGCGCGGCGGGGGAGGGGATCGCGCTCGACCTCGACGCGCTGATGCCCGCGGCGAAGCTCGCGGTGGAAGACCTCCTCTTCGGCGAGGGGCCGCACCGCTTCCTCGTGGAGATGAGCGCCGAAGCCGTGACGGAGGCTTGCGCGAACGCGCGCGTGCCGATCGCGCGGGTCGGCGAGGTCACGAGCGGCGGGCGCTTCACGGTGTCGCAGCGCGGCAAACGAATCATCGACGAGGACCTCGCCGAGCTGCGCGCCATCTGGCAGGCGCCGCTCGCCGCCGCCTGGAGCGCCGCGCCATGAAACCGGAAGCACTGGTCTTGCGCGCCGCCGGCACCAATTGCGAGGGGGAAGCGGTCCATGCGCTCGGCCTCGCCGGCTTCGCTCCGACTCTCCTCCACGTGAACCAGCTCCTCGCCGAGCCGCGGGCGCTGGACCGCATGCAGCTCATCGTGTTTCCCGGCGGCTTCACGTTCGGCGACGACGTGGCGAGCGGCGCGGTCTTCGCCTACACCCTCGAGCGGCGCCTGCACGACCAGCTCGCAAGCTACGTGGAGAGCGGCAGGCTCGTGATCGGGATCTGCAACGGCTTCCAGATCCTCGTGCGCTGCGGAATCCTGCCCGGCGGCGCGGGGCGAGCGGCGCTCGTCGAGAATCTCATGGGGCGCTTCGAAGATCGCTGGGTGCGCATGCGCGCGGGCGCCCGTCCCCGTGGTCCCTGGCTGCGCCCGCGCGCGGAGTACATGCTCCCAGTCGCGCACGCGGAGGGGCGCTTCGAGTGGTTCCCGGACACCGCCGGGGCGCCCTTTCCGGAGGAGCAGGTCGCGCTCGCCTACATCGGCGATGGCGCGCCCGCTTCCTATCCCGCGAACCCGAACGGCGCCTTCCAAGACATCGCGGGGATCACGAATCCGCGCGGCAACGTCTTCGGATTGATGCCGCACCCGGAACGCTTCGTCCAACCGACTCATCACCCGTTCTGGATGCGCTACCGGCGCGCCGGCGGCTCGCCCCCCGCCGCGCGCGACCTGCCCGTGCCCCTCGGCCTCGAGATCTTCCAGAACGCGTGCGCGAGCCTGCAATAGGCCGTCTTCGCATCCGATAATTCCGATCTCGCTCGAACCCTCGCCCGTCGCCGCGCCGCTCGCTCGGGGCCGCTGAAGTCGCCGCGGCTTGCAGCCGAAAAGAGAAGCGACTCCTTAGAGCCTGTCTCAACAACATCGCCGTAGGCCCGAGGTCGAGCGAGAGGTGCGCGCGCAAGGAGAGCCGAAGAGTCGTATTGATGGAAAAATACGGCGATGAGGTTCGACGCCGCGCGCGCAGCTCGTAGCCGACCGAAGCCAGGCGAGGTTTTGAGATAGGCTCTAGTCACTTGGCGGCGCTCCTCGCGCCAGCATCCCGGTCTAGAAGGACTGCGACGTGCAGGCAAGCTGCGTTTCGAATGCTCGCGTCCTCGATGATCGCAACGACCGCCTCGCTCCCTCGGAATCCGATTCGCCGCCGCGCCTCCGCGTGCGCTCTCTCTTGCTCGCGCTCGCGCTCGCATTGCCCGGCGCCGGCTGCGCCCTCTTCGGCCGCGGCCCCGATGCCATCGACCTCGTGCCCGCGATGCGTCCCCTCGCCGGCGAGGAGTTGCTCGTCGGTCCGTCGCCGCGCGGTACGCAGCTCCTCGTGACGCCGGCGCACGCGCTGAATCTTCACTACGACGCAGCGGGAGCGGAGCCGCCGCCGCGCGTCGTGTTCATGGTCCGCCAAGCGAACAAGGACGCGTGGATCCTCGGTCCGAGTTGGTCCCCGGGGGAGCCTGCGCCGCGCTGGAGTCCGCCCTGGGAAGGGCGCTGGGAGCTGTGCGCGCTCCCATTCTCGACGCGTGAGCGGCCGCCCGCGCTGGCGTCGCAATCCCCGCACGTCGTCGTGAACTTCGACTGGACGGCGCCGCACGTCGTCATCGAACAGCAACTTCCTCCGGCCGCAGTGGCAGGAGGAACGAGCGTCGAGTTGAAGTGGCGCCTCACTCCGGGCAGCGCCGGCGGGGAGCGGGTGGCGCTCGAGATCGCGGATGGTCCCGATAGCTCGTGGGTGAAGGAGCTGGAGCTGCCGAACACGGGCTACTTCCGTTGGCACGTTCCCACGCGCCCGCTCGCCGGCGCGCGCGTGCGGCTCAGCATCGCCGACGCCGCGGGGAACAAGACGGCGGCGGAATTCCCGGGCAGCCTCACGATCACCGACCGGGCGCGCCCCGAAGAGAGCCCCGCGCCGAGCGAGGCCCTCGCGGATAAAACGCCGGACGGGCCCGCCCAGGAGCAGAGTCCGCGCGAAATCCCCGCCGAGGATCGTCATGGCGGCGGCGCTTCTCGCGAGGCACCGGCGGCGCCGCCCGCGCAGGGCGCCGGAAGCGATGCTGCGGCACCGCGCGCGCTGCTCGCGCCCGAGTGCCACATCGCGAGCCGCCAAGTAGAGATCCCCTACGACGTCCGCCTCGCCGCCGGCAGCGCGGCGAAGCAGGTGGAGCTGTGGATCACGGAGGATGGCGGCGAGAGCTGGAACCTGGCGGGCTACGACACGGATTGCAGGACTCCCTTCGCCGCGCGCCTCGCGGAGGGGCGCTACGGCTACGCGATCGAGATCGAAGACTCGCTCGGCATGCGCGGGTCCTATCCGCGCCCCGGCGATGCCCCCGGCGCGCACCTCACGGTGGACTGGAGCGCGCCCGAGATCGAGTGGGAAGAGCCGGAGATTCGCCGCACGAGCGAAGAGACGTTCCCGGGGAGCGCGTTCTTCGACGTGACGGTGTCGTACCGGGTCCGCGATCTCGACCTCGACGAAGGCTCGCTGCAATTCGCCTATCGCGCGGGGTCCGAGGAGTGGGCGCCGATACCGGAAGCGCAGGGAGCGGCCGGAGCGATTCGCCTGCGCATCGCGGAGCGCGCGGCGGAGCCGCTCGCGATCCGCGCCGCCGGGCGCGATCGCGCCGGCAACGGCTTCAGCGCGGAGCTTCCTTGCTACTTGCGCGATTCCACGGAGCCCCCGCTCCTCGAATTCACGGAGCTGCCGGAGGGCTGGCATGCCGCCGGCGAGAGAGTCTCGATCGCATTTCGCTCCGCTTGGCACCTCGCCGCGCCGAACCCGATCGACCTCTACTATCGCGTCGCGCGCGGCGGCTGGCGCGCGCTCGCGACCGGCCTCGCGCGCGAGGACTCCTTCGCCTGGACGTTGCCGGCGCTCGAAGAGGAAGCGAGCGTGGAGATCAAGCTCGTCATGAACGGCTCGCACGGACGCACGATGGAGGCCGTGGGTGCCACTCCGTTGGAGATCGATGCGTTCGCGCCCCAGGTCGCGATCCTCGGCCCGAAGCGCGGCCACGGCGAAGAGATCAAGCTCGCGGTTCGCGCGAGCGACCGCGGCGGGAGCGGCATC
>JAKEFC010000179.1 GCA_022616235.1 Planctomycetota bacterium
AGCACGCAGGCGGCGCAGTGCGTGCGCGAAGTCGCGCTCCGCCTCGGTCTCGAGGATCGCGCCCACGCCGGAGGGAGCGGATTCTTCCGGCGCATGAGCGCACTCTGGCGCTCGCGAACCCCTGTTTCTACGGGGGAGAGCAATTGAGGCGATTCGCCGCGGCGTTCGGTCTCCTCGGTTTTCTCGCCGCCACCGTCACCGGCGCGCTCGACCCGGCGCTGCCTGTCTCAGGCGTGTTGGGGCGCGGCTTCGCGTGGGGTGCGGCGCTCGCGGTTATCGGAATCGCGGTGGGCTTCGCGGCTCGCTCCATCGCCGCGGAAGCGGCCGGCGCCGCCGCCATCGATGTCGCCAAGGAGGACGCCGCGGCGGCCGAGGCGAAGGCGCGCAGCGAGCGGCTCGCGGCGAGATTCCGAGAAAATTCGACGAACACGGTCGAGGATGCAGCGATTGTTGCCGATAAAGGCGAAGCGTGAGATCCGGTCCGATAGGAGGAGGGTTGCGTGGCCGCTAAGTCGACGAAACGGAAGTTCAACGTGGAGAAGCACCGGCTTCGAGGCAAGACGAGGATCGATGACCCGTCCCTCGAAGCGGTGTGGCTCGAATACAAGGTGCAGCCGAGCGACGACCTGCGCAACCGACTCATCGAGAACTACCTGCCGCTCGTGCGCTACATCGCGGAGCGCGTCCTCGCCAAGCTGCCGCAGAACGTGGAGCTGGATGACCTCTACAGCGCCGGGATCTTCGGCTTGATGGACGCCGTCGATGGCTACGACCTCGAGCGCGGCGTCAAGTTCGAGACCTATTGCACCACGCGCATCCGCGGCTCGATCCTGGATGCCCTCCGCGCGCTCGACTGGGTGCCGCGCATCGTGCGCAACAAGGCGCACCGGCTCTACGACGCCTGCCAGGAATTGGAAGGCTCCCTCGGGCGCTTCCCGACCGACCTCGAGATCGCCGAGAAGCTGGCGGTGAGCCAGGAGGAGTTCGAGGACCTGATCCGCGAGGCGAGCGCCGTCACGATGGTCTCGCTCAACGATCAATCGAACGAAGAGGGCGACTCGAAGAGCCTGCGGAAGATCGACATCCTCGAGGACAAGCGCGGCATCGACCCCGAGGAGGAGGCGCTCAAGAACGAGATCACGGAGTTCATCACGAAGTACCTCTCGCGCAAAGAGCGCTTGATCATGCTCCTCTACTACTTCGAAGACATGACGATGCGCGAGATCGGCGCCACCCTTGGGCTCTCCGAGTCGCGCGTCTGCCAGCTCCACTCCCGCATCGTGTTCCGCCTGAAGAGCCAGCTCCGCAAGTACCAGAAGGACCTCGTGCGGTAGCGGACACCGCGCCGCGCTCCGTTTGCCGGCGACCCGTTCCGGGCTATCATTGACGCCCGGAGAGGATCGCATGGACCATTTCGCCTATCGCGATGGCCGCCTCGTCTGCGACGAAGCGCCGGCCGCGGAATTGGCGGAGCGCTTCGGCACCCCGCTCTACGTCTATTGCGCGCGCACGATCCGGCATCACTTCCGCGTGCTGCGCGACGCCTTCGCCGCGCTCGATGCGCCGCCCCTCCTCTGCTACTCGGTGAAAGCGAATTCCAATCTCTCGCTCCTCCGCCTCCTCCACGGCGAGGGCGCGGGGTTCGACGTCGTCTCCGGCGGCGAGCTGCTCCGCGTGCGCGCGGCGGGGGGCGACCCCAAAAAGGTCGTCTACGCCGGCGTCGGGAAGAGCACGCGCGAGATCCACGAGGCGCTGGCGGCGGGGATCCTGCTCTTCAACGTCGAGGCGGAGACGGAACTGGAGCGCATCGATGCCTGCGCGCGCGCCCAGAACGCCGTCGCCGGCGTCGCCCTCCGCTTGAATCCCGACGTCGATCCGAAGACGCACCGCTACATCACGACGGGGAAGAAGGAGAACAAGTTCGGCATCAATCTCGATCGCGCCGAGCGCGTTCTCCGCCACGCCCAGGAGCTGCGCGGAGTGGAGTGCCGCGGTCTCCACATCCACATCGGCTCGCAGATCACCGATCCGAAGCCGTACGTGGAGGCGATCCGCCGCGTGCTCGACTACGTCGCGAGCGGCGCGCCCGGGACGGAACGCGTCCGCTGGCTCGACATCGGCGGCGGCTTCGGCGTGCACTACCGCTCGCAGGAAGCGCTCCCCGCGGCGGCGTTCGCGCAGGCGATCGTGCCGGAGCTTGCGGGCCGCGGCCTGAACGTGATCCTCGAGCCCGGCCGCTTCATCATGGGGAACGCCGGCATCCTGCTCACGCGCGCCGTCACCGTGAAGCGCTCCGGCGAGCGCCGCTTCGTGATCTGCGACGCGGGGATGAACGATCTCATGCGGCCGGCGCTCTACCAGTCCTATCACCGCGTGTGGCCCGCGGCCGGCCAGGCGCCCCCCGCGGACCAGGGAGCGCGCGATGGCCACGGCCACGTCGACGTGGTCGGGCCCATCTGCGAGAGCGGCGATTTCCTCGGCAACGATCGCGATCTGCCCGAGGTCGCGGAAGGCGATCTGCTCGCGGTCTTCAGCGCCGGCGCCTACGGCATGTCGATGGCGAGCAACTACAACACGCGCCCGCGTCCCGCCGAGGTGCTCGTCGATGGCGCAGAGGCGCGCTTGATCCGGCGCCGCGAGAGCTACGACGATCTATTGGGTCCGGAGCGCGAGTGCTTGTGAACGAGTCCGCGCAATTCGAGCGCGCGCTGCTCGCCGCGAGCATCGTCGTCTTTTTGACCTCCGCGGGCTTGTTCGTCGCGCGATCCGCGCCGGTCGTCATGTTTCCTCACGAGGTACGCTACGGCGAAGCGGTCCTCCTCGACCAGGCGCGGCGCGTTTGCGCGGAGCCCGGGCTCTATCCGGAAGTCGGCAAGGCGCCGTATCTGATCGACAACTATCCCCCGGTGTTCCCGCTCCTCATGGCGCTCGTGCCCTGTCCGGACGGCGCGCCCTACTTCGGCGGGCGGCTGCTCTCGCTGCTCGCGACGTTGGCAGCCGCCTGCGCGATCGCACTCGTCGTCCGGCGCGAGGCGGGGAACGCGGCGGCGCTCCTCGCCGCCGCATGCTTCCTCGCGCACACCGATGTCAACGCATTCGGCGCGCTCGCGCGGATCGACGCGCTGGCGCTCGCGTTCGGCCTCACCGGCTTCGCGGCGCTCTTTTCGCAGCGCACGTCCGTGCGCTTGCTCGCGGTCGCGCTCTTCTTCCTCGGAGTCTACACGCGCCATTCGATGCTCCTTTTCCCGGTCGCGGGATCCCTGCTCCTCTTGCTCCGCGAAGGGCCAAGCGCGCTCCGCTGGCCGCTCGCGCTCCTCGCGGCGGGGATCACCTTCTTCCTTGCCGGCACGTGGTGGACCGACGGCGGAATGTACGACCATATCATCTATTACAACGTGCTCCCGTTTTCCTGGATGGATGTCGCGCGCAAGTGGTTCCAGTCCACGAATTGGTGGCACCTACCGCTCTTGGGCGCGCTGTTCGTGGCGCTCTTGCCCCGCGGCGACTCGCGAGGCTCGATCAAGTTCTGGTGGTTCGGCTACGGAGCGCTCGTCGCCGCGCTGGTCGTCTTGGAGGCGTCGATCCAATTTCGTCCCCCTGCGGCAAGCTCGCAGGAATTGTTCGAGCAGGTGGGAGTCCCTCGCGCCTGGCAATTCGCGATTCTTGCGGCTTGCGCGCTCGTCGCCCTCCGAAGCTGGCGGAGCGAGTGGCCGGTCTTCGCGCTCGGGCGCGCGCAGTCGGCGTTGCTCGTCCTCCTCGGGATGGCGAGCGCGGTGCAAGTCGGCCGCGATGGCTCCGACGTGAACTACTTCCTCGAACTCGATGCAACGCTCGCAATCGTTGCGGGTGCCGCGTTCGCCGGAGCGAGCATCGCGAAGCGCGCGGCGCTCGCGGCGCTCCTCGCCGCGAGCGTTCTCGGGCAGGGGATCGTGCTCGAAGAGCGCCCGACGCATCCGGAGCGGCTCGCGCGCATCGCGAGCTTCTCCGAGCGCGTCCTGGATTACGTGGCCAAGTTCGAGGGCCTAATCCTGTCCGAGGAGCCCTGGGTCCTGGCGGAGCACGGGCGTCCTCTCAGCCATCAGACCTTCATGTACACCGCGTTGACCTCGACCGGCCAATGGGATGCCGCGCCGCTCATCGAAGAGATTCGCGCAAGAAAATACGTCGCGATCGTGCGCGTGGCGTTCGGCGAAGGGCCGGTCGGCAAGACCTGGGCGGGAGATCGTTCGTTCCCGCGCGCGATCCGAGACGAGATCGAAAAACATTACGCTCCCGACCCTGCGGGAGTCAGCTTCTCGTACGCGGAGACGAAGCTCTGGTGGAAGCACATAAGTGTCTGGGTCCCCAAGACATGAGAGCCGCTTGCTCCACGGCGCGCTTCCCCGGCAGGTTCATCGCAGGCAAAAACCCTAGCTAATTCGCGACTTGCGGCGCCAGCCTCATCTTGCGCGCGGCGCGGCGATTCGCTAACGTTTCACCCCTTCTCGCCCTCCCTCGTGTCGGGAAGGGCACCCACGCTCTGGAACCGTTTCCGTCAACCTAGGAATGCTCCCGAAAGGAGATTCGCCGTGAAGGCAAGAAGCGTACTTTTCGTTCTGGTGCTGATCGCTCTCACCGCGTTCGTGACGAGCCAAGTCGTGTCGCAGGATTCCGGCAAGCCGGAGAAGACGAGCGGCAAGGGCGCCCCGACGGGGCAACCGTCCCCCGAGCAAGCCGAGATGATGAAGAAAATGATGGAGCTGTGCGCACCCGGCGAGCAACACAAGATGCTCGCCAAGCGCGAAGGCACTTGGGATTACAAGATCAAGTTCAAGATGGATCCGACTGCGGAGTGGGAAAATTCCACGGGCACGAGCACTACGAAAATGGTAATGGGCGGACGATTCCTGCACGATGCGACCAAGGGCGTTAGCGAACAAATGGGAACCTTCGAGGGTACCGGCTTTACGGGATTCGACAACATCTCGAAGAAGTTCGTTGCGGTCTGGTTCGACAACATGTCGACGAGCATCGCCACGATGGAAGGCACCGCGGATGCGACGGGCAAGATCATCACGTTTGCAGGGACGTGTAATTGTCCGATGGAAGGCGGGCCGAAGAAGATCAAGTCCGTCCTCACAACGAAGGACGACAACAACTTCACGTACCAGGGCTACAGCTACGATAAGTCCGGCAAGGAATGGCTCGGCATGGAGATCACCTACACTCGCGCCGCGAAGTAGTCTCCGAGCCCGGTCAAGTTGGTAGCAAAGGCGACGGGGAGCCGGTTCCGAAGGGGACCTGCTCCCCGCGTCTGTTTTCCGGGCGCGCGCCGGCGAATCCGAGCGCGAGGCAGAGTACTCCAGCGGCGAGCGCTCCGCCTCCGAGCGCGACGAACGCCGCTCTCAGGAGCGGCGACGCCGACTTCGCGCGCAGCTTGAGCCACCAAACGTTCTGCGCGAACGGTGGAACCGCCGCGCGCAGCGCCGGCGCCGACCACGCGACGCGCACCCACTCGCGGTCGCCGAGCGGCACGCCGAGGTTACGCAGCCGATACGCGATGTCGTTCGCGCGCGCTCCGGCGAGCGGAGTCACGCCGGCATCTTCCGCGACGCGCTTCATTTCCCGCGCTTGCACTAAGAGCCCGTTGTGGTCCTCGTGGCCCATCACGAGCTGGAACGCGACGTTCGCCGCGAGGAAGCACGCGAGCCCCACCCGGTAGCGGCGCGCCGCCAGCCGCGGCGCGAGCGCGGCCGCGGCGCCGAGGACGAGAAACGGCGTGATCGGCACCAAGAAGCGCGGGCCCCAGCCGCAGACCGTGTCCGCGTTCCGGATGCCGGCGATCGTGACGGTGAAGGCGGCGACTGGCAGGAGCCCCCAGTTGAGGGCGGGCGGCCAGCGGCGCGCCCCGGGCACGAGGAGGAGCGCCGCCGCGGCGAAGATCGGGTTGTACCAGAGGAACCCCTTGTTCGTTCCGAAGAGAATGGCCCAAAGGTGCTGCCCCGGGTAGTCGGCGAAGACGCCGAGCCCTTTTTGCGCGAGCACTTCGGCGTACCCCGCGCTCGCGACGCTGCCCGTGCGTACGAAGTTGTGGCAGAGGACGATGAGGCCCAAGCACGCCGCGGGCAGAAACAGCGCGGCGAGGCGGCGGGCCGACAGCTCCCCCGCGCGAACCGCGCGCCACGCGAAGATCGCGAGGGTGAGTGCGACCGGGAGCAGCATCTCCTGCCGGTAGAGGAGCGGGACCCCGGCGAGGAGCGAGCCCAGCGCCGTGGCCGGCAGAGTTGTTTGTGCGCGCGAGAGGAGGAGCACGCCCCAGAGGAGCGCGCTCGTCAGCTCGACGTCCATCGCGAAGGTCTTCGTGTAGAAGTACCAGAAGGTGCCGAATCCGAGCGCGAGCGCTGTCGCGAGCGCGTGGCGGACGGCGCAGCCGAGCCGGAGCGCGAGCAGGAACGCCGCGACGAGGCCGAGCGCCGCAGTGGCGGGTATCTGGACGGCCATGTAGAGGAACTGCGCGGCGAGGTAGCGGAAGTTCGCGCGTTCCGCGGGCTCTACGGCGAAGCGCGCGGCCGCATCCGCGGCGGCGACCGCGGGCAGCATGGCGAGGGACTGGCCGATCCCGAAGTGCGAGATCGGGCGGCCGTCCTTCCCGATCGCAAAGGTCTCCTCGGTGCTCGCGAGCTGCTCCTGCGTCGGATGGACGCTTCCCGCGTCCCAGAGCTGGATCGCGACGAAGTAGCGGACCTGCTGGTCTACGGTCGAGATGTACCCGCGGCTCGCCGCCGCATAGAGCAGGAACGCGCCGAGGAAGAGCAGCACCGCGGGCGAACGCCGCCACGATCTTCCCCGCATCGATGCGAATTGCTCATCCGATTGCTCGATCATCGGCGAACCTCCGGGCCAATACGGGAATTATCGGCACTTCGGAGCCTCGCCTTTGCAAGTCCGCGCATCGATTCCATCGGTGCGCGAAGCGCACGCTGCTGGCGTTTCTTTTTCGGAACTATCTGTGAATACAGGCGGTGCGCAGGCCGATGTAGTCATTGCGAATCGACGCCGCGACACGGAGTCCGGCGAATCGCCGATCGAGAAGACTCACTCTCCTTCCATCGGAGCAACCGCCAATGCAACGACCCGCTCGCGTGTTTCTGGTCTGGATCGCCGTATTCGCGCTCGCGGGCTGCGACAAGTCGGAGGCGACCGCTCGTGCCGCTGCCGCCGCGAGCGCGCACGATGCGGCGCGCGGCTCGCCGGCGGGCGGCCGCTTGCCGGCCGTGCTCGTCGATGCCGGCTGGGTCCAGGAGCACTTCCGCGACCCCGCGCTCGTCCTGATCGATGCGCGCACTCCCGAAGAGTACGCCGCCGGCCACATCGCGGGTGCGGTCAACGTTTCCGTCGCTCTCATCCTCGATCCGACTCCCGACCACAGCCGCCACATCGCGCCCCTCGCCAAGGTGCAGAAGGTATTCAGCGGTGCGGGCCTGGGAATGTCCGACGCCGCGCTCGTCTACGACGAGGGCGTCGACTACCGGGAGTCCGCGCGCCTCTTCTACGTGCTCGAGGCGCACGGCCACCAATCGGTGGGGGTGATGAACGGCGGCTATCGCGCGTGGGTGGAGCGGCAAGGCGCGACGTCCCGAGAGCAGACTTCGCGCAAGCCCACGCAATTCGTCGCGAACATGCAGCCGGAGCGCATGGCGACCAAGCTGACCGTCTCCCGCGCATTGCAGGACCCCAAGACGATCATCATCGATGCGCGCTCCGATGCGGAGTACCGCGGCGAGAAGTCCGACGCCCCGCGCGCCGGACACATTCCGGGCGCGATCAACATCGATGCCAAGCTGACGCTCCTCCGCGGCGCGGATTCCTGTCAGTTCAAGTACTCGAGCGACCTCTTGAACGTCTATGGCGCGTTGCCGCAGGATCGGAAGATCATCACCTATTGCAACACGGGGACGCGCGCGTCGATCAGCTACCTCGCGCTCAGGCAGCTCGGGCGCGATGTCGCGGTGTACGACGGGGCCTGGATGGAATGGGCGGGCGATCCGGTGCTGCCGATCGAGTCGGCCGTGCTCGCAAACCCGATGGACGCGCCCGCTCGATCTCCGCGGCCCTAGGAGGTAGCTGCCGGTGCTGCCCGCCAAACACTGGGTGCGGTCGCGATATCGGTCGCTTCGGCTGCGGACGAAGCTCCTCCTCGTGTTCGCGGTGCCGATGGCGGCGCTCGCGGGCGCGACGCTCGTCTACAGCACGGGCCAGACGGTCGATCGTTGCAAGGCCGCCGCGGTCGATACGACGATCTCGATCATCTCGGCCGCCGCGCAGGACTTCGAGAGGATCTACCTCCTCCAAGACCAAACGACGGCTGCGGACACCGTCACGCGCCTCCAGTCGTTCCACGGCCTCCACAGGGTCTACGTGCTCGACATGCAGGGCGGCGTGATCTTCGCCTACACGCGGCCGGGGCTCGAGCCGCGCCCTCCTCCCGACGCCGCGTCGCTCGCGCCGGGGTACCGCTTCACCCAAACCACGCTGGAGTTGATCCATCCGCTCGTGCTCGGACGCGAGAGCCACGCAGCCATCGCGCTCGTCGAGACTTCGATCGCCGGATTGAATCAGGAACTGCGGCGCGCAGTGAAGAGCCTGTGGCTCGCCGCGCTCGTGGCGCTGGCGGCGGCGGTGTCCCTCGCGCTCTTCATGCAGAGCTTCTTCGCCCGCCCGGTCCTCCGCATCACGGCGGCCGTCAATCGCGCATGGTCGACGCGAGACTTCTCCGCGGGTCTCGCTGCGCCCGACGACGCGGAGCTGGGCAGTCTCGCCCGCGGGATCAACGACCTCCTCTCTTGCATTCGTGAGCACGAGGCATCGCTATTGCGTCTGAACGCGACGCTGCAAGACCAGGTAGACCAACGGACCCAAGAGCTACGCGACGCGATCGACGGGATCCGCGCGGCGAACGAGGCGAAGAGCGCGTTCCTCGCGAACATGAGCCACGAGATCCGCACGCCCATGACCGCGATCCTCGGCTTTACGGAGCTGCTGCTCGACGACTCGCAAACCGAAGCGCAGCGCCGCGAGCACCTCCGCACGATCACCGCCAACGGCAACCACTTGCTCTCGCTGATCAACGACATCCTGGATCTCTCGAAGATCGAAGCGGGCAAGATGACCCTGGAGCTGATCGGTTGCTCGCCGCTCGACATCTTGCGGCAGGTCGAGGCGATGATGAATCTGCGCGCGAAGGAGAAGGGGCTCGCCTTGCGCTTGGAGCCGGTCTTTCCGCTGCCGCGGGCGATCCTGACGGATCCGGGGCGGCTGCGGCAGATCCTCGTCAACTTCGCGGGAAACGCGATCAAGTTCACGGAGTCAGGCTCGGTGCGGCTGGCGATCTTGTACGACGAGGCGCGCGGCGAGCTTCGATTTGCGGTGGGGGACACCGGCATCGGGATGTCCGGCGAAGTGCTCGCCAAGCTTTTTCAACCGTTTACGCAAGCAGATGAGTCCACCACGCGCCGATTCGGCGGGACGGGGCTCGGACTCACGATCTCGCGGCGCTTGGCGGAGATGCTCGGCGGCCGGATCGATGTGGCGAGCGAGCCGGGGAAGGGCACGACCTTCACGCTCTTGCTGCCGGTGGGAAGGATCTCGGCGGCGAAGCTGATCTTCGAATCTGTCGCACCCCAACCCGCGCCATCCGGCGGCTCCGCCGCGCTCCCATCGGCGAGCCCCGCGACGAGCCTTGCCGGCCTTCGCATTCTCGTGGCCGAGGACGGGCCCGACAATCAGCGGTTGATCAAGCACATCCTGGAGAAAGCCGGCGCCGAAGTGACGATGGTGGCCGATGGACGCGCCGCGCTCGCAGCCATCTCGGCGCGCGGCGCGCCGCCGTTCGATGTCGCGCTCCTCGACATGCAGATGCCGGAGATGGACGGCTACGAGGCCGCGCGTGCGCTCCGCCGCCAAGGCTGCGACCTGCCGATCGTCGCCCTTACCGCCCATGCGATGACCGGCGACCGCGAGAAGTGCCTGGAAGCCGGCTGCGACGATTTCGCCACCAAGCCGCTGGACCGGCCGCTGCTCCTCGCCACCATCGACCGCAGCGCGAAGCTCGCTCGCCGGCGCGCCGCAACCGGCTCGCACTGATGCCCGGCCCGGAAGCGCTTCGTCGCCGGCACACATCTCGGGCGTCGTCACATCTTCTCGGCGAACGCTCGCCACGTTGCCTCGACCTTGCGCAAGTCGAGGCGGCCCAGCCCGCGCGCGAAGGCTTCCTCTTTCGTCAATCCGGCGCGAACGTCCGTGAAGAGCTGCGTGAACAGTTTCTTGCCGTCAGGGAATTCCTTGTCGTGCAGGAGGAAGTGCACGAAGCTCCAGGAGTGCGCCGTGTTCACTTGCTCGCGGTTGTTCGTCGGATCCATGAATTCCTTGTCCTCCAAGGTGAGGAGCGAATTGAGCGGCAGGCAGGCGTCGCTACGCAGGCTCTCCTTCAAACGCTCGAAGCGCGTTACGATCGGGCTCCCCTGATTCACGCGGCGATAGGTGCCGATCTTCGGCTTGCCATCGGTGAATTCGCACTCCGTCACGTAATTCGCGACGCCGAGCCGAAACCAGATCGGGAGCCCAGGGCAGAGGACGTCGGCCCGAAGGAAGAGGTCGGCAACAAGGGCGGCTCCCTCTCGAACCG
>JAKEFC010000180.1 GCA_022616235.1 Planctomycetota bacterium
GCTCGCAGTGCTCGCCGTGCCATCGGCGCGCGCGGTGTTCGCGGCGGCTGCCGCCGTCGCCGCGAGATCCGGCGCGGACGAAGCGCCGGAGGGCTGCGAGAGATTCGCGCTCCTCCCGAGCGGCGCTTCCTCCACAGACAGGTCGCCGCCGCCCGCGAAGGCGCCGGGCGCGGCCGCGGTCGATCGCGCAGGAAGGGCGGCCGCGTTCGCTTCGGAGGCGATTGCCGCGGCCAGCTCCGCATCTGCCGTGGAGGGCGAGACGCCGCCCGTCGCCGCGATGCCTACAAGCGTTGCCGGTGCGGCGATCTCATCGGCCTCGGGCGCGACTTCGTCCCGCGCCGGCGCCGCAGTCGAGCCGTGCTCCGCCCCGGAGTCGCTCGCCTGCGTAGCCGCAGCCTCTGAGCGCTCTCCATTTTGCTCCAGCGCCGCATCCTCCGCTCCGCTCGCCGGTGTGCGCTCGCGCGGAGCGTTCGCCGGCGGCTTTCGTCCGGCGCTCGCTTCGGGGCGCGCTCCGGCGAGCAGCTCGCCGAAGGACTCCCTGCGCGCCGCCGTGCGCGGCGCCGGCGCCGCGGGAAGCCGCTCCGCGAGGTTCGCCGTTTTCATCGTCGTAATCTTCAAGGTGCCTGCCTTCTCCTACTTGGACTCGGTGAACGCGGGGTCCTTCCCGCTGATCCGCGCCACCATGCGCGCGGCGAGGGACGGGTCCAATTTCCCGACCTCCGCCAAGACTTGACCGGCCTTCCTTGGCGTAAACTCCGCGAGGACGGCGGCAGCCTGCTCCTCTTCGAGACCGGGGGCCCCTTCCTTGCCCGCGAAGATCGCGGCAAGCGCTCGCGGCTCGATCGTCTGCAAGGTCGCAAGCAGCTTCGGAGTGCGCTCTTCGTCTGCGCGCGACTTCTCGATGCGCTCCGACAGCTCCGGGGCGCGCGCGAGGACCGCGGCCGCGGTCACTTCTTCCCGGAAGAAGGCGCTCAAGAGCCGCGCGAGCGCGTCGCGCATCTTGGAGAGCCTCTTGTCTTCGCTCTGTAGCACTTCGAACTCCTTCGAGAGGTCGCTCACGTTGCTCGCGATCCCCGCGCCCATCGCTTGGAGCCGCCGCTCCCAAGTGCGCAGGTCTTCCGGGGGCGCGGCGCCGGCGCCATGAGATGCGGGCGCCTGCAGAGGCGTGGGCGCCGGGGCCGCCGCGTGCGCGGTCGCGCCGCCGCGATAGGTTTCCAGCGCGGCCAGCAGCCGCTCCTTCGGCAAGTAGCCCATGAAGTGCGCGAGCGCGAGCGCGAGCAGCGCGGGGCCGACGATGAGTCCGCAGGTCGATGCGTAGATGCGCCACACGGCTCTCATCGCGCCGCCCTTTCTCGTTCCTTGGCTCTATGGCGATTGCGGCCGACCTCGTCGAGCGCGGCCTGCTCCTCGCGCCGCGCCACCTCGAGGTACTCTGCGTAGCGCCGCTCGCGGAGCCGCTCGACGATCGCGCGTTCGCGCGCCGCCTTCTCGGCGGCGCGCCGCGCCGCCTCCACGGCTTGGGACGCGCGCACGCGCTCCTCGGCGCGCTCGGCGCTGCGCCGATTCAAGGTGTTCAAGTGGCTGCGATGCGCGAGGACCATCGCCATCGACACGGCGCCCTCCAGGCCGCGGAGCGCCGTGACCTCCGCCGCGCGCTCCGCGGCCAAAGCCGCGAGCGCGGCATCGACCTCGAGCAGCTCGCGGTTGCACTCTCGCAATGCGCGGAGCGCGGCATCTTCCTGCACTTTGCGCAGCCGGAGCAGGCCCTCCAACCGGAATTGAAACCGTTTCACTTGCGGCCCCTTTGCTGCGGGAAGTACGGCGCGCCGGCGCGACTCGCCGCGACTTTGCTCGCGGTGTTGCTAGGGGCGCTGGAGGCGGCGCCGGCAGCGGGGCGAGCGGCAACCGCCGCGCCGCCGCCTCCGCCAGGTAGCGGCGGCACCGACGCCGCGAGCGGCTTCTCGTAGATCGCGATCAACTGGCTCGCCGCCTCCGCGAGCGTCGAGCGCTCTTCGGGGGTCTGCCGCAGGAGCTTCTCGATCGCGCCAATGCGGTCGATCGCGGCATCCGTGCGCGGCTCCGCGCCGCGCACGTAGGCGCCCATGCGCAGGAGATCCTCGACGTCGCGGTAGCGTGCCAGGTCCTCCACGAGGGCCTGCGCGGCCGCTTTGTGGCTCGCGCCGGCGATGTGCTGCATGACGCGGCTCACGCTCTGGAGCACATCGATCGCGGGGTAGTAGCCGCGGTTCGCGAGGCTTCGCGAGAGCCAGATGTGTCCGTCCAAGATGCCGCGCACGGCATCGCCGATCGGATCGTTCAGGTCATCGGCTTCGACGAGGACGGAGTAGAAACCGGTGATGCTGCCGCGCTCCGCGGGCCCGGTGCGCTCCAAGAGCCGCGGCAGGAGCGTGAATACCGATGGGGGAAACGCCTTGGCGGTCGGCGGCTCGGATGCGGAGAGTCCCAATTCGCGCTGCGCCATCGCGACGCGCGTGATCGAGTCCAAGAGCAACACGACGTCCTCGCCGAGGTCGCGGAACCACTCCGCGATGGCGGTCGCCACGCGCGCGGCGCGGAGGCGCAGGATCGGCGATTCATCCGCCGTCGCCACGACCAGCACCGCGCGGCGGCGCCCTTCATCCCCGAGGTCGCGCTCCAGGAACTCGCGCACTTCGCGCCCGCGCTCGCCGATGAGGCCGATCACGACGACGGGAGCATCCGTGGCGCGCGCGAGCATGCCGAGCAAGATCGACTTGCCGACGCCGCTCCCGGAGAAGATGCCGATCCGCTGCCCGCGCCCGATCGTGAGCAGCGCGTCGATGGCGCGCACTCCGGTGCTGAGCGGTTCCGCGATCCGCCGGCGCGAGAGGGGCGGGATCGGACGCGCGTCGATCGGGATCCGCTGCTCCGCCGCGATCGCGCCGCGCCCATCGATTGGGGCGCCGCGGCCGTCGAGTACCCGCCCCAGGAGCGAGCGCGCGACCCCGACGCGAAAGCGGTCCCCTTCGAAGAGCACGCGGTCGCCGGCGGAGATCCCCGCCGTGGACCCGCAAGGAACGAGCAGCGTGCGCCCCTCCTCGAAGCCGAGGACTTCCGCCTCGAGTTCGCGGTTGCCGTCCGTGCGGCAGATGATCCGGCAGGAGCTTCCGACGGGCAGGGGCAGGCCATCCGCCTCGGCGACGAGGCCCGTCACGCGCCGTATCTGGCCGGTGATGCGGAGCAAGTCGAGATCGTCGATCTGCGCCTCGAGCGCGGCGAACCCGTTCATGCGCCCACCTCTTCGGCTTCGCGGCAGCGCGCGGCGAGCACTTCGACTTGCGTCTCGATGCTCAGGTCGACGCGCCCGCTCCCGCCTTCGAGTACGCAGCCGCCGCGCGCCATGCGCTCGCTGGGAACGAGCCGCAGCGCGGCGTTCCGGTCGAGCCCGCGCTGGAGCGCTTCCAGCTCCGCACTCATGATCTCCACGTCCGCCGCGTTCATCTCGATCGTGAGGCAGCCGTTGTCGGCGAGCCGGTCGATCGCCGCGGCGAGATTCGCGCGCACGGCATCCGGCACTACTTCGACGTGGGCCCGAATGATCTTCTGTGCCGCCCGCAGTGCGAGATGGATCAGATTGCCGCGCGCATCCGCGAGCAGCTCGGTCCAGCGCGTCTCCAACTGCGCGGCGATGGACTCGATCGCGGCGCTAAGGCCCGCCGACTCCTGCGAGAACTCGTCGCGTGCCGCTCGCGCGCCGCTTGCGCGCCCTTCCTGGAGTCCGCTCGCGAGTCCTTCCTCGTAGCCGCTCCGGAAGCCGCTCGTCCGCCCTTCCTCGTAGCCGCGCGCCGCGGATTCCTCGCAGGCGCGCGCGACCTTGCCGTCGGCCTCACGCAGGCGTTCGCCGACCAATTGCCGCGAGAGCGCAACCGCTTGCTCGATTCGGCGTTTGCACTCGGAGGTGCGCAGGCGGATGCGCGCTTCGACCTCTTCCGCCGCCCTGCGCAGCTCGTCGAGCCGCCCCTCGGTGTGGTCTACGAGCGCCCTCGCGAGGTCGTGGACGTTGCGGAGGCTGAGCTGGCGGTCATCGATGGTCGCCCCGGCCGCCGGCCGGATCACGCGCACGGACTCATCGCCCGCGCCGTTCGCGCTCGCGCCGTTTCGATTCGGTTCCATCGCCGCTCACTCCTTCGCCGGGGCCGCGCCGCCCGTTTACACCACTACGTTGTCGCTGCCGCCGCGCCCGGAAACTACGACCTCGCCCGATTCCTCGAGGCGGCGCACGATCTCGACGATCGACTGCTGCGCCGCCTCCACGTCGGA
>JAKEFC010000181.1 GCA_022616235.1 Planctomycetota bacterium
AAGGCTGCGTCGAGCCGCAGCACTCCATGCATGGCTCTGTGTGTAGCACAGAAAACGTGAGGCACAAAAGCAACGCGCGAAATGCGCTTGTCTTGGCGCTAGGTATGCGCTTCCGCGGGCGTGCGCCGGAGGACGAGGTGCTGGTGGAACCAGCGCTCCAGCTCGGGCTCCAACGCGCCGCGCCGCCCGCCGTCATCCCCGACCCACGCGACGAAGCTCTTCCGGAAGGTCTCGCGAAAGGACTCGTCGCGGGGAGGCCGATCGAGCATGAAGCGCTGGAATTCGCGGTGCAGCTCGCTATCGAGCTGCAAGTAGCACTCGCCGATCGCGGCGACGATCGCTTGCTCCTTCGCCGCGAGCGGGAACAAGGTGGCGACCACCGCGCCGCTTCGCGCATCGAATATCGCATCGCCCTGCCCCGGCAAGATGCAAACGCGCACGCGCGGATACCAGCGCTCCGCGTGGGCGGCACGCAGGCGCGGGCAGGCGGCGAAGATCGCGCGCCACTTCTCCGCGATCGCGGCCGGGGTCAAGCGCGGGCGGTGGCGCAACAGGAACGGGGGCTCTTCCCCGCTCGTCGTGCGCGTGACGGCGCGCACCTTGGCGCGCACGGACTCCACCGCGCCTTCGAGCGCCGCGAGTCGCTCCGCGCCCGCCGAAGCGGCGCCGCCTCCCGGCAGCGTTGCGCGCCGCGCCTGCTCGCGCTCCTCCAGTTCCTCGACGCGCACGAGCAGGTCGAGGATCTCCCCCTCGATGCGTTCGTATTGCTTGCGCCCGTCGTAGTTGGAGATCGATTCGTGGACCTTCATGCGCAGCCGTTGCGCCGTCTCGCGAACCTTGATTTCGGTCCGCCGGTCCTCCGCGCCGAAGCCGCCCTTCCGCGCGAGCCGCGCGAGGTGCGCGACGTGCGGCAGGAGCCGCGCCAGCCGCTCCTGCGTCGCGAGCGCCGCGTGGCGTTCTTCTCCGGCGGGGAGCAGCTCCCGCTGCGCTGAGGCCGCGCGTACGATCGCCGCGCGCAGCTCCGCCCGCGCGCAATCGAATTCCGCCGCCTGTGCATCCTGAGCGAGGGCCGCGTCGGCGCCGAGGGCTTCGCGATAGTGAACTTGAATCGCGTCCGCCATCGAATGAATCTCGAGGTCCGCCGGCTCGCGATCGAAGATTTGGAACAGGTCCGCTTGCAGCGTCTCTGCGATCCCCGCGTCCTCGACGAACCGCGCCTCCGCGAATCCCGCGTTCACCCACGCGGACTCGCGCGGCGACAGGCGCCAGCGGCCGATCTCCGCGAGCGGGAGAGAAGTCTCTTCCTTGCCGCGCGCTTCCGCCCACGCGCGCGCGACCTCCCACATCGCCCTGGAAACCGGCGCGAGCAAGTGGTCCGTGTGCGCGCTCCTCGCGGCGAAGTGCTCCTCGATGGCAGCCGCGAGCGCAGCTTCCGCGGCGGCGAGGCGCGCGCCATCGACCGCCGAAGCGCGCGCGCGGATCTCCGCGGCGAGCCCGGGAGGCGTGGTCGCCACCGGCGCGCCGCCTTCATTCGTGGAGAGCGAACTTGTTCGGCTCATTGCGATAGGTGCGCCGTTTCGGCGGAAGCGGCCTCGAAACCATGAGCGCGTCTCGAAATGCCGCCGCGCCGCGGCTGCACTCGGAAACGTACGCCAATCCAAGGATATAACGCCGCTACGCAAGCGGCGAGCCGCGGCCGCGCCGCCGGGAGTTCGCCGGCGGGAGCGGCGTGGTCTATACTTAGGGAGAGGAACTCGCTCGCTGGGCCCCCGTTGAAGACCGGCGCCACTATGCCTCCCAGAACCCAATTCCTGCGGCGGCGACCGCTCGCCATTTGCCTGCTGATCCTCGCGCTCGCGGGGGCAAGCTCCATCTCCGCCACTTCCGTCGAGCACCTCGACGCCGCCGCGCTCGTCGCTCGCTCGCCTTACGTGATCCACGCGTCGTGCATCGATCGCCGGTCCTACCGCGACGGCAACGGCATGGTGCTCACGCACTACACCTTTCAAGTGCACGAAACCATGAAGGGCGAGGATGCCGTTCGGACCGCGTTCGTCATGCCGGGGGGCGAGGCGGAAGGCGTCGCGACCTTGATTCCTGGGCTCTCCGAGTATCGGCGCGGCGATGAGCTGATCCTTTTCCTGAGCGATGCCTATGGCGCGGAGCGGGAGCGCCGCCTGCCGCTCGGCATGGACCAAGGCGTCTATCGCGTGTGCGCCGATCCCGCGGGCGGTGCGCCGATCGTCGCCCGCAACTTGGGAGCGCTGGCGTTGGTCGCTCCGCGAGAGCCGGCCGCTCCAGCGGGGGATCAGTTCCCGGAAGGTGTCACGGTGGCCGCCTTCAAGGACTGCGTGCGAGATCGCGTCCAGTCCTGGAAGGCGAAGGCGGGAGGGAAATAATGAACGCCGTCCGAGCACCGCGCGCGAGCGGCGAGATGCCGCACACGCGGCGCCGGGTGGCGGCACCGCTCGTGCTCGCGCTCCTCCTCCTCGCGCCGCTCGAAAGCTCCGGCTACCAGAGGATCACCCAGGGATCCACGTCTCTGTATTGGAGCAGCCTTCCGGTCCGCTTCCTCTTGCAGAGCGCGGGCTCCGATGACATCGGCGACGAATCCGAGTTCCTCGCCTGCCGGCAAGCGTTTCAGGCTTGGCAAGATGTGGCCGGCAGTGCGATCGCGTTCGAAGAAGACACGACCTCGGACGCGGATCGAACCGACTACGCCGCGAGCGACATCCATCTCGTTTGGTTCGACGAAACGGATGCGAGCGGATTCTTCCCGGGCGCTTCCGCGACGATTGCGGTGACCCCGATCACTTACAGCGTCGCGCTCGGCATCATTCTCGACGCGGACATCATCTTCAACGGCGACGACCAAGCCTTCTCCACCGACAAGTCCTCGGGCACGTTCGACGTGCAGAGCATCGCCACGCACGAGGCCGGCCATTTCCTGGGGCTCGATCACGCGGCGTGCTTGAGCGCGACGATGTACCCGTACGCGGAGGCCGCGCGCACGACCGCGCGCTCGCTGAGCGCGGACGACGCGGCGGGCGCCTCCGCGATCTACCCCGCGGGCGGCGCGACCGCGTCGATCAGCGGTTCGGTCAATCGGACGAGCAATTCCACCGCGGTCGCCGGCGCGAGCGTGGTCGCCGTCGGCTCGGATGGCGTCGTCGCCACGACGACGCTCAGCGCCACGAACGGCACGTTCACGCTCGCGCAGCTTCCCGCCGGAACCTACTTGGTATATGCCGAACCGCTCGACGGCCCCGTCGCGAGCAACAACTTCTCGTCGAGCATCGCGAGCGGCATGGCGATCGACTTCGCGCTCACGTTCCTCGGCGGCAACCCGAGCCCGACGAGCGTGGCGCTGTCGAGCGGACAGGCGGCGAGCGTCGGCACGATCGGGGTCGGCGCCGCGGCCGCGCAGAATCTCGAGGTCGCGTTCGATTATCCGTACACGATCGTGCGCGGCACCACGCCTTCTGTGATCGTGCTCGGCGAGGGGATGCAGGCCACGGACACCGTCACGATCAGCGGGAGCGACGTGACGGTGACGAGCAAGACCTTCCTCGTCTTCGGCGGGCTCCGCGGCTTCTCGGTGACGCTGAACGTCCCGGCGAACGCCGTGCTGGGGCCGCGCAACATCTACACCACCGCGTCGGGCGGCACGATCGCGACCCTCACGGGAGTCGTCGAGGTCTCGCAGGCGGCGCCGTCCATCTCGAGCATCTCCCCCGCCTCCGGCATGACCGCGGGCGGCGAAGCGTTCAGCGTGAACGGGAGCGGATTGCAATCGGGCGCGACGATCACGATCGGCGACGCGCTCGCCTCCGGCGCCGTTTGGGTGTCCGCGGCAAGGATCGATGCGCTGACGCCGCCGGGGAGCGCGGGGGCTAAGAGCGTGATCGTGCAGAATCCCGATGGGCAGGTCGCGGTCCTCGCGGGCGGCTACACCTACTTCTCGGATCCGTCGATCGCCGCGGTGAATCCGCCGGCGGGTTCCGCGCTCGGCGGCACGCAGGTGCTCATCTCCGGCTCAGGATTCGCCGCGGGCCTCACCATCGAATTCGATGGAGCAGCCGCCGCTGCGGTGCAGAGCGTGACCGCGACCGCCATAGAATGTACGACGCCGCCCGGCGCGCTCGGCGCGGCGGACCTCGTCGTCACGAATCCCGGCGGTTTCAGCGACACCCTTGCCGGCGGCTTCACCTATGTGAGCGGCGCGGATCCGGTGGCGAGTGGAGTGTCGCCGGCGAGCGGCAGCACCGCGGGGGGGACCACGGTCACGATCTCGGGGAGCAACTTCGCACAGGGCTCGGCGGTGATCTTCGGGCAGGCCGCGGATGGGAGCGGCGGCAGCGCCGCGTCGTCGGTCAATGTCGTGAGCGCCACCCAGATCACGGCGGTGACCCCCGCGTTCGCCGCGGGTACCGTTGCCGTGACGGTGGAGAGTCCGTCCGGCGCGTCGAGCCGCCTCGCGAGCGCGTTCACGTACATTCAAGCCGGCGGCGGCGGGGGCGGCGGCGGATGCCTCTCCTTCGCGCCGCCGCGCGGCGCGCCCACCGATTCGGCGGCGCTCTTCGGCGCGCTCCTCCCCTACTTGCTGCTCGTGCTCGTCGCCGCCGCTCGCTCGCTGCCGCTGTCTGCGCTCAAATCGCCCGCGCTCGCGGCCCAGGACGCGGCGAGCCTGCGGAAGGTCTCGCCGCGCTCTTCGTAGTTCCTGAACTGATCGTAGGAGGCGCAGGCCGGCGACAGGAGCACCGTGTCGCCGCTTTGCGCGAGCGCGAGCGCGGCGGCGACCGCGGCGGGCAGATCCGCGGCGCGCAGGAGCGCCGCGCGCGGCATCCCCGCCGCGAGCGCCGCGGCTTCGATCTCCGCCGCGGTAGCGCCGTATGCCACCGCCGCGCGTGCGCGGCGCGCGATCTCCGCGCCGAGGCGCGCGAAGG
>JAKEFC010000182.1 GCA_022616235.1 Planctomycetota bacterium
CAGGTGGGGTCTTTTAGCTTGCGCTCCAAGTTGCGATTGAGTTCGCGGAACAACTCTAGTGAATCTTGCTCTCTGGACGCGGGCGGAGGCGCCGAAGTCTCGCCGCTATCGTTCGCTGCACCAAGCGCCGTTCCAGCACCGCATACGGAGCCAGGAATACTCTTCATCTGCATGCGACGACCGCCTACTACGAGCCAATCACCCTGCTTCGCCTCGTTCGCGGCGGGCGCTGGCGTGGTCGATTCGTCGCCGACTTCCGACTGCTTTCGGCCTACGAGGTCGACGACATGCTCTTCTTCTCTCGACTGCGCAAGCTGCCGCTCTTCGCTCCCGTCAGGCGCGAGCACCCAGATCATCGCGCCGAGGAGCAGGAGCGCCGCGGCACTCGCGGTGCCGAGCCACCGGCGGGACCCGGACCGGGCGGAGCCGCCCGCCGCCGCTTCGATGGCGCTCCGTCTGGCGACGCTCAGTCGCGCATCGCTCCCTGCGCTCCGCCGAAGGAGCGCGACCACTTCTTCTCTGCGAGCGAGGCTGGCGCGGCAATCCTCGCAAGACCTGAGATGCCGCTCCAACTCGCGCAGCTCGTCGGGGGTGATCTCGTCCACCACGAGCCGCGTCACGCGCTCGCTCCAACCGTTGCAATTGCCGTTTGCGCCACGGCGTGATGCTTCGCCGGTCATGTTCGATTCTCTTTCCCGCTCTCGCGCCCGCCGGGGAGCGCGATGGAGAGCGACGTCAGTCCTTCGTGTACCAAGAGGCTGATCTTCGCGAGGTTGAATCCCGTGGCGGCGGAGATCTCCCGATAGCTGAGCCCGTCGATCACCTTGAGACAGAGCACCTCCGCGACGGCCTCCGGCAGCTCGGAAATGCGCCGCGCGATCGCGCACGCGTCATCGCCTTCGTCGAGGTCCGATTCCGGCGGGCGCTGCGCCACCGGGGTCGCCGCGGATTGGATTCGCGCACGCATGCGCTGCTCCTTCTTCAAGGCGTCGCGGGCCCGGTTCCGCGCCACGTGGATCAGCCACGCGCGCAAGCAATCCGGATCGCCGCCGCCGTTGAGAGATGCGAGGGCCATGAAGGTCTCCTGCACGACGTCCTCGGCAAGCTCGCGGTCGCGCATGAGGCGGAAGACGTAGCGGCAGAGCACGGCCTCGTGCCGATCGACCAGCGCGGCGAAGGCCGTGCGGTCGCCGGCGCGAAAGCGCCTCAGCAGTTCTGCATCCTCCATGCGAATACCCCGGACCGTTGGAGCGTGTGGATGCCTTCAACCACCTAGATGACGACGCCGGAAGCGCCGTGTTTGGCGCGAGTGAGGAATTGTCGCCGCGGCTGCCTCGAGCAGGGAGAGGACGATGGCGGCTGAAAGAACGGAAAGCGCGGGATCACCCCGCCTGCTGCTTCGCTTCCCACTCTTCGAGGGTGCAGTAGACCTCCCGCTCTTTCGAGCCCTTGAATGCGCCGATGAGGCCTTTGTCCGCCATGAGATTCATGAGGCGTGAGGCGCGGCTCGTCGGGCGCGACTCGTGGTAGACGCCGCTGCTGAGCGCGTGCGGCAAGACTCCGCCCAGTTCGTCACCGAGCAGGAAGCGCGTGCGCGCCCGCACCTCGGCCGAAAGGTCGTCGAGGTCTGCCTCGTTCTCGCGCCTCAGCAGGTGGCAACGCGCGGATCTTACTCGAGACCTCGACCGCTGGCCTGCCAGGCGCGCCGTGGCCGAGTCGTGCGCGGGCGGCGTGGCGCGCCGCGCACCATGAAAATCGGATGCCGGATGTTCCTTTTTCATGGTAAGATCCCGCATGGGGAAAATCTCGCGGAGTCTCCTCCTCCAGCGCGTGCGGAAGGCCCTCAAGCGCAGTCCCATTGTGGCACTGATCGGGCCACGGCAGTGCGGCAATACCACTCTCGCGCGGGAGATTGTCGACTCGCGGGCGCCCGGATACTTCGACTTCGAAGATCCCGATGGCGCCGCTCGCTTGGTCGAGCCAATGACGGCGCTCGCCGGGTTGCGCGGGACAGTCGTGATCGATGAAGTCCAGCGGCGCCCCGACCTCTTTCCAGTCTTGCGCGTGCTTGCGGATCGCTCTCCAAGGCGCGCCCGCTTCCTGATCCTGGGCAGTGCCTCCCCGGAACTCGTACGTCGGTCCTCCGAGACACTCGCCGGCAGGATCGAGACGATTCCGATCGCGGGCTTCGCGCTGCACGAACTCGGGGCGAAGTCGGTCGAGCGTCATTGGTACCGAGGCGGATTCCCGCGAGCATATCTCGCCCGGTCGCAAGGCGACGCCATCGCGTGGAGGCGGAACTTCGTTCAGACCTTCCTCGGGCGGGAACTCGCCGAACTCGACTTCAAGCTGCCGTGTGAAACGCTCCTTCGATTCTGGCGCATGCTCGCGCACTCGCACGGCGGCATGTTCAACGCGGCGGACCCTGCGCGCTCGCTCGGCATCAGCGAGCCGACCGTGCGTCGCTATCTCGACCTGCTCACGGGTTTCTTTCTAGTGCGGCAGCTTCTGCCGTGGCACGAGAATCTCTCCAAGCGCCAAGTCAAGGCACCGAAGGCATATCTGCGCGACAGCGGTCTGCTCCATCAACTGCTGGGGATCAACGACCAGCGTGAGCTGTTCGGCCACCCGAAGTGCGGCGCTTCGTGGGAGGGCTACTTGATCGAGGAGTTGCTGAGGCTGGTCGAGCCCGACGAAGCCCACTTTTGGGCAACGTACCAAGGGGC
>JAKEFC010000020.1 GCA_022616235.1 Planctomycetota bacterium
ATCACGCACTCCGACGAGTACTTCAGCACGCTCGCCTACGTGGACATCTCCGAGACCGTTTCTTATACGAAGCACATCTCGAGCCGTAGGCTACGCTTCTACAACTGGCTCGGCTTCGCGCTCTTCTACGGATCGAATTACCTATTCCGCCCGCAGCGCTTCTTCCGCACGCTCTACAATCTCGCCACGCACCGCCACGAGTCGCGCGGCGAAATGGCCCTGAGCGCCCTCTTCAACCGCCTCCGCACCGCCAAGCGCGCCCAATCCCTCGCCGCCATAACCCCCGACGCGTAGAGTTCTCATTTCCGCGCAGCAAGGACCTGCACTCCTCGCACTTGGCTCATAGTCGTCCGACTGTCATAGTTGTTCAACGCCATACACGGTCTGATCCGCTTATGCCTGGAGTTCTCGTCCGCGAATTCATTGCGCAAGCCGCGACAACTCTCCCAGCATTGCCTTGCTCATTAGGTAACACTTAGTCTGAAAACGGCGGTGCACTTCTCTAGTCTGCCATGTACTTGTGGCTTCCCATCAGCTTCCAAAGAAGTCCATTCCCTTGTCTTCGCGCGATGGCGAATTTCGCGGGGATCCACGGCCCGATTTCTCAATGACATGATCGCAGACGTGGCAACGCCAATACCTATCACTCGCCTGATTGCTCATTCGGGCCAACATGGCCTTTCCATCAAGGCACTTTGGGCAGAAAGGGCCATCGCGTTTTCCTTCTCCCGCTACGCGCCAGTATACGTCATTTGCGTAATCCATCTCCTGGCGCACTTCTGCCTGCTTGCGGAGATCGACCAGTTCTTGGCGTAGCTGCGCATTGTCCTCGGAGAGTTTCGCGCACTCCATCTGAACTGCAGCGAGCTTTAGTTTCAAGTCAGCATCTTTAATGCTGTCGGCGACTCTAAGTGCGTCCTTCATGGCTTCATACCATCCCATGCTGTGGCTCCTCTCCGAAACCTTGTCGTTGCAGCGGGCAGTTGCTCTGCCCTTTGAATCGCGACGCCGGTGTATTCGATCGTCACATGTTCTGCAACTCACGGACAAACCATGTGCATGCGAGGAAGCACTGGGAACCGCTCTCTCCGCTGAAGACGTTTACTAGACGCGCTGCGGCGACTCTGATTGCGCTGGCGAAACCGCGGCCACAGCAGGAACGATGGGCGGCTGATCTTGCGCGGCGGGGGCGGCGGCGGCGGCCGGGTCGGTAGGGACGAGCGGGGGCGCGAGAGCGGGTGGGGGTGCCGGCGCGGCGAGTGCGCGCATCGTTTTCGCGAGGCGGCGCCAGCGCTTCCCCTCGAGCTTGCGGACTTCGCGCGGAATGCGGCGGAGGAGCGCGCTCGCCTTCTGCGTGTAGCGCTCGGTGAATACTCCCACGGTGAAGGCCGTGGCGTTCGAGAGTTTGGGCCGCTTCGACGCCGCGAGGGCGCGCAGGCGCGCGACGGCGATGATCGCATCTCGATGCTGGCCCAACGCTTCTTGCAGGCGCGCGAGCTGGCGGGCGTAGCGTCGCGCGGGCTCGCCGAACAGATAATCGGACCCATCGAGCGCATAGCGCAGCGCCTTGGCCCTGAGTCGAAGCGCGTGGCAGCGTTCGGGCGGTGCGCTCGGAGCGAGCCGCCCCCCGTCGCGCAGCACCTTCCGCTGCAGCTTATCGATCAACGCCGGCACGATCGCGGCGGCGCGGAATTGCGCCGGGCGCAGGTTCGCGGGGGGGCCCGCGCGAAGCGCCGCGCTCGCATGCGCAATGATGTTGTCGAAGCGCTCGCTATCGAGAAGTGGCAGCATGCGGAGGCGCGCGCGCTCGCGCCGGCGCAGCATCAATTCGATCACCGGGCGGAGTCCCAAACGGTCTCGGTACGGCAGCTCCGCCTCCCAGGCGCGTAGCTGCAAGATCTGCACGTCGAGGTCGCGGACGGGCGCGAGCGCGCGCGCGATCCAGCGGAAGCCGCGCCTCAACTCGGTCACGCGCGCCGGGAGACAGGCGCCAAACAACTTGATCGTCGCGCGCAGCTTGCGGATCGCCACTCGCATGCGATGCAGCTCTTCGACGTCGTCCCCGAGGCGCGTCCCCGGCTCGCGCCGAAGCATTTCCTGGAAGTGGCGTCCTAGCACGGCGTAGGCGAGCGCCGCCACCGGCGGATCGGACCCCAAGTCGGCGGCGCCGAATTCCGGAGCGGGGGAGGGGAGTCCCAAGAGCGTCGCCAAGCCGTCCGACTCCGGCGCGCGCTCGGCGGTTCTGAGCCCGCACGCCGCCTGCACCTGGTCGAGCACTGCGCCCAGCCGCGATCCGGGAGCGACTCCTTCCGGCAGGGTGAGCCGCACGACCGTGCGCGGGCGCTCCTCTTCGGCAACCGTGACCGTGTATTCGTCGAATTCGACGCGCGTTTCGGGCCCGAGCCGGTCGCGGAGCCGATAGACGGTCTTCAGCGAGTGCAGCGTCCAGCGGAGCTTGAACGATCTTGCCCCGACCAGGATGCGGAGTCGCTTGCCCAGCGCGTCGCCGCGATCGCGCAATTCCGACGGAGAGTGCAGCGGCGTGACGTAACCCTGAAATACCGTTGCGGCAGGAATCAGCACGTTCGGAGCGCCGCGCTCGATCGCGGCGGTCGCGAGTCCGTCGATGCTGCGCACGGCGAAGGTGAGCCCCGCGCGCTCGAACATCCCCGCTTCGGTGTCGTAACGCGACTCGACCGTGATGTGGCGCTCCGCCATCTCCACGGCGAAGCCCGAGGCCGCCGCCTCGCGCACCAAGAGTTCCGCGACGCGCGCACCGCTGTCCCCTTCCAGGGTGCAGGGTGCCGCGGGCGGCGCGCCGGTGGCGGCGGGCTCGAGCGAGATGCGGTCGAGGCGTTGGATCACGGAGCGGCGCTTCCGGGCTGCGAGATACGCGAACATTCCACGATCCGACAGCTTAGCGCATCTCGGAATTTTTGGGATAGAGGCGACATTGCGGCGCGCGGTTTAGCCGGATCGCAAGCGCGATTTGCGCTCGATTCGCGCGGATCGAGTCAGATTCGGCGCTCCGGGCGTTCCGACCGCTCGCGGCGCTGCCGGCGCATGCGGCGGCCGCCCCCGACCGGCGGCGCGCCGGCGGCACCTCCGGCGCCATCCAGGTACTTCGCGAGGAGGAGCGGGATCGCCTTCAGCTCCCAACCCTTGCCGATCGTCTTGTCGTTCAGCCGATCGCGTTCGGCGAGCGCCTGCCACCCCGTCTCGCTGATCTCGACGCCGGGATTCCAAGCGAGGCAGGCGATCGGCTTCGCCGTCCGATGGACGAGGCAGCGCGTGCCGGCGAGGAGCGGGCACTCGTAGTTTTGCAGTCGCTCCGAGTCGCGGATGAGCGCGCGCTCCGATTGTACGCGCGCGCGAACCTCCGCGAGGCGCGCGCGCAGCTCCGGCACGCGGTGGAGCGCTTGCACGATGGCGAGCGCCTCGAGCGTCGAAATGCGCATGCGGTTTTGTGCGCGCGTGCAGCAGTAGTGCTCCGGCTCGGCGGGACGCCGCCCTTGCCGCTCCGCCAATTGGCGCATCTCGCGAAAGAGCGGCGCGCGCGCCCGGTCGAGGAGCGCGAGCGCCCGCGCCGCCTCTTCCGGCGCGGGCAGGCGCACCGCTCCGTGATCTCTCGCCGCACCGCGCTTGCGCGCCATTACTTCCGCCTTTCGCCGCTATTCTCCGCGCATCTCATCCACGTCGCTGGCGACCGCCGCACGCGCTCTTTCGCGATTTGGCGAGAGCGGCCCCATGCCAGAGTGTATTGCCAGGCGCGCGATTCTCCAAGCGGCGCGTGCCTGCTGCGCCGCTCGCCGCTTGCGTTCACCCGCTCCGTCGTGTTACTCGTTGCGTCCTGTGGCGGAGCGATCTCCGCCTCCGCGCGCCGCCGCGTCCTTCCTGCGCACAGGGGCGCGCGCAACCGAGGGTGACCGGTCGAACGGAGCGGCGGCGGATCGTGGTCGGATGCATTGCGATCCTCTTGCTCGTAATCTGCGGCGCGGCGCAGGTATTCATCGCCGCCCCTTATTCTTGGCTCTTCCTGCATCCGGTCGTCTTCGTAGTTCCCCTCGCGATCATCTTCAGCCTCCGGCGCGCGAAGAGGATCGCGGCGGGGTGGCTCTTCGGCATCGCCGCGAATGTCGCGACGTTTTATTGGATCGTGCACACGGTGCGCTCGTTTTCCAATCTGCCGGCGTGGGTCGGCGTGCTCATCCTGATCGGCTTCGCGATCGTATGGAGCGCGTATCTCGCGGTGTTCGCGTGGGGCGCGCGCGTGATCCGCGGCGCGACGCCCCGCTTCTGGCCCCTCGCGATCCCGGTGTGGTTCGTCGCCTGCGAGTTCCTGAATCCGCAGCTCTTTCCGTACTTCCAAGGCGTGGCCTGGTATCAGGTCCCGAGCATCTTCCTTGTCACGTCGCTCACCGGCGTGCCCGGGATGAGCTTTGTTGTGCTCCTCTGGAATTGCAACCTGCTCCTTGTCTTCGAGCGCCTGCTCCGGAGCGAAGATCGCCCCGCGGGTCGCGACGTGGCGCTCAATCTGACGCTCTGCGCGTTCATCACCGGCTGCGCCTTCGCATGGTCGATGGGACAGCTCGTGCGGATCGAGACGGCGGAGCAGAGCGCACCGGCGCTGCGCGTGGCGCTCATTCAAGCGAATCAGGACGTCGAGAGGGCGGCGCGCCTCCGCGCCGAGCGGCGCGAAGCGCACGCGGAAGAGTTCTGCGCGCTGTCCCGTGAGGCGCTGCGCGTGGACCCCGAAGTCGAGGTCGTCGTGTGGCCGGAAGGCGCGCTCGATGACCCGCCGGAGACCTATCAGTGCGTGCTTAGCTTCGTCCGCGAAACGGGAGTGGAGCTTTGGGTGGGCGCGGTCGCGGAGGACTTGCAGCCGGATCGCACGCGCCGGGTCTACAATTCCGCGTACCGCATGCGCCGAGATGGCGTGCTCGATCGGCGCTACGACAAGAAGATCCTGCTCCCCTTCGGGGAATTCATGCCTTTCGAGGAGACGCTGACCTTTCTCAAGAAGATCGAGGGCCCCGGGCGCCTCGATCCGGGGCGCGGACACGTCCTCTTCGATCTCGACAAGGCGCGCTTCGTGTTCCTGATCTGCTACGAGGCGATCCGCCAGCGCTACGTGCGCGAAGCGGTGCGCCTCGGCGCCGACTTGCTCGTGAACATCACGTACGACGCTTGGTTCGGCGATACCGTGTGCCCGCATCAGCACCTCATGTTGGCCGCGACTCAGGCCGCGCAATTCGGGCGGCCGATGGTGCGCTGTGCGACGACGGGAATCTCCGCGCTGATCGACGCGCGCGGCGTGATCCGCCAGCGCACGAGCGTATTCCAGCGCGAGGCGCTTACCGGCGAGGTCCGGCTCGCTGCCGTGGAGTCGGTCTACGGCCTCGCGGGCGATTGGTTCGGGTGGAGCTGCGCCGCCGCCGCCGCGCTGCTCGCGATCCACGGTCTTCGCCGCCGGCGGCGGGGCCTGTAGCGCCAGAGACAGAGCGCGCGCGTTGCCGGTGCCCGCGAAGTCGATTCCTCGCTACGATTGTGGACCTGGCGAAAGGATTGGGCGGCAGTGACGATGCGGGCATTGCGCGGCGCGTTGGTGTTTCTCTATCTCGCCGCGCTCGCGTGCGGCTGCGAACGCTCCCCCGGCGCGGCCGAAACGGCGTTGCCGCCTGGGGAGACCCTGTTCGTCACGTATTATTTCTTGCCCGGTTGAGTGCGCTGCGACGAGGTGCAGCGTGCCGTGAGCGCGCTCGAGAAGGAATTCCCCGCGCGAGTCCGTGCGAAGAACGTGAACGCCCTCACTCCGGAATCGAGCGCGATCGTGCGTGAGCTGGGTTTCGACAAGCACGGCGTCGCCATCCGCGATGCCGCCGGGCGCGTCCTCTACCGGAAAGGGGACCACGAGGTGCGGGAGGCGGAACTCAGGCGCGAGTTGATCCGGCTCGCGCGCGGCTAGCGGCTCCAATGCGTCGCTCTTTCGATACTTTGCCGTCCGATTTCTGCCCCCCAGTGCGCGCCACTCGTGTAACCAACGCACCGGCGTGGCCTCTAATCCCTCGTTGTGAACGCGGTCCGCCAGGCGGCCGCTGCAATGGGCGACAAGTGGCAACGGAAGGCGGGTGAATGGTGGCGAATAACATGGAGCAAGCGGTTCCCATGGAAGAGATGCCGGAGACGTCGAAGGCGGCGAAGGTCCTCAAGTTGATTCTGATCCTCGCGCTCGCCGGGGGATTGATCTATTTCGTCGGAGCGACCTTTGCTCAGTACTTCGATGATTTCAAGACTTACGTGGCTGGCTTAGGCGCATGGGGACCGGTCGTATTCATTGCCGCCTATGCTCTCGGCGCGATCTTGTGGGTGCCCGGTGCTGCGCTGACGCTGCTCGCCGGCGCGATCTTCGGCGTCCTGCAAGGAACGGGCTTCGTCTTCATCGCGTCCACCACTGCGGCGATCGTTTCGTTCTTGATCGCGCGGCACCTGATGCGCGGCGTCATGGAGCGTAAGATCGCCGGCAACGCGCGCTTTTCGGCAATCGATCAGGCGATCGGTCAACAGGGATTCAAGATCGCGTTCCTGCTCCGGCTCTCTCCAGTGTTCCCCTTTGTCCTCTTGAACTACGCACTTGGTCTTACCAAGATTCGACTCCGCGACTTCGCGCTTGCTTCCTTCGGCACGCTTCCTGGCACGCTCCTCTACGTTTACCTGGGCAGCGCTGCGGGCGATGCCGTGCTGGCCTCTGGAGGGATGCCTACCGCCGACATGGAATCCACTTCCAAGTGGATCCTGAAGGGAGTCGGACTGCTCGCAACGCTTGTCGTAACTGTGATCATCACCCGCATCGCTCGCAAGGCACTGAAGGAGAGCGCCAATGTCGGCAACTAGCATGGCGATGAAGCAGCCCGCGACGCACGCGGCTCAGGCCTCGGCGGAGCCGCTCGTCCTTCCGCTCGACGCGCACAACCAGCGCTACCTGGAGTACGTTCACCCGGCTCGCTACACGAACCCGACGCCGAAGGATCGTTACCACCTCGTCGTGATCGGCGCGGGCCCCGGCGGGCTCGTGGCGGCGGCGGCTGCCGCGGGGCTCGGCGCGAAGGTCGCCCTCATCGAGCGGCACTTGATGGGCGGCGACTGCTTGAACGTCGGCTGCGTCCCCTCGAAAGGCGTGATCCGCGCGGCGCGCGCATGGCACGAGGCGCGGCATGCCGCCCGGGAATTCGGCGGGCCGGAGGCGGCGGGCACCGGAAACTTCGCCGCCGCGATGGAGCGCATGCGGAAGCTGCGCGCGAACCTGAGCCACGTCGACAGCGTCCAGCGCTACCGCGACCTCGGGGTCGACGTGTTCATCGGAGAGGGGCGCTTCGCGGACCCAGGCACGATCGAGGTTGCGGGCGCGCGCCTCCGATTTCGCCGCGCCGTGATCGCGGCCGGCGCGCGCGCCGCGATCCCCGATGTGCCCGGCCTCGCGGAGGCGAAGCCCTACACGAACGAAACAATCTTCTGGCTCACGGAGCTGCCGCGGCGCGTGTTCGTAATCGGCGGCGGCCCCATCGGCTGCGAGCTGGCGCAGAGCTTCGCGCGCTTCGGGAGCAAGGTCACCCTCTTCGACCGCGGCGCCCACGTCCTGCCGCGCGAAGACATGGACGCCGCGAGAATCGTCCAAGAAGCGATGATCGAGGACGGCGTGGAACTGGTGCTGGGCGGCAAACTCTCGTCGGTCGCGACGAGCGCCGGCACAAAGACGGTCCGCGTCGAGCGCGAAGGCAAGATCTTCGATTTCGCGGCGGACGAGATCCTCGTCGCCGCGGGTCGGCGGCCGAACGTAGAGAATCTGAAGCTCGAAGCCGCGGGCATCTCGTACACGCCCAAGGGAGTCGAGGTCGACGACCGCCTTCGCACGACGAACAAGAAGGTGTACGCCGTCGGCGACATCTGTTCCCGCTACCAGTTCACGCACGCCGCGGACTTCCAGGCGCGCATCGTGATCGGCAACTCGCTCTTCTTCGGGCGCGGCCGCGCGAGCCGCCTCGTAATGCCGTGGTGTACCTACACGAGCCCCGAGATCGCGCACGTCGGCATGTACGAGAAGGACGCCAGGGAGGCTGGCCACGAAGTGGACACCGTGACCGTGCCCTTGGAGGAGATCGACCGCTGCGTCCTCGACGGGGAGGGGGAGGGGTTCCTCCGCGTGCACTTGAAGAAAGGGACCGACCGGATCCTCGGGGCGACCCTCGTCTCCGAGCACGCCGGGGACATGATCGGCGAGATGGCCGTCGCCATAACGGCCGGCGTGGGGCTAGGGAAGATCGGCGCCACGATCCACCCCTACCCGACGCAGGGGGAGATCTTCCGCAAGGCCGCGGATATCTGGCGCCGCGGCAAGTTGACCCCGAAAGTACGGCGAATCCTGAATACGTTTTTGCGAATCTTCAAGTAACGACTTATTGTGTTCGGCTCGGGACCAACTCGGGGAATCCAATTGTCTTGACGTGCGCCGCCGGTACGGGCGGCGCGACGCGGAAGGGTGGGTAGGCAAATGGGCGAGATCGCTGCGCGCGGCGGCGCCGTGCGGCAGGAGATGGAGGCGGAGGAACGCCTCGACACGCTCTGCATCAACACGATCCGCACGCTGGCGATGGATGCCGTGCAGCAAGCGAAGTCCGGCCACCCGGGCACGCCGATGGCGCTCGCTCCCGTCGCCTACACGCTCTGGCAGCGCTTCCTGCGCTTCGATCCGCAAGATCCGATCTGGCCGAATCGCGACCGCTTCGTCCTCTCCCTCGGCCACGCTTCGATGCTGCTCTATTCGCTCCTCCATCTCGCCGGCGTCAAGGCGGTGAATCGCAAGTACGAGCGTCTCGGCGACCTCGCGGTGAAGATCGACGACATCAAACGCTTCCGGCAGCTCGACAGCCGCTGCGCGGGGCACCCGGAGTATCGCTGGACCTCCGGAGTCGAGATGACGACCGGGCCGCTCGGTCAAGGGGTCGCGTCTTCGGTCGGGATGGCGATCGCCGGATTGTGGCAGGCGGACTACTTCAATCGCGCCGGCTTCCAGCTCTTCGACTACTCCGTCTACGCACTCTGCGGCGACGGCTGCATGATGGAGGGGATCTCCTCCGAGGCCGCCTCGCTCGCCGGCCACCTCCGCCTCGGCAATCTCTGCTGGATCTACGACAACAACCACATCACGATCGAGGGGCACACGGACTGGGCCTTCAGCGAAGACGTGGCCACCCGCTTCATGGCCTACGGTTGGAACGTGACCCGCGTGGGCGATGCGAACGATCTCGAGCGGTTGAACCGAGCGTTCGCGCTCTTCCGCCGCACCAAGGACCGGCCGACGCTCATCATCGTGGACAGCCACATCGCTTGGGGGTCGCCGAACAAGCAGGACACGCACGCCGCCCACGGGGAGCCCCTCGGCGAGGAAGAGATCCGCGCGACGAAACGCGTCTACGGCTGGCCGGAAAACGAGAAATTCCACGTGCCGGATGGCGTCTACGAGCACTTCGAGCGCGGGATCGGTACGCGCGGGCGCGACTCGCGCGAGGCCTGGATCGAGCTATTCGGCGCCTACGAGAAGAAGCATCCCGATCTCGCGGATCAGCTCTACAAGATGCAGCACCGCGAGCTGCCGGACGGCTGGGAAAAGGGACTTCCCGAGTACCCGCCGGACGCGAAGGGCGTCGCGGGACGCGATGCGTCGGGCAAGGTGCTCAACGTGCTCGCGCAGAACATCCCTTGGCTCATGGGCGGCGCGGCGGACCTCGCCCCCTCGACGAAGACGCGCCTCACTTTCGACGGCGCCGGCGATCTCACGCCGACAGTGCGCGGGCGCAATTTCCACTTCGGCATCCGCGAGCACGCCATGGGAGCGATCTTGAACGGGCTCGCGCTCAGCAAGGTGCGGCCCTTCGGCTCCGGCTTCTTGATCTTCAGCGACTACGCGCGCGCCTCGATCCGCCTGAGCGCGCTCATGGAGCTGCCGGTGATCCACATCTTCACGCACGATTCCATCGGCGTCGGCGAGGACGGCCCGACTCATCAGCCGATCGAGCAACTCGCCTCGCTGCGGGCGATCCCCGGGCTGATCACCTTTCGCCCCGGCGATTCGAACGAGGTCGTCGAGGCGTGGAAGGTGGCGATGGAGATCCAGCGGGAGCCGGTGTGCATGATCCTAAGCCGCCAGGCGCTCCCGACGCTCGACCGCAAGCGCTACGCGCCGGCCGCCGGCACGGCGAAGGGCGGCTATGTCCTCGCGGATGCCGCGGACGGCAAGCCGCGCTTGATCCTCCTCGCGACCGGCAGCGAGCTTTCCCTCGCGGTCGATGCGTACGAGAAGCTGAAGAGCGAAGGGATCGCCGCCCGCGTGGTCAGCATGCCATCGTGGGAGCTTTTCGAGAAGCAGAGCGAGGAGTACCGCGCCACCGTGCTGCCGCCAGGCGTCACCGCGCGCGTCGCGGTGGAGCAGGCTTCGACCTTCGGTTGGGAGCGCTACGTGGGGCTCGCGGGGAAGACGATCGGCATGAAGACCTTTGGCGCCTCCGCGCCGCTCGCGGAGCTGCAGAAGAAATTCGGATTCTCCGCCGAAAACGTCGTCGCCGCGGCGAAGTCGCTCGCCGGCGGTAAGAAGTGATCATGCGCCTCGTCATGGGTTCCGATCACGCCGGCTTCGAGTTGAAGGAGACGCTCGCGCGCGAGCTGGCGCAAGCGGGGCACGAAGTCATGAACGCCGGCACGCACGACGCGCGCGCCGTCGATTACCCCGACTTCGCGGAACTAGTGGGGACCGCGGTGCGCGATGGGCGCGCCGAGCGCGGCATCGTGATCTGCGGAAGCGGCGTGGGGGCATCGGTCGCGGCGAACAAGGTGCGCGGCGTGCGCGCGGGACTCTGCCACGACACCTACAGCGCTCATCAGGGCGTGGAGCACGACGACATGAACGTGCTCGTGCTCGGGTCGCGAGTGATCGGCGTCGAGCTGGCGCGCGAGATCGTGCGGAGTTATCTCGGAGCGAAATACACGGCGGAAGAGCGTCATGCGCGGCGGCTCGCGAAGGTGCTGGCCATCGAGGCCCGCATGCACGGCGCCGCCGCCGATCGTGCGAAGGAGAAGAGATGAACGCGTTGGTGGAACTCGGACAATTCGGCCAGTCGGCATGGCTCGACTACATCCGCCGCACGATGATCACGAGCGGCGAGTTGTTGCGGTTCATCGAGAAGGATGGGCTCGGCGGCGTCACGTCGAATCCCGCCATCTTCGAGAAGGCGATCAGCGGCTCCAACGACTACAACAACGAGATCGCCTCCTTCGTGCGCCAGGAGAACGTGGACGCGAAGGCGATCTACGAGCACGTCGCGGTGCAGGACTTGAAGGACGCGGCAGACGTGCTCTACGGGGTCTACCAGCGCACGAACCGCAAGGATGGCTACGTGAGCCTCGAGGTGTCGCCGTATCTCGCGCGCGACACGGAGGGAACGCTCGCCGAGGCGCGGCGGCTGTGGCGCGCGGTGGGGCGCGACAACGTCATGATCAAAGTGCCGGCCACGCCGCAAGGGGTGCCGGCGATCGAGACCCTGATCTCCGAGGGGATCAACATCAACGTCACGCTTCTCTTCGCGCAAAGCGCCTACGAGACCGTGGCGGAGGCGTACATCCGCGGGCTCGAGGCGCTGGCGAAGAAGGGCGGCGACGTCAGCCGCGTCGCGAGCGTCGCGAGCTTCTTCGTGAGCCGCATCGATTCGAACATCGACGGCCGCATCGCCCAATTGCTCGCCACGGAGAAGGATGCGGCGCGGCGCAAATTGCTCGAGGGCGTGCAAGGCAAGGTAGCGATCGCGAACGCGCGCCTCGCCTACCAGAGCTTCCGGCGCTTGCTCGAGACGCCGCGCTGGAAGGCGCTCGCGGCGAAGGGCGCCATGCCGCAGCGCATGCTTTGGGCTTCGACGAGCACCAAGAATCCGAAGTTCCGGGACGTGATCTACGTCGAGGAGCTGATCGGGCCCGACACGGTGGACACGCTGCCGCCGGCGACATTCGAGGCGTTTCGCGACCACGGCAAAGCGCGTGTCAGCATCGAGGACGACCTCGCCGGCGCGCGCGCGACGATGGAGAACATGGAGCGCGCGGGGATCTCGATGAAAGCCGTCACGGAGCAGTTGCTCGAGGACGGCGTCGTCATCTTCGCGGAGGCCTTCGACCGCCTCCTCGCCGTCGTCGAGCACAAGCGGCAGGAGCTGCTCGCGGGCCGCATCGGGAAGCAGACTCAGGCGCTGCCGAAGGAGCTGAACGAGGCGGTCATCAAGTCGCTCGAGGAGTGGCGCGTGCGCGGAAACATCCGCCGCCTCTGGGCGCGCGACGCGTCCGTGTGGACGAACAAGGACGAGTCCCAATGGCTCGGCTGGCTCGACATCGTGGCGGAGCAGACGCGGCGGATCGAGCAGTTCAAGGAGCTGGCGGCGGAGCTGAAGAGCGAGGGCTTCGCCCACATCTTGCTCCTCGGCATGGGCGGCTCGAGCCTCTGCCCCGACGTCTTGAAGCTCACGTTCGGCAGGATCGCGGGCCATCCCGAGCTACACGTGCTCGACTCGACCGATCCCGCGCAAGTGCGCGCGTTCGAGAAGAAGGTCGACCTGAAGAAGACGATCTGCATCGTGTCGAGCAAGTCGGGGAGCACGCTGGAGCCGAACATCTTCAAGCAGTACTTCCTCGAACGGATGGCGAAGGCGGTCGGCGCGGCGCACGCGGGGCGCCACTTCATCGCGGTGACCGACCCCGGCTCGAAGATGGAAGAGGCGGCCCGTGCGGACAACTTCCGCCACATCTTCCACGGCTGGGCCTCGATCGGCGGGCGCTACTCCGCGCTCTCCGATTTCGGCATGGTGCCGCTCGCGGCGATGGGGCTGGACGCCGCGCGCTTCCTGGCGCGCACGATGGAGATGGTGAACTCCTGCGCGCCGAGCGTGCCGCCGGCGGAAAACCCGGGAGTCGTGCTCGGCACGATCCTCGGCGTGCTCTCCAAGCAAGGGCGCGACAAACTCACGTTCGTCACGTCGCCTGCGCTGCAAGGGCTCGGCGCCTGGCTCGAGCAGCTCATCGCCGAGTCGACGGGGAAGGACGGCAAGGGAATCGTCCCGGTCGACCGCGAGAACGCGGCCGCGGCGGCGGCGTACGGCAACGACCGCCTGTTCGTGTACACGCGCCTCGACAGCGCTCCGGATGCGGGGCAGGACAAGGCGGTCGACGCGCTCGAGAAGGGCGGCCATCCCGTCGTGCGGATCCGCGTGCCGGAGCCGTACTGCATCGGACAGGAATTCTTCCGCTGGGAGATCGCGACGTCGGTGGCGGGCGCGGTGATCGGCATCAATCCGTTCAACCAGCCGGACGTCGAGGCGAGCAAGATCGAGACAAAAAAGCTGACGACGGAGTACGAGAAGACGGGCGCGCTCCCCGCGGAGCAGCCGTTCTTCACCGGAGATGGGATCAAGCTGTTCGCGGATCGCGGGAACGCCGCGGCGCTCGGCGCGGGCGGCGCGACGAAGAGCCTCGCCGGCGTGCTCGGCGCCTTCTTCGACCGCATGCGGCCCGGCGACTACTTCGGGCTCCTCGCCTATGTCGAGATGACGGCGGCGCACGAGGGCGTGCTCGGGGAGCTTCGGCACCTCGTCCGCGATGCGAAGAAGGTCGCGACCTGCCTCGGCTTCGGGCCGCGCTTCCTGCACTCGACCGGGCAGGCCTACAAGGGCGGGCCGAATAGCGGCGTATTCCTGCAAATTACTTGCGACGACGCGGAGGACGTGGCGGTGCCGGGACAAAAGTACACCTTCGGGGTCGTGAAGGCGGCGCAGGCGCGCGGCGACTTCGAGGTGCTCGTCGAGCGCGGGCGGCGCGCGCTGCGAGTCCATTTGCCGAAGGACGTGGGGGCGGGGCTGCGGGCGCTGCTCGCGGCGGCGCGCCAGGCGCTGGCTCAAGTGCGCGTCGCGCATGCGACGGCGCCACAAGCAAAGGAGTGACCGGGATGCAGCTTGGCATGATTGGGTTGGGGCGCATGGGCGCCAACATGGTGCGCCGGCTGATTCGCGGCGGCCATCAGTGCGTAGTATTCGATCGCAATCCGGACAACGTGAAGCAGCTCGCGAAGGAGGGCGCGACCGGCGCGAACAGCCTGGAGGAGTTCGTGAAGGCGCTGAAGAAGCCGCGCGCGGGCTGGATCATGGTGCCCGCTGGGGATCCGACCGAGCAGATCGTGCGCGCTCTCGGCGAGCTTCTGGAGGCGGGCGACACGATCATCGACGGCGGCAATTCGTACTTCAAGGACGATGTGCGCCGCTCCGAAACTCTGAAAACGAAGAAGATCTTCTACGTCGACGTGGGCACGAGCGGCGGCGTGTGGGGCATCGACCGTGGCTACTGCCTGATGGTCGGCGGCGATCGCGAGCCCGTGCAGCGCCTGGACCCGATCCTGAGGACGCTCGCGCCGGGACGGGGGAACATCGAGCGCACACCGGGGCGCAAGCAGGGGCAGGGGACGGCGGAGGAAGGCTACCTGCACTGCGGCCCGCCGGGCGCGGGACACTTCGTGAAGATGGTGCACAACGGCATCGAGTACGGACTCATGCAGGCGTACGCGGAGGGGTTCGACATCATGCGAAACGCCACCTCCAAGGAGCTGCCGGAGAATCAGCGCTTCGACCTGAACCTCGCCGAGATCTCGGAAGTCTGGCGGCGCGGGAGCGTAGTCGGCTCCTGGCTCCTCGACCTCACCGCGATGGCGCTCATCGAGAACCCGTCGCTCTCCAACTACACCGGTTTCGTGCAGGATTCGGGGGAGGGGCGTTGGACGATCATGGCGGCGATCGAGGAGGCGGTCCCGGCGGACGTATTGTCGGCTTCGCTCTATACCCGCTTCCGCTCGCGGCTCGAGCACACCTACGCGGAGAAGATGCTGAGCGCAATGCGCCAAAAATTCGGCGGCCACGTGGAGCGCCCGGCCGGCGGATAACCCGCGCCAACGCGCGCGCACGCCGCGTTGTCGCGGCGGTGCGCGCCCGCAACGCCTGATCAAGGAGCAATCTCGGCATGCAGTCTCGAAGTGGCGACGCGAGCGGTCCGGACCAGCATGGACGCCCCGCGAATCCGTGCACGATCGTGATCTTCGGATCGAGCGGCGACCTCACGAAGCGAAAGCTGATCCCCGCCCTCTACAACCTGTCGAAGGGGAAGCTCTTGCCGAAGGAGTTCGCCATCATCGGGTTCGCGCGGAGCGAAGGGAGCGACGCGGCGGTGCGCGAGCAGCTCGCGAAGGACATCCGCGAGTACGCGACCGGCGCCGTGGACCCGCGGCTGTGGAATTGGTTCGAGGAACGCCTCCACTACGTCGGCGGCAACTTCAACGACCCTAAGTCCTACGAGAAGCTGAAGGAAGCGCTCGCCAAGGCGGACAAGCAGCACGGCACGCGCGGCAACTACTTGTTCTATCTCGCCACGCCGCCGGGGCTCTTCGCCGAGATCGTGCAGCAGCTCGGAAATGCCGGCCTCACGGCGGAAGAGAATGGGCAATGGCGGCGCGTGATCGTGGAGAAGCCCTTTGGCCGCGACCTCGACTCCGCCCGCGCGCTGAACGGCGCGATCGGCGGCACGCTTTCGGAGAACCAGATCTACCGCATCGACCACTATCTCGGCAAAGAGACGGTGCAGAACATCCTCGTGTTTCGATTCTCGAATGGAATCTTCGAGCCGATCTGGAACCGCCAGTACATCGACCACGTGCAGATCACGGTCGCGGAGTCGGTCGGCGTCGAGCAGCGCGCCGGCTACTACGAGACCTCGGGCGCGCTCCGCGACATGGTGCAGAACCACCTCTTCCAGCTCCTCGCGCTCATCGCCATGGAGCCGCCGATCTCGTTCGAGGCGGAAGCGGTGCGCGACGAGAAGGCGAAGGCGCTGCGCTCGGTGCAGCCGATCAGCCCCGAAGACGTCCTCAAGTGCGCAGTGCGCGGCCAATACGGAGACGGCATGATCGGCTCGAACGCGATCCCCGCGTATCGCTCTTCGCCCGGCGTGAATCCGTCTTCGAATACGGAGAGCTTCGTCGCGCTCAAGCTCTTCATCGAAAACTGGCGCTGGGCAGGCGTGCCCTTCTACCTGCGCACGGGCAAGGCCATGAAGCGCCGCGTCACGGAGATCGCGATCCAGTTCAAGCGCGCGCCGCACGTGCTCTTCCGGGGCACGGAAGCGGAGCACGTGCCGGCGAACTTCCTCGTGCTCCACATCCAGCCGCGCGAAGGGATTTCGCTGAGCTTCCAGGCCAAGGTGCCGGGGCCGGTCGTGCGCGCGGGGGCGGTGGACATGGAGTTCGAGTATTCGAAGTACTTCGGGAGCGATCCGACCACCGGCTACGAGACGCTCCTCTACGACTGCATGCTCGGCGATGCGACGCTCTTCCAGCGCGCCGACACGGTGGAGGTCGGCTGGCAGGTTGTCACGCCGATCCTCGATGTGTGGGCCGCGCTGCGCGCCCGCGGCTTCCCGAACTACGCGGCGGGAAGCTGGGGGCCGGATGAGGCGGCGGAGCTGCTCGAGCAAGACGGCCGCGCATGGCGAAAGATCGACTGATGTTCCTGGGCGGCGACGTCGGAGGCACGAACACGCGCCTCGCGATCTTCGAGGAGAAGAGCGGGCGCTGCGCCCTGGTACGCGAGGCGCGCTACCGTGCGCGCGAGCACGGCGGCCTCGCGGAGATCGTGCGAGCGTTTCTGAAGGAGAGCGGCGCGCGTCCGCGCGCGGCCTGTCTCGGCGTGGCCGGGCCGGTGCGGGACGGACGCGCCACGGCGACCAACCTGCCGTGGGTGATCGACGGCGCGGAGCTTGCGCGCGAAGTGGGCATCGCGGACGTGTGGCTCTTGAACGACCTCGAAGCGAACGCGTGGGGGATCCGCATGCTGGGCGCGGCGGACGTCGAGACCTTGCACGCGGGCGTGGCGGGGGCGGCCGGCAACCGCGCCGTGATCTCGGCGGGAACAGGGCTCGGCGAGGCGGGGCTCTTTTGGAACGGAAGCGAACACCTGCCGTTCGCGTGCGAAGGCGGGCACGCGGACTTCGCCCCGTTCTGCGAGCTTTCGGTCGAGCTGTGGCGAAGCCTGCGCGCCCAGCACGAGCACGTGAGCTGGGAGCACGTCCTCTCGGGGCAGGGCCTCCGCAACATCTACGAGTTCCTGCGCGACGTGCAGAAGATCCCCGGGAAGAGCTTCGACGAGCTGCCGGCGGAGTTCGTGGTCGCGGACGACCTGCCCGCGACGATCGCCCGCGCGGGGCTCGCGCGCGTGGATCGGCGCTCGGAGATGGCGCTCCACTTGCTCGTGAGTTTTTATGGCGCGGAGGCGGGGAACGCGGCGCTCAAGTTCATGGCGACGGGCGGCGTCTACCTCGGCGGCGGGATCGCACCGAAGATCCTGCCGCGCCTCCGAGAGGGTCCGTTCCTGGAGCAGTTTTTCGCGAAGGGGCGGCTCGCGCCGCTATTGCGCACGATTCCGGTGCACGTGATCACGAACGACAAGACCGCGCTCCTCGGCGCGGGGCTTTGCGCGCTGCGAAGGAGCGGCGCGCGGATCCACGCCGCGTAGCGCAGCGGCGCGGAATAGCGCTGCATGGCGCGGCATGGCATGGCGCGCGCTCGCGCGCCGGTGAGAGGGAGGGCAATGCTCGGCACTACCTTGCAACGGCACATCCTCGCGGAGCTGCACGGCGGCGCGAAGATGCCGCAGGATCTGGCCGACCTCATCGCGCAGATCGCGGCCGCGTCGAAGGTGCTGGCGCGGGAGATGCGGCGCGCCGCGCTCGTCGGGCAACTCGGCCTCGTCGGCGACCGCAACGCCACCGGCGATGCGCAGAAGAAGCTCGACGTCTACTCGCATCAGGTCGTGCTCGATGCCTTCGCGCACACTGGACTCGTCGCCGGCATCGTCTCTGAGGAGGCGGCGGAGCTGTACCGGGTCGAAGGCGGGCGCGACGCGCGCTACATCCTCTGCATCGATCCGCTCGATGGCTCGTCGAACTGCGACGTGAACGGCCCGGTCGGCACGATCTTCGGCGTACACCTGCGGACGAGCACGCACGCGGATGCCGAGACCGATCTTCTCGCGAACGGCGCGGAGCTGGTGGCGGCGGGGTACATCATGTACGGCCCGAGCACCATCTTCGCCTACACCTCTGGGCGCGGCGCGCACGCGTTCACGCTCGACGACCTCGGCGAATACGTGCTCTCGCAGAAGGACATCCGCTGCCCGGAGCGCGGCCACTACTACAGCGCGAACCTCGGCAACCTCCACCAGTGGGATCCCGGCGTGCGGCGCTACATCGAGCACGTGCAGAGCCACGACCCGGGGCAGATCCGCCCCTACTCTCTGCGCTACGCGGGGGCGCTGGTCGCCGACGTGCATCGGATCCTCTGCGAGGGGGGGATCTACCTCTACCCGCCGGGGGGCCCGAAGAAGGAAGGGAAGCTGCGCCTCTTCTACGAGTGTTTGCCGCTCGCATTTGTCGTGGAGCAAGCGGGGGGGCGCGCCTCCACCGGGCGAGCGCGCATCGCGGAGGTCGCGCGCGAGGGCATCCACCAGCGAGTGCCGCTCTATATCGGCAGCGCCGGCGACGTGGCGGATTGCGAGCGGTTCATCGGCAAGTGATGCCGTTGGCGCAAATACGACGGAAGATCGAGAAACGGCGCGCGCGGCGCGCGGCGAAAGAAGGGACGAAATGCAGACTCAACGCGTTCGCGAGATCCTGAGCTGGTACGGCAGCGACAGTCCGGGCACGCTCACGAATCTCGCGCGGCTCTTACAACACGGGCGCTTGGGCGGAAGCGGCCGCATGGTGATCCTCCCGGTGGACCAGGGGTTCGAGCACGGGCCCGCGCGCAGCTTCGCGGGGAATCCCGCGGCCTACGATCCGCGCTATCACTTCGAGCTGGCGATCGAGTCCGGCTGCTCGGCGTACGCGGCGCCGCTCGGCTTCCTGGAGGCCGGCGCGCGCGAGTACGCGGGGGCGATCCCGCTCATCTTGAAGCTGAACAACCACGATGTGCTGAAGGACGAGAAGGATCCGACGCAGGCGATCACGGGGAGCGTGTACGATGCGCTCCGCCTCGGCTGCGTGGGGATCGGCTACACGATCTACCCCGGCTCCGATTTCCGCCTCGACATGTACTCGAAGATCCGCGGCCTCGCGGAGGAGGCGAAGCGGAACGGCCTCGCGGTCGTGATCTGGTCCTACCCGCGCGGCAGCTCGCTCTCGAAGCAGGGCGAGACCGCGATCGACGTGACCGGCTACGCGGCGCACATCGCCGCGGAGTTGGGCGCGCACATCGTGAAAGTGAAGCTCCCGAGCGCGCACCTCGAGCAGGAGGCGGCGAAGAAGGTCTACTTGGAGAACAAGGTGCCGGTAGAGACGCTGACGGATCGCGTGCGGCACGTCGTGCAGTGCACCTTCAACGGCCGCCGCATCGTGATCTTCTCGGGGGGTGCGACCGCCAGCGACGAGACCGTGTTCGACGAAGTGCGCGCGATCCGCGATGGCGGCGGCTTCGGGTCGATCATCGGGCGGAATTCGTTCCAACGAAAGCGCCCCGATGCGCTCAAGTTCCTGGACAAGATCATGACCGCTTACCAGGGACAGAAGTAGAGCGCCTCGTGGCGAGCGGCAAGGCGACGCCCTTCGAGCTGCGCACGTTTCCCGATGGGGAAGCGGTCGCGCGGGCGGCGGCCGATGAATTCGCGCGCGTCGCCGCGGCGGCGGTGGCGGAGCGCGGGCGGGCGGCGATCGCGCTTGCGGGCGGCTCGACGCCGCGGCGGCTCTACCAGATCCTCGCGGAGCGCGGAGCGGAGGCGCCGCGCGCGAAGGTCCCGTGGGATGCGCTCCATCTCTTCTGGGGCGATGAGCGGCACGTGTCTCCTGAGCACGCGGACTCGAACTACCGCATGACGCGGGAGGCGCTACTCGACGCGGGGCTCGTGCCTGCCGCGAACGTACACCGCATCCGAGCCGAGTTGGCCGATGCGGCGGAGGCCGCGCGCCTGTACGAGGAGGAGCTTCGCGCCTTCTTCCGGCTGCGCGCCAGCGAGTGGCCCCGCTTCGATCTCATGCTCCTCGGCATGGGCGCGGACGGCCACACCGCGTCGCTCTTTCCGGGGACGGACGCGGTAGGGGAGGTGCGCCGGCTCGCCGCCTCGCCGTGGGTGGAGAAATTCAAGACCTACCGAATCACGCTCTCGCCGCCGGTGTTCAATCATGCGGCAGAGGTGCTGTTCCTCGTCACGGGCGCCGACAAGGCCGCGACTCTACGCGAGGTCCTGGAGGGCGAGCCGGACCCGGCTCGCCTGCCGTCGCAGCTCATCCGGCCGGCAGACGGCCGTTGCCTGTGGTTCGCGGACCGCGCCGCGGCGGCGCGCCTTCGAGGTGCCGGGTAGCCGCTCGTGCCGCCGGGGCGCAGACTCCGTACAATAGGTGCGGCTGCCGGCGCCGGGCCACCCGCGCCGCGCGCCCCGAAAATCGAAGGAGTTGGCTCGATGAAATCTTTTTTGGCTGCAATTGCGCTGCTCGCCGTTGGGGGGAGCGCGGCGGTCTCGGTCGCGCTCTACCGCGAGCACGAGGCGCTACGCGCGGAGCTGGACGGGCTCCGCGTGGAACAAACCACGCTCAGCGCACAGTTCGAAAAGTACGGCGCGAGGAGAAGCGTCGATCCGGCAGGTACGAGCTACCTTGGCATCCCTGATGCCCCGGGCTCCCTGGGCGGGGAGACGGCGAATGACGTCGCAGGAGCGCCGGCGACCGAATTCGAAACGGATCCCGCTGCCGGCGAGGTTCGAAAGCTCGCCGAGTCCGTTCCGCAGGATGAGCCCGCCTTCGACAAACTTGCCTCCCTCGTCGGCGAGCGCTTGAAAGAGGACACGAACCCGCCGGAGGGCGAAGCCTTCACCGCGCAGGTGCGGGAAACGCTGGCGGAGATTCGCGCCGAGGAGCGGGCCGAGCGCGCCGAGCGCCGCCGTGCGCAAAGGATCGAGAACATCAAAGAGCGCGTGAAGAGTTTCTCCGAGCGCTTGCGACTGACGACTTACCAAGAAGAGGATCTGATCGCGGCTTTCACGGACAACTTCGATCAGATCGCGAAGATCCGCGACCGCGCCGAGGCGGGGGAGATCGAATGGCCGGAAGCACGCCCGCTGATGCAGGAGCAGCGCCGCGCGACCACGGAGCAGGTGAAGCAGCTCCTCGCCCCCGACCAATACGCGGAATACGAGTTGATCCAAAAAGAAGAAGACGAGAACCGCCGCAACAATCGTTGGGGCGGCCCCGGCGACTCCGGCCCGCCGCCGGACGCGCCGCCGCCCCCGGGCAATTAGGATCGAGTGGAGCGTGCTTGCATGAAGCGCTTCGTACTTCTGATTGGCGCCTTTGCTCGATGCATCGCGCCGGCAGTCGCCAAGGAAGCGCCTGTCGATCTCGCGGCATACGTGAAATCGGCCGACGCCATCGCCATTTGCAAGGTCGAGAAGGACAACGGCGACGGCACCGTTACCGCAGGCATCGTCGAAGTCATCAAAGGCAAGCTAAGAGCCTATCCCAATAACCCTTCATTCGTGTATAACTGAGTTCGTGGCGCCGGTGTTTCTTGCGGGGGGATCGTGTACGAACTCAGCGACAAACTCTG
>JAKEFC010000183.1 GCA_022616235.1 Planctomycetota bacterium
AATGCCGCCTGCCTTCGGTCGACTGCGGCGCCGCCTGCCTTCGTCGAGCCGCCTCTACGTATTTCTCCATCACTACGCCTCGGCGGCTCTCCTTGACATCCGGCGCCTCGTTCGACCTCGGGGCGACGGCTTCATTCTGAAACGTGCTCTTAATAGTTGGCGGCGCGCCGCACTTCGATCCGATAGTCGGCGGCGAGCGCATTCGGTGCCGCGGCCTCGAACGGGATCGACTGCTGCGGCTCGATGCGGAGCAAGCGCCAATCGTCCGCCGCCGGAAGCGAATTCCCCGCGCGATCGATGAAGACCGCGCGCACGGAGAGCGCGATTGGATCCTCCGAACGATTGCGTATCCGCGCGCTGACCGCGAGGCGGCCAGCTTCCATCCACTGGCTCGTCAAGCCGTCGACGCGGACGATCTCCCCGCCGGCTAGCTCGGGCGACAGGTAATGCACCTTCGACACGAGGCCGCTCCCGACCGATCCACGTGCCGCAGTCCAGCGCGCCGCGCACCCGGCGCCTGCGGCTAGGAGCAAGAGCACTGCGCCCATTGCGAGGCGTCTCGCATCGATCGCGCTCATTTCGTCCTCGCTTTCGGCGCCGCGATTTGGCGCGCTCGGCATTCCGCGGCCCAGTTTCCCGCGCTCTTTGTCCGCTGACAAGTTGCCGTGCGAGAAGGCCGCCGGCTGGTCAGGGGCGCGCGAGATCGCTATATAGGGCAATTCATGGACGGAGTACACCAGTCAAAGTTCCATCGAACCGGCGCGCCGCTCCGCGGCACTAGGATCACGATCGCCGTGCTCCTCGCCCTATTTCCCGAGGGAGCGCGCGCGCAGACCGCGCCCACCGACGGCATCGAGAATCGCCGGCCGGAGGTCCACGCCCTTACCGGCGCCCGCGTCTACGCCACCCCCGAGCAAGTCCTCGAACAGGCCGCGATCGTGCTTCGCGATGGGCTCATCGAGAGCGCTGGCGGACCCGTGCCTCCCGATGCGCGCGTGTGGGACCGTACCGGGTGCACGATCACCGCCGGCTTCATCGACCTAGACTTCCGCCTCCAAGTCCCCGCCGTCCCCGCCGGCGCGGAGCGCGTCGCCCGCAGTTGGAATTCTCGGATCCAGCCCGAGCGCGACGCCGCGCTCGCGCTGCCGCTCCCGGCCGCGCGCGCCGCGGAGCATCGCGGGCAAGGATTTACGCTGGCGCTCGTGGCGCCGGAGGATGGCATCCTTGCGGGGCTGGGCTCGCTCGTCACGCTCGGCGATGCCGAGCCGCGCGAAGCGATCGTGGCGGCGGAGGTCGCGCATTTCGCGAGCCTCGCGCATGGCGGCGAGGACGACCGCGGCTATCCGAACTCGCGCATGGGCGCCGTCGCTCTCCTCCGGCAAACCCTCTACGACGCCGCCTGGTATCGCGACGCCTGGCGCCGCTATGCCGCAAACCCCGCGGGCGCGACGCCCCCGGAGTTCAACGCTTCCCTCGCCGCGCTCCTCCCCGTTCTCGAAGGGAAGCTGCCGCTCGCTCTCCGCACCGCGGATCCGCTCGAGCTGCTCTCCGTCGCGCGCGTCGTCGACGAGTTCCGCTTGCGCGCTTGGTACCTCGGGAACGGCGCCGAGTACCAGTGGCTCGGCGACGTGGCCGCGCTGTCGCCGGAAGTCGTGCTCCCCGTCGCGTTTCCCGAAGCGCCGCGGATCGCGCGCCCCGAGGACGCCGCGCGCGTCTCGCTGCGCGAACTCGAGTCGTGGGCGCGCGCTCCCGAGAACGCGGCGCGCTTGGCGGGGGCCGGGATCCGCTTCGCGCTCACGCCGCGCGGACTCAAGTCGCCGAAGGACTTCTCGGAACGAGTGCGCCGCATGCGCGACCGCGGGCTTTCGCTCACGGCAGTGCTCGATGCGCTCACGGTCGCGCCCGCGCGCATCCTCGGGTTGCAGGAGGTCGCCGGCACGGTCGCCCCCGGCAAGCTCGCGTGTCTCGCAGTATTCGATGGCGAGCCGTTCGCGGAGAAGACGAATCTCATCGAGGTATGGATCGATGGGCGGCGCTACCCCGTGATAGCGAACTTGCCGCCCGATCTTCGCGGCGAGTGGGAGGCGCTGCTCGTGGCGGGAAAAACATACAACGCGCGCTTTCGATTGAGCGGCGACCGCCTCAAGCCGGAGATCAAGTTTCTCGCGGATGGCGCGGCGCGCGCCGAGATCAAGGCCACGCTGCAATCGGATGGGAATTCCATCAGCATGACCTTCGATGGCGCGGCGTTCGGCGTCTCCGGCATCGTGCTCGCTGGGGCGACCGCGGATGGCGCGCGCGGCCAGATCACGGGCACCGCGCTCCTCGCGGATGGGCGCCGCGGCACGCTCACTGCGCATCGCCACGCCGCGGGCACGGGCGCGCCGGAGCCCAAGATGGGCGCGGCGGGGGAAGCGGAGGCCGAGGCCGGCGCCGGCTCCAACGCCGCGCGCGAACTCTGGCGGGGAAGCGCGTCCGAGGTGCCGCCGGTGCCGCTCGGCCCGCGTGGGCGGAGCGAGCCGGCCTTCGCGCCACCGATTCTCTGCGTGAAGGATGCGCACCTTTGGACCTGCGGCCCCGAGCGCACGATTGCGAACGGCGACATGATCGTCGAGGGCGGGAAGATCGCGGCGGTGGGACGCGACCTCGCGCCGCCCGCGGGCGCGCACGTAATCGATGGGACCGGCCTGCACGTCACCCCGGGGATCATCGACGTCCACTCGCACACCGCGATCGCCGGCGGCGTCAACGAATCATCGCAGTCGGTCACCTCCGAAGTGCGCATCGGCGACGTCGTCCGCCCGGATGACGTCGGCCTCTACCGCGAGCTGGCAGGGGGACTCACGACGGCGCTGCTCCTGCACGGCTCCGCGAATCCGATCGGGGGCCAGACGCAAGTGATCAAACTGCGGTGGGGGGAGAGCGCCGAAGGCCTCAAGCTTCGCGAAGCGCCGCCGACGATCAAGTTCGCGCTCGGCGAGAACGTGAAGCAGTCGAATTGGGGGGACGCGCACACGACGCGCTATCCCCAGACTCGCATGGGAGTCGAGCAATTGATCCGCGATCGCTTCCTCGCCGCGAAGGCGTACGCGCGGGAGTGGGCGGAGTTTCGTGCCGCCGAGCGCGAGGCCGCGGAAGGCCCGGCGGGGGCGGGGGGAGCCGCGGCGCCAGCGGCCCCGCGCCGCGATCTCGAGCTGGACGCGCTCGTCGAGATCCTCGAAGGGCGGCGGCACATCCACTGCCACTCCTATCGCCAAGACGAGATCCTCATGTTGATCCGCCTCGCCGAGGAGATCGGCTTCAAAGTGAACACGTTTCAGCACGTGCTCGAGGGGTACAAGGTCGCTCCCGAGATCGCCGCGCACGGCGCGAGCTGCTCCGCGTTCAGCGATTGGTGGGCTTACAAGTTCGAGGTCTACGATGCGATCCCGTACAACGGCGCGCTCCTCGCCGAGGCCGGCGTCGTGACGACGTTCAACTCGGACTCCGACGAGATGGCGCGGCGCTTGAACCTCGAGGCCGCGAAAACCATCAAGTATGGCGGCCTCGCGCCGGAAGAGGCGCTCCTCTTCGTGACGCTGAATGCCGCGCGCCAGCTCCACCTGGAGCGGCAAATCGGCTCGCTCGAGCCGGGCAAGGACGCCGACTTCGTGATCTGGAGCGGCGACCCGCTCTCGACCTACACGATCTGCCTCGAGACGTGGATCGAAGGCGAGCAGATGTTCAGCCGCGCCGCGGACCGGACGCTCGCCGCGCGCGACGGCGAACGAAAGAACCTGCTCGTCCAACGACTCCTCGATGACTTCCGGAGCCGCGAGAAGAAAGAAGAGAAGAAAGCGCCGGCGGACGCCGCCGGCGGCACCGTGGAGCCGCCGAAGCGGGAAGGGGAGCCATGAGCGCGAGATGGAAGACTCCCCGGCGGTTGGCGGTGGCAGCCGCAGCCGCCGCGGCGGCGCTCGCCGCCGCGTACGGATCGGATCAGCGTCCCGCGCCGCCGCAGGCCGCTCCGATCGTGCTCCGCGGCGGCACCGTGCACCCCGTCGCGGCGGAAGCGCGCCTTGCGTCGATCGGCTTCGAGCGCGGCGTGATCACCGCGATCGCGGAGGAGGTGCCGCCGCCCGCGGGGGGCGAGGTGATCGACGTCACGGGGCTGCATGTGTATCCGGCGCTCATCGCTCTCGGCACGCAGCTCGGACTCATCGAGATCGATCAGGCGCGCGCGACCCGCGACCAGAGCGAAGTCGGCGAATTGAACCCCAACGTCCGCGCCGAAATCTCCGTGAACCCGGACAGCGAACACCTGCCCGTCGCGCGCGCGAACGGCATCGCGCTCGCCCAAGCGCAGCCGACCGGCGGGTTGATCTCCGGCACCTCCGCGCTCCTCCGGTTGGACGGCTGGACCTACGAGGACCTCGTGTACGAGGCGCCGCTCGGCGTCCATGTCTGGTGGCCGGCGATGGACTTCGACGTGCCGGGCGATGATGAAGCGGCGCGCAAGCGCCGCGAGGAGCGCGATCGGAAGTTGCGCGAGCTTACGGCGCTCTTCGACGATGCGCGCGCCTACCAGCTCGCGCGGAGCGCGGGCGCCGAGATCGACCTGCGCTGCGAGGCGCTCGTGCCGTGCGTGACGCGCGAGATGCCCGTGTTCCTGCACGCGGCGGAGGAGCTGCAGATTCGCGCGGCGCTCGATTGGCTCGAGGCGAATCGCATGCGCGGCGTGCTCGTCGGCGGCCAGGATGCGCCGCGCGTCATCGACCGCCTGGTGGCGCTCGACGTGCCAGTCATCTACGGCCCCGTACACGCGCTCCCCGCGCGGATCGATGATGCGTACGACGCGCCTTTCACCGCCCCGCGGCTGCTCCACGACGCGGGAGTGCGCTTCGCGATCGCCGATTTCCAGACGAGCAACTGCCGCAACTTGCCGTATCAGGCGGCGACTGCCGCCGCCTACGGGCTGCCGCGCGACGAGGCGCTGAAAGCGATCACGCTCTATCCGGCGCAGATCCTCGGCGTCGCGGAGCGCGTGGGCTCGCTCGCGCGCGGCAAGGATGCGACGCTCATCGTAACGGACGGCGACCCGCTCGAGATCCGCACGCAGGTGAAGATGATGTTCATCGAGGGGCGCCGCATCGACCTCACGAGCCGCCACACGATGCTCTACGAGAAGTACAAGGAGCGCCTGCGGCGCGCGAAGAGCGGGCAGGGGGCGCGGTGAGCGAATTCGATGTCGAGCAAATTCCGAGGATCCTCGTCCGCTGGGTGCACATCCTCGCCGCGATCGCGGCGGTCGGCGGACTCCTCTTCTTGCGCTTCGTGCACCTTCCAGCGGCGCAGGAGGCGCTCAGCGAGGATGCACGCGCGCGCTTGCGGGAGGAGGTCATGCGCCGGTGGCGAAGGCTCGTGAACCTCGGGATCGCGCTACTTTTTCTGACAGGGGTCTACAACTTTCTCGTGATCGGCATCCCGAAGGGCAAGGTCGCGCCGTACTACCACATGCTCTTCGGCGTGAAGTTCCTCGCCGCGATGGGTGTCTTCTTCATCGCGAGCGCCTTGGTCGGCCGCTCGCCCACCTTCGCCGCGATGCGCGAACGGCCGAGCTTTTGGCTCACGGTGAACGCCGCCCTCGCCGTGCTCTTGATCCTCATCTCTTCGACCCTCCGCCACATCGAGTGACTTCGCCCCTGGCGTCCCGGCCCCCGCGTAGTCCCCCCTGGTGTCGAGGCACCGGCGCGCTCCGTCATCACCGCGGCTCTGGCGTAACCCCCTGGTGTCGAGGCTCCGCCTCGACACC
>JAKEFC010000021.1 GCA_022616235.1 Planctomycetota bacterium
CATCGCCGCGCTCCGCGGCGGGCTTGATGCTCCAAGGCAACGTGCCGGCGGGAAGCTGCCACACGACGACGCCGAGGAGCCCGCCGAGGAGGAGAAAAACCAGCAACAATCCGCGCTCGCCGCGCGACAGGAACGACTCGCGCTCGGTGGCCGCCGGCGCGCTTGGCGCCGTGCTCGGCGCCGTGCTCTGCGTCGATACAGTCTCTGGCGCGATTGGCGCCCCCGCGGCGGGCGCGGCGACGGCGGCGATGGCTTCCATTACCACCCCCGGAGCCGCGTCGCTGCAGAGCGTGAGCAGCACCATGCCGAGGCGCGCTTCGTCCCCGGGCGCCATCTCGAACTCCGTGCGGCGCTCGCCGAGAAAGTAGATCCCGTTCCTGGAGCCGAGATCGCGGAGCTTGTAGCTCGTGGACCCCGGGATCGGCTCGATGCTCGCGTGGATCTTCGAGACGGAGCGATCCTGGATCCGGATCGTGGCCCGCGGAGAGCGCCCGATCGTGGCGGAGCCGGCGGGGAGCTGGACTTGCCCGCAGAAACGGCGATCCCTGCTGCGGGTCAGGAGGTAAGGCATGCGATCTCTTCCGGCCGGAAGCGACATGGAGGGCTCATCGGGGAATTATTGTATTGCGATGCTTGCTGAAAATGATGCACTTTCGGTTCGAGGTGGCGGGTAAGTGGGATGTCGCCTCCTTGGCTGGGGAAAGGCCTGGCCGGAAGGAGGCACGATGGGTACGAAGTCTCCAAATGGCGAGGGGTTGGGCGGAGCAAGGGGCGGCGAGCGGCCTCCGGCGCAGCGCATCGAACGCCGACCTGATCTTCGTCGAAGGCGTCTAGTGCAGCCGCGCTCTAGTTTCGCGGAGCGCTCGGGATGATCCGCTTGCGAATATCCTCGTACCACGCCTGCTCGAGCTGAGCATAGGTCTCCGGCTTCAGAACTTTCGTGAGCTCCTTCCCGTCTCGAAGCGCCGCTGTCACATTGCTGAAGAACTTCTTTCCGCCGGCCGTCGAGGCGAGGAAGTTCACGAGCGCCCAGCTTTCGCTGTAGTACAAGTACTCGAGCTTCTTTTCCTTGGTGTGGAACGCGTCGTAGGAAAGCCCCATGAGCGCCTGGGTGCCGAGAAACTCCGGCTTCCCGAACGTGTCGCGGATGACGCGCGGGAAATAGCCGAAGTACCCGCCGTTGGCACGCTTCAGGTTGATCTCGATGTTTTCGCTTCTTGTCATGGTGATGTCCCAGTACTGAAAGAAGCAAGCCGCGCCTTCGTTGAACCAATCGGGCAGCCGCTCTTGTCCGGTGAAGAAATGGAGCATGTGGTGCGTAAATTCGTGCTTCAGAACTTCCTCAGGGAGCATCTTGCGCGCCGCGCCTCCGAGCGTCACCCACGTCTCGCGCAGGTTAGGCGAATAGAACGCAGGACGAAACTCGTCGGTGCCGTAAACGCGCTTGCAGAAGAACTTGAACTCATCCTCGGTGGAAAGGACGCGGAGCTTCAGCTTTTCGACGATCTTGAACTTGCCGCTGAAGACGCCGCCAAACTGGACCAGGTATTCGTCCACGAAGGCGCTGATGTCCCTCGCCACCTGCGCGGGCGCGGTGGTGCGCACGATGCACCACCTCCCCTCGTAAGAGGCGAGCGCCGATTCATCCTTGACCTCGACCGGCGGCCAGGACTCCCAGCCGTTCTCTGGCAGGGGCGAGCGCACCTTCTTGCCGCCGGCGCCGAACAGAAAGAGAGAGACTGCAATGAGGAGCGCACCAACGAGGCTGGTGATAAGCGCTCGCGACTGAAACATGACGACCGCCTTCCAACTGATTCAGGCTCGAAGGCGCGCGGACAGACGCGCGCCGACGAACCGCGGGCGTACAGCATGCAGCCCGAAGGTCACAGATTCCAGTAGGCGCGGTGGAAGTCGCGATGGCGCGCGACGGTACGCTCGCCGGCCGGTGTCGCGGGCTCCGCGGCCGGCGCCCCTTCGCCCGTGAGATTCCGCTCGCACGCGTGGACGCTCTCGGCCAAAGCGGCGAGGTCGTAGCCGCCTTCGAGTAAGGGCACGGTGCAGCCGGAGGCGTGCTCATCGGCGACCGCGAACAGTGCGGCCGCGAAACGCGCGAAGCCCGGTGCGGTAAGCTGCATGCCAACAAGCGGCTCGTCTCGGTGAGCGTCGAATCCCGCGCTCACGAGCATGAGATCGGGGCGATAGGCGCGCACAATGGGGATGATCACATCGCGGGACGCGAGCGCGAAGTCGCCGTCGGTCGCGCGGGTCCCGGGATCTGCTCCGCCGACGCACGTGCCGTACTCGAGCAACTGCTGCAACCGATGTGCTCATTGGGGTGAAGCGCTCGGGGCTTCGCCCCGAGCGCGAGGGGGCTTTGCGATGCCCACTATTTTTCAGCCCAATGGTGTTGGAGCGCGCACATTATGTCCCCCGGAGCGGAACGCAGGAATCACGCTTCATGGCATGACACCGACACCCGTGGAGTTCACGAGTTACGCCACCGCCCCGATCGTTCCGCAGGAAGTAGAGTAGTTCTGCCGGCGCTGGCACTTCTCGGAGTCGCAGTCGTGGCGCAGCACTGCGCTGCAAGCGGAGTAATGCAAGAAGCGAAAACAACCAGGCCCAAGGCGAGCGCGGCTGCGCCGGCCTTGGGCCTGGCCAAAGTCGGAACGATGTTCTCTACAGGTTCGCTGCCATCTGGTCCGCCTTCTCGGCGGCCTTCAGACCCTTGAACTTCTCGGCGAACGCTTTCAGGTTCTTCTTCTTCTCATCGGCGGCGGCTTTCTCCAATTGCGCGAGCATGGCGTCGAGCTGCTGCAGCGCCTTCACCTCCTTGGAGATTTCCTTGTCCGCCTTCATGGCGTCGAGCGCCGTGGCAGCGTTGTCGCCGAACGGCTGGCCCTTGAATCCATCTTCAAGGATCTTGTAGGTCGCCATGGCGATCGCGTACTCGCGCTCCGCCTTCGCGTTCTCGGCTTTTTTCTGGAGCCGCTCGCCGACCGCGGTCGCGCGCGCGATGATGTGCTCGGCGTCTGCGACGACGGCAGCATCGGCGCTCGACTTCCCCTTCTCGGCTTCGAGCTTCTTCTGCGCATCGGCCATCGCCTTGCCGTAGTTCTTCTGCGCGAACGTCGCGGCGGCCTTTTCCAGACCCTTGGCGACGCTCCCCTTGCCGAGACCCGGGAAGCGAACCTTCGCCATCTCCTCGGTGATCACGGCGTGATAGCCCTCGCGCCCCTGCCAGATGACCTTGCCATCGGCGCCGATCACGAAGGCATACGGAATCCCGCTGCCGCCTTCATAGCCGCTGAAGCTGCCTTGCCCCATGACCTGCGGAAAGGTCATCCCCTTCGCGCGGCAGAATTTCTTCAGGTCGTCTTCGCTCGTCCCTTGCGATTCGACGTGGAAGATGTGAAGTCCCTTGTCCTTGAACTCGTTCCAGAGCCGTTCGAGCTGCGGCACGGCAGCTACACACGGCGGTCAGTTCACGCCCCAATACTTGATCAGCACGACATCGCCGCGGCACTCATCGAGGGAGAGTGCCTGTGCTTCGTTGATCGTGCTGCCCACCTTGAAGTCAGGCGCGTCTTTCCCCTTGAGATCGGCCTGCGCCATCAGCACAGGAGCCGCGAACAAGAATGCCGCCGATAACACGGTGGCGCCGAGTCGCCGCATCTTCGAGTCCTTTCTTCCAGACTACTTCTAGTCCTATTGCCTTTGGGAGGGAGCCTTGAGCGCGCGTGGCGCTCGCACATCATTCTATACGCCCGTTCTAGCTCCGTCTCCAGCTAGTTTTTCGCCTCCTGCGGCGTCGTGCCGGGGCGCAGGCGGCGGTCGCAAACGAGGAGATCGTAGGTGAACAAGCAGAGTCCCCCCCATACGCAGCCGAAGGCGACGGCATGAGTTGTCGTGAACGGCTCGCCATAGGCGAGCACGGCGAGCAGGAACTGCCCGGTGGGCGCGATGTACTGCAAGAAACCCACGGTCGAGAGCGGCAGGCGCCGCGCGGCGCTCGCGAAGAAGAGGAGCGGCGTCGCCGTGACCACGCCGCCGAGCGCGAGCAAAAGATCGGTGGTGCGGTCGCCGCCCGCGCAGAAGACCAGCTTGTTCTCGAGCCCCAGCCACGCCAAGTAAGCGAGCGCGAACGGCAGCAAGATCGCCGTCTCGACGGCGAGCCCGGCGAGCGCTCCCACCGGCGCCTTCTTGCGCACGAAGCCGTAGAGCGCGAAGGTCACCGCGAGCACGAGCGCGATGGCGGGTACGCGCCCGAGGGCGATCGCCTGGCTGGCGACGCCGAGCGCGGCGATCGCGACGCCGAGCGCTTGCAAGCGGCGCAGCCTCTCTCGGAGCACGAGGCATCCGAGGAGCACGCTGAAGAGCGGATTGATGAAGTAGCCGAGACTGCCGTCGAGCACGCGGTCGTGGGCGACCGCCCAAATGTAGACGTACCAGTTCACGGCGACGAGGAGCGTGCTCGCGAGCAGCATGGGGATCGCACGCGGCGCGCGCAGGGAGTCGCAAAGCGGGGCCCAGCTCCCGCGCGCCGTGATGATGAGCGCGAGCAAGAGCACCGCCCACGCGATCCGATGCGCGAGGACCTCGTCCGCAGGGACGTGCGCGATCGCCTTGAAGTAGATCGGCACGAGCCCCCACCACAAGTAGGCCGCGACGCCACAGAGGAGCCCGGCGCGTGCCGGCGTCACGCGCGACTTCGCCGCCGCCGCTGCCGCCAAAGCAAGATGGAGATCGCCGCGAAGATGAGCGCCGTCCACGCGGCGACGCGCGTGACGGAATCGTGCGCGGAGAGGCGGAGCGTCAAGTTCGCATCGCCATCCATGCGCCGGAAGGTGTAGGTGGCGTAGCCCTCGCGC
>JAKEFC010000184.1 GCA_022616235.1 Planctomycetota bacterium
GCATGACGGAGGCATCTCTCACCGGCGAGTCGGTTCCGGTCGAAAAGAAGGCGAGCGCGCTCGTGCGCGCGGAAGCGTCGCTTGGCGACCGATGCAATTTCGTCCACGCCGGGACTAGCGTCGCGGCGGGTTCTGGCGTCGCGGTGGTCGTCGCCACCGGCATGGCAACCGAGCTTGGACGCATCGCCGATCTTGTCTCCACGGCGGCCTCCGGCGATCAGCGTACGCCGCTGCAGCGCAAGTTGGCAGAGCTAGGACGCTGGCTTGTTTGGATTTGCTTGCTCATTGTTGCGATCGTTTTCGTCAGTGGATGGCTGCGAGGTCAACCGGCGCTCGAAATGCTACTGGCTTCGATCTCGCTCGCGGTGGCCGCCGTCCCCGAGGGGCTGCCCGCGGTCGTTACGATTGCACTCGCCGTCGGTGTGCAACGGATGGCGAAGCGGCGCGTACTCGTGCGCCGATTGCAAGCGGTCGAGACGCTCGGCACGGCCGATGTGATTGCATCGGACAAGACCGGCACGCTCACGAGCGGCGAGATGAACGTACGCACGCTTTGGGCGGGCGCAGCGCGGTATGGAATCGCAGGCGACGGCTACGCGCCGCGAGGCGGGGTGACTTGCGCCGGGCGCGCGCCCGGCGAGCGCGATCTTGCGCCTGCGCGAGCGGCGGCATTCGCGTTCGCGGCTTGTTGCGACGCGCGCATACAGGAGGAAGGCGGGGTGTGGAGCGTTGTCGGCGACCCGACGGAAGGCGCCCTGCTGGCGATGGCCGGGAAGCTGGGCATTGCTCGCGGCGAGATCGAGCGCCGACTCCCCGTGATCGTGACTCACGCGTTCGACTCCGACCGCAAGCGGATGACCGTAGTGCGCGAGGCGAACGGTGAGCGGCGCGCATACGTCAAGGGCGCACCCGATGTAGTGCTTGCGCGCTGCTCGCGGATCCTCGCCTCCGATGGGATTCGCGTGCTGGTAGCTACCGACCGCGAGCGCATCCTCGAAGAGATCGCATCGATGGGGGAGCGCGCTCTCCGCGTGCTGGCGGCGGCGGAACGCTCCCTCGCCTCCGATGTGGATCCGAGCGATGCCGAAGCCGTCGAACGCGAATTGGTGTTCGTCGGGCTTGCCGGCATGTACGACCCTCCGCGGCCGATGGCAAAGGAGTCGGTCGCACGGTGTCGCGCCGCGGGAATCCGCGCGATCATGATTACCGGGGACCATCCGCGAACCGCATTCGCCGTCGCGAATGAGTTGGGCATCGCCGATGCGCCGGAACAAGTTCTGTCCGGTCCGGATTTGAATGCGCTGGATGATGAGGCGCTCGCGCACCACGCAGAGCACGCCGTCGTCTACGCGCGAGTGACCGCAGAGCACAAGCTACGCATCGTGCGGGCACTGCAATCCGCGGGTCACGTCGTCGCGATGACGGGCGATGGCGTCAACGACGCACCTGCGCTGAAAGGGGCGGATATCGGCCTCGCGATGGGCCGCGCGGGCACCGAAGTGGCAAAAGAAGCCGCGGACATGGTGATCACCGACGACGACTTCGCGTCGATCGTGGCTGCGGTAGAGCAGGGACGCGGGATCTACGCCAACATCAGGAAGACCCTCGTGTACCTCCTTGCAGGCAATCTAGGCGAGCTGCTGCTAGTGGCCGCGGCGGCGCTCGCGGGGATGCCGATTCCACTTCTACCGATCCAAATCCTGTGGGTAAACCTCGTGACGGACGGATTGCCGGCACTCTTCCTCGCCGTCGACCCCATCGATCGAGAGTTGATGTCGCGCCCTCCGCGGCCGCGCGAATCGCGAATTCTGGACCGTGCGTCCCTCGTGGTAACGGCCACGACCGGGCTAGTGACTGCCGCCTTGGCCTTCTGGGTTTACGCGGCAACTCTCGCGCGTGAAGGAGTCGAGCACGCCCGCACGCACGCGTTTTCCGCGCTCGTATTCGTGGAACTACTGCGGGCGCTGCCAGCACGAACGGAATCGAGGCCGTTCTGGACGATTCCTCTTCATTCGAACTTGAAGCTATTGCTCGTGATCGCGGGTGCCGTAGGTTTGCAACTCGCTGCTCCGCACTTGCCGTTGCTGGCGGATCTGCTGAAACTCAGTCCGATGCCGTTCTGGCATTGTGCGCTGCTGCTGCTCTTGGCAGGCGTCGGAGCCGTCGGGCTCGAAGCGCTGAAGCTCGCGCGCAGGCGAAAGCCAATCGATTGAGGCGCCCGCGCGCATGCTTCGCGCTTGGCGCGTCCATGCGACGCTTTCGTGTGCTAGAATCCGGACCCTTGATGGCGCCGAACAGGAAGGATCGCCGCACCTTGTCGCGGAAGCTACGGTCTGACTCGCGGGTCGGCGCCGCGCTCCTGAACGGGCTCCTGACGCTCGTCTTGTTGGCAGCGAACGACATCTTGGCGGGGTGTTCGGGGCGGGCGATTCCTTCCGAGCGCGCCGCTCGCGAAGATCTGTCCCTTGTCGCCTCCCGCTATCGTCCCGGCGATGCGAAGGCGTCGCTGCCGAATCTCACGAGTGAGTCGGAGCTTGGCGACTACCTGCGTTACGCAGTGTTTAACAACCCCAAGATCGAAGCGGCATACTTCGACTGGGCTGCAAGCGTCGAACGCATTACGACCGCGCGATCTCTCCCCGACCCGAGGGTCACTTTCGAGGCGGACATCGAGAGCATGATCTCGTCGACCATGCCGGGCCTGATGACGGAACTTCCCGGACCGGGCAAGCTGAGAGCATCCGGCAACGTTGCGGCCGCGGGCAGTAATGTTCGGTACTTTGCCTTCGAAGAGCAGTTGCTTCGCACGGCTTTCGCCGTAAAGAGCGCCTACTATCGACTGCAATTGCTGGAAGAGAGAGTGATCCTCCAACGAGAGACTCTCGCGTTGCTCGGCGACCTCGAGGAATTGGCTAGGCAGCAGAATTCCGCCGGCCGTGCTTCGCTGCAAGATGCGCTGCGGGCACAAATCGAGCAGGACCTGCTCATGACGCAGCTAAGCAATCTCGAGGATGCTAGACGAACGCTCGTTGCCGATCTCAAGGCGGCGCTGGGGCTAGGGGCCGGAGCTGCCGATCCGCCCGCTCCCGCTCGATTCGCAAATTCGGACGGGACTCCGGATCGCGAAGAGATCCTGAGAATCGCTCTCGAGCGCAATCCGACGATTCGACGCATGGCTGCGGAAGTCCAGATGGCAGAGGCGAGCCTCGACCTCGCTCGCAAGGCGGGGATTCCGGATTTTTCCCTGGGAATCGAAGCCAATTTCACATCCAGCCCCACGATGTGGACCCCGACTGCCGGCGCGACGCTACCGATCTGGCGGGACAAGATCGCCGCCGAGATTGCAGGTGCGCAGGCCGAAAAGCGCGCAGCGGAAGCGCGACTCAACGAGGAACAGGTGCAACTTGCCACCGAGTTTGCGAGCATGTTCTTCATGTACCGCGAAAGCGCCCGGAACTCAAAGCTGCTCGAGGAGCGGCTAGTCCCCAGAGGGAAGCAATTGTTGCAGGCGGCGAGAGCGGCTTATGCTTCGGGCACTTCGGGCTTCCTCGAAGTGATCGCGGGCTATCGGCAGCTACTGGAGTTCGAAATGGCCCAGATCGAAGCGCGAAATCAGCGCGAATTGGCGCTGGCATCGCTTTCGCTCTTGATCTCCGGCGTTCCGCCGGAGGGGAGCCCATTGCGGAGCAACTGGGAGCCGTCGCAAGCAGGAGATCCGGGAGAGAGATCAGAATGACGAGAGCCTCCTTCATCCGTGCGAGCCTCGCGTTGCTGTCGGTGTTTTCCCTTGGATTTCTTGGCGGACGTTGGATGCAGAGCGAGCACGGCGTCATGAACGCATCGAGCGCCAATCTCGATGCCAGCGCGCAAGTTTTTACGTGCTCGATGCACCCCCAGGTTCGACTGGACCGCCCCGGGAACTGCCCGATCTGCGCGATGCCGCTGATCCTTGCGACCGGAGATGATTCCGGCGGAAGCGCTAGACCTACTTTGACGTTGTCTTCCCACGCGGTGGCAATGGCAGGCGTGGAAACCGTCGCCGTCACGTTTCGAGAACTTCGCCATGAATTGCGCGCGGTCGGAAAAATCCAATACAACGAACCCTCGCTCGCCACGGTCACGGCTCGTGTCGATGGGTATGCCGAGCGGTTGTTCGTGAACGTCACAGGCGTGGATATCAAGGCGGGCGACCACCTCTTGGAGGCCTACAGCCCCGACCTGTTCGTGGCGCAGCAGGAGTTATTGATCGCATTGCAGGATCCCAACGGCGGGCCCCTCGTCGACGCGGCCAGGCTCAAGCTTCTTCGCTGGGGCTTGACCCAAGAACAGATCGGCCATTTGGTCGATTCCAGGAAATTTGCCGATCGAGTCACGTTCTACTCGCCTATCGCAGGAACCGTCATCGAGAAAACGATCGTGGAGAATAGCGCCTTCAAGGCGGGCGATGTCTTGTACCGGGTCGCCAACTTGGACACGGTATGGGCATATCTCGACATCTACGAATTCGATCTCCCGTGGATTCGGTACGGACAGGCGGTTCGGCTCGAGACGGAGGCGCACCCCGGCCAGATCTTCGAGGGCATGGTGACGTTCGTGGAGCCCGTCCTAAACGACGAAACGCGAACGGTCAGAGTCCCAATTCACATCGAGAACGCCAACCATGCGCTCAAGCCGGGAATGTTCGTAAGCGCCGTCATCAGTGCGGAGCTAGGCCCCGATGGGCGAGCAGCCGCTACTGGAGTCGAGGGAAAGTTCGCCTGTCGTATGCATCCGCAGATCTTGAAGGACCAAGCGGGAATCTGCCAGCAATGCGGGATGGAGTTGGCGGTGATCCCCGGCAGCACGACGGACGCAATGTCGAAAGCGGCATATGCGTGTCCAATGAAGTGTGAAGCGGGGAAGGTCTACGGCGCGCCGGGGAATTGTCCTGTTTGCCAAATGGCGCTCGAGTCGAACGCTCCCGTTTCGACAGGATCCGGATTGCTCGCAATACCTGTCAGCGCGGTTCTCGACAGCGGCACGCGGAGCATCGTCTACGTGGATCGAGGAATGGGATCGTACGAGGCCCGGGAAGTGACCCTGGGTCCGCGCTGTGATGAGTACATTCCCGTCTTGCGGGGGCTGATCGCCGGCGAGCGAGTAGTGACACAGGGCGGATTCTTGATCGATAGTCAGTTTCAAATCACCGGCCATCCCAGCCTTTTCTATCCGGGCGGCCTGCACGCGGCCATGGGGCATGTGCACGAAGGAGCCGGAAGCGAGAACGGAGACTCAAGAAGCGTGAAGCCCGCAGAGCCTGCCAAGTCCGAAGTTCCTCCCGCAGGCGGGCACAAGCACTAGCCGGAGGCGAAGTCATTGCGGTGAAGCCGGAGCGGCTCCGCCGCGGAAAGAGATCGAGTTGGTCAACGCCATTATCCGCTGGTGCCTGCGTAACCCCTTCTTGATGGTGCTCCTGGTCGCCGCACTCTGCGGCGCGGGCTACTGGGCCGTCGTCCGCACGCCCGTCGATGCCATTCCGGACATCGGCGAAATGCAGGTGATCGTGTATGCGGATTGGCCCGGACGGAGCCCGCAAAACGTCGATGATCAGATTACCTATCCACTGACGACGAGCCTTACGGGTACGCCGGGAGTCAAGGCGATCCGTTCCATGTCGGGTTTCGGCTTTTCGATGGTCTTCGTGATTTTCAAAGACGAGTTCGATTATTACTGGGCGCGATCACGAGTCCTCGAGCGCATGAACGTCGCTCAGCAACGCCTCCCCTCCGGGGTCGTGCCGGTGCTGGGCCCGGACGCAACCGCGTTAGGCCAAGTCTATTGGTACACCGTCGAAGGCAAAGGATTCGACCTTGCGGAGCTGCGCTCCATCCAAGACTGGTACGTTCGCTACCAACTCCAGTCGGTAGAAGGCGTCAGTGAAGTCGCGAGCATCGGCGGATTTGCAAAGCAGTATCAGATCGACTTGCACCCGGACAAGATGCGCGCGCATCGAGTGACGCTCATGGACGTATTCGAGGCGGTTCGCAAGAGCAATATCGATGTGGGCGCAAAGGTCGTCGAGAGAGGCGGCTCGGAGTTCTTCATACGCGGCGTAGGATTCATCGAGACCATCAGCGACCTCGAAAAAATCGTCATCCGCCAAGAGGGCGGCACACCAGTTCAGGTGCGAAACGTCGCGACGGTACAGATGGGCCCGGACTTTCGACGCGGTGCGCTCGACAAGGGCGGACGCGAAGTCGTCGGCGGAGTCGTACTCATGCGGTACGGCGAGAACCCGCGGGAGGTAGTCCGCCGCGTGAAGGAAAAAATCGCGCAGCTCGACTTGGGCCTTCCGGCAAAGACACTAGCCGATGGACACGTATCCAAAGCCGGCATCGAGTCGTTCTACGACCGTACCGTCATTGTCGAAGAAACGATCGCTACGCTTAGGAAGGCGTTGATCGAAGAAGCGATCTTGGCAAGCTTCATCGTGCTCTTCTTCCTGCTTCACTTGCGAACCACTCTCTCCGTGCTTCCGACATTGCCGCTTGCCCTCGCCGGATCGTTCCTGCTCATGTATTTCTGCGGCGTCGATAGCAACATCATGTCTTTGGCCGGGCTCGCGATTGCCATTGGAGACATTGCCGATATGGGCATCATCATGTCGGAGAACATCTATCGCCGCCTCGCCGGTGCGACGCCCAGCGAATTGGAAGGCAAGGGCTATTTCGGCGTTGTGTTGGAAGGTGCGACGGAAGTCGGCGGGGCGATAGTCACCGCCGTAAGCAACACGATCGTATCGTTCCTCCCGGTCTTCTTCCTGACCGATCAAGAAGGGAAGCTCTTCAGTCCGTTGGCCTTCACGAAGACGTTCGCCATCGGCTCATCGGTCGTGCTCGCGATTACTGTTGTTCCTTTTCTCTGCTACTTGCTCTTTCGGCCTACAAAGTGGCGGCGGCGAACGGGGAACCTCATTGCGGTTGGATGTGGAATCCTAGCAAGTCTGGGAATGCAATCGACATTCGCAATGGGGCTCGCGACGGGGCAGAATCGGGGCTGGCTCCTGTCGGTTGCCGTCGGTATGGTCGTTGCGCTCTGCGTCGTTCGGATTACTCGCGAAAGCTTCGTTCCGCTCGAGAGGAACCGCGTTTCGCGGAGCATCGCGCGCGCGTACGCGCCGACCTTGCGCTGGATCCTCGGGCACAAGAAGGCGTTCCTCGCCGCGCCGCTCACGATTCTATTCGCGGGGTTGTCGGTGTGGCTCGGCGTTCATCGAACTCTGTATCCCGTTGAGTGGGCCGTGAATCTATTCGCGCACGAACAGGCGTCGCCGGAGCTGAAGAGAGCGATGTATGTCCCAAGCGACGTCGACTTGCCCCGACCGTTATTGGAGTTGGACCAACTCCGGTTGCAGCGCGTCCTCGACGCGAAGGGGCAAGTGAGTATCAGGATCCTTTTCCGCCGCCAAGATCCGGTGGAGCGCGACCGGGAGGCGGCAGCGGGGCTCGCAGTGATTCGAGACACGCGGATTCTTCCCGGTCTCGGGCGCGAGTTCATGCCACCGTTGGACGAGGGTTCCTTTCTCTACATGCCATCGCTGTTGCCTCAGGCGTCGCTGTCTCAGGCAGTGAACGTGAACAGCAAGCAAGACTTGGCCATTGCCAGCGTCCCGGAAGTGGAGACCGTCGTAGGGAAGATCGGCCGCGCGGAGTCTGCTCTCGACCCGGCTCCGATCGGAATGATGGAGACGATCATCACTCTCAAACGGGAAGATCAGTGGCGGCAAGTCCCCGTGCATCGGGTCTTCACGCATTGGCCAAATTGGCTCAAGGCTCCGTTCGCTTGGGTTTGGCCGGAGACTCGGCGGATCACCAAGTCCGAGATACTCGCCGAGCTACAAGAACGTACGGCGATCCCCGGAGTGCTACCGACGTGGCTCCAACCCATCCAGACTCGGCTCGTGATGCTGCAGACGGGCTTTCGCGCGATGATGGGAGTCAAGATCTACGGAAGCGATCTCCGTGAGATCGAGCGCATCGGGCTTCAAATGGAGCAACTCCTCCGCGAGGTACCCGGTACGGCGGACGTGGTAGCCGACCGCATCGTGGGCAAGCCGTATGTCGAGATCGAAATCGACCGCGACCGAATCGCCCGCTATGGCGTGAACATTCGCGACGTGCAAGACGTGATCGAGACCGCACTCGGCGGCATCAACATATTGGAGACCGTCGAGGGACGTGAACGGTATCCAATTCGCGTGCGCCTTGCGCGAGACTTTCGCGAAGACATCGGTGCGATCGAGAGAATCAACGTCGCAACCTCGAGCGGCGGCCAGGTGCCTCTCGCGCAGCTTGCTACGATCGCAACGGTGCTCGGTCCGCAGGAGATCAAGGGGGAACGCGGCCTGCTGGTCGGCTACGTCACGATGAACACGCGCGATCGAGACGAAGTATCGGTGGTGCAGGAAGCCGAGGCTCATCTCCAACGCGCCGCGCGCGACGGTCGCCTGGGAATTCCCCCGGGATACTACTGGGAGTGGTCGGGACAGTTTGAGAATCAAGTACGAGCGACTGCCCGCATGCGCATCCTGGTCCCAATCACGCTCGGCATCATGTTTGTGATGCTCTACTTGGGATTCACCCGTCCCTGGATCGCTCCCATCATCTTCTTCGGCGTGCTCGTGTCGGCTTCGGGCGGATTCATACTTCTAGGTATTTGGGGAGCGAATCTATCCGTTGCGGTTTGGGTCGGGTTCCTCGTGCTCTTCGGCGTAGTAGATGACGATGGCGTCGTCATGGCCACCTACTTGGAAGGCGTGTTCAAGAACCGCACGTTCGCCTCGGTGCACGAGATTCGCGAGGCAGTGGTCGAGGCCGGGCTCAAGCGCATCCGACCTTGCCTTATGACGAGCGCCACGACGATCATCGGGTTGATGCCCATCTTCTGGGCGACCGGCCGTGGCGCGGACGTCATGAAGCCGATGGCGATTCCTTCCGTCGGTGGAATGGCCGTAGGCCTGATCACTCTCTTTATCGTGCCTTGTCTATTCTCTGCGGTGGAGGAAATGAAGTGGGCAAGGATGAATCGTCGGGCTACGCGCGGCCCTGCACGGGATCGGTGACTTCAGGTAGGGTGTAGGCGCGCCGTTCGTGCCGGCAGGATCGGAGCGCCACGCGATTAGGACCCGTTATCCCGGGACATCGAGAACGCAATTCTTGCCGCCGAATTCGTTCGGAGTGCAGTGCGGGCAGCCGGGATGCGATCCTTCGCAGGCTTCTTCGCAGCGCCACTCGCCGTCGACCACGTACTTGTATTCGTAGCGACCAGGCTCGAGCGCGAGCGTGATCGACCACATGCCGCCCTCGCCGCTTTCCATCGGCGTCGCGGTGGGGTCCCAGCCGTTGAACGAACCTGCCAGGAAGACGTTTCGCGCCCCTTGCGCGCGAGTAGCAAACCTTCGCGGCGAACGTTTCTTGCCAATGGCTTTCGACATGGCGAGACTCCTTTGCGTCACGTTACCAAGAATTCGAATGCTACACCTACTGTGCCGACTCGACAGCAGTCCGCGGCACGAAAGCCTCCGCCGCTGCCCGCGGTCGCGTAGTTGGCGGGACACCGCTCAGTCACAAAGCCACCGCGCACGCGCCGAGCGCTGAATTTCCGCAATGTATTTGCTCATGTTGCGACTTGTTTCGCAAAGTATGGGAGCTGCGATTCGGCGGGCGAATGGGAATTGCGGATGAACCAAACGAACCAGGGAAGGCCAAGCCCCAGGCCGACGAGGCCAATCCAGGCAACGTCGCGAAAGCCCTCGATCGTCATCGGCTCCGCGTCCGACGCAACGATCTCGAGCAACCAAGCGCACAAGTTGTTGAGAGCGTGAATGAGGATCGGGGCGATCAACGATTGAGTCCGGAGGTAGATCGCGCACATCACATAGCCAAATACGAGCGCGCCCAATGGATCGAGATGACAAATGGCGAATAAGACGTAATCGTCCTGTGAACCCCACCTCGACGTGGCGGCAGCGGTTCCGGCATCCTTTCGTGCATGAGACGAACGCGCCACAGCCCGCAGCACATGAGGGAA
>JAKEFC010000185.1 GCA_022616235.1 Planctomycetota bacterium
CCGCGGTCGCCGATGATCAGCTCGCGCTGGCCGCGCCCGATCGGGATCATCGAATCGATCGCCTTGATTCCCGTCTGCAACGGCTCGTGTACCGACTGGCGGTCCGCGATCCCCGGCGCCGGCGATTCGACCGGACGAAAGTGCTGGGCCTTGATCGGTCCTTTGCCATCCAACGGGTTGCCCATCGGATCCACGACGCGGCCGAGGAGCAGCTCGCCGGCAGGCACCTGGACGACCGTGCCCGTGCGCTTGACCGTGTCCCCTTCTTTGAGGTCCACGAACTCGCCGAGGATCACGGCGCCGATCGAGTTCTCTTCGAGGTTGAAGGCGAGCCCCCTGGCCCCATTCGAGAATTCGAGCATCTCCCCCGCCATGCAGTTCGAGATGCCGTAGATCTGCGCGATGCCGTCCCCCACCTCGAGGATGGTTCCGACCTCTTCCACCGAGAGGGCCGACTTGAACCCCTCGATCTCGCGCTTCAGTACCGATGTGATCTCGTCCGCCTTAATTTTCATTGAACAATTCACCCCCTAGGCGCTGCGTAGCCATGGATTCCTGCACGACCCTGAGCCGCGCCCGTACCGTGCCGTCTACGACGATATCGCCGATCTGGATCTTCATGCCGCCGAGCAGCATCTCGTCCGTGCCGGAGGTGGCGATGATCTCTTTCCCGAGCTTCTGCGACAGGATCGCCACCAATCCGCTCGCGATCGCCGGCGCGAGCGGCACCGCCGAAGTGAAGCGCGCGTGCACGCGACCGCGCGCCGCGTCGTACAACTCTTGGTAGCTCTCCGCGATCTGGCCGAAGAGCGGCTGGCGGCCGCGATCCACGAGCAAGAAGAGCAGATTGAGGACCGGCTCCGAGACCTTGCCGCGCAGCGCGCGGTCCAGCGCCCCGCGCTTGTCGCGCCGCGTGATCCGCGGGCTCTCGAAGAATACGCGGATCGCCGGATCGCCGAGGACCTGCGCCGCGAACGAACGCAGCTCATCCCCGTACGCGTCCGCTTCGCCGCGGTCCTGGCCGACCGCGAGCAGCGCCCGCGCGTACGCGCCCGCCACGGGATGTCGCCTCGTCGCCCGCGTCATGTTGCTCGTCTCATGCCATCCGCCATCGATCGTTCCGCCATCCGTCTCACGCGTTCAACTGCTGGTATTCCTTGATCGTGTCGCGCACCAGCTCTTCGTGGTCCTTGGCGCTCAGCGACTTGCGGATCACCTTCTCGGCGATCTTCAGGGAGAGGTCGACCGTGCGCTGATGCAGCTCGTGGATCGCGTTGTCTTTCGCGCGCTCGATGTCCGCCGTCGCGCGGCGCGTGATCGCCTCGGCTTCGCGCCGCGATTCCGCGACGATCGATTCCTTCACGGACTGAGCGTCGCGCTTCCCCTCCTCGACGATGGCGCTCGCTTGGCGGCGAGCTTCCATGAGCACGCGCTCGTGCTCCAGCTCGCGCTCCTTGCTCTGCGCGAGCGCGCGCTCCGCGGCCTCCAGCGACGCGCGGATCTTGCCTTCGCGCTCGTCGAGCGCCTTGAGGAGCGGACTCCATGCCGTCCGCCACAGAATCGCGAGCACGATCAAGAAGACGAGGATGGTCCATGCGAAGGTCGTGAGCACGGGCTCGGAGATCGGCATCCCCGCGGCGCCCGCCTCTTCGGCTGCCGGCAGCAGCGCGGGAAAGAGCGCGACCGCCGCGAATGCGGCGACGCCACACAATTCTGACCCAGCGAAGCGCATTATTGGGTGATCGCTTCCTTGAGGACGTCCCGGTACATGAGGAAGCACACGACGATCGCGAACAACGCCGCCCCCTCGACGAACGCCGCGGTGAGGATCATCGCGCCGCGGATGTCCCCCGACGCTTCCGGCTGGCGCGCGATCCCTTCGCACGCCGACCCCGCGAGCCGGCCGATGCCGATGCCGGCGCCGATCGCGGCGAGCCCGGCGCCGATCCCCGCGCCGAGCAGGCCGAAATTCAGCGCATCCGGCGCGGCGGCGATGAACTGGGCGATGAAACCGAGAATTGGGTCCATGAGCGATTCCTTTCAATCCCGCGCGCGGCGGGTCACTCTGACATCGCTAGTGTTCGGAATGGAGAGCCATCGACAAGAACACGGTCGTCAAGAACGCGAACACGAATGCCTGGATGAAGGCCACCAAGATCTCGAGGAACATGATCAGCACGCCGGCGGTGGCGGACACGAGCGCGATCGGCAGTCCGAGCAGATAGCTCGCGGTCCATACCGCGGTGAAACTGATGAATACGCCGAGCAGCAAGTGTCCCGCGACCATGTTCGCGCAAAGGCGGATCGCGAGGGCGCAGGGCTTGATCACGTGCCCCATCGCCTCGATCGGGATCATGAGCGGCCAGAGCAGCCACGGTCCGACGAGGAAATTCGCTTTCAAGTAGTGGAACAGACCCTGCTTCTTGATCCCCATCGCGTGATAGAAGACGAGCGCGAAGAGCGCGAGCGCGCCGGTGACGCTGATGTTCGCCGTCGGCGTGGCGAGCCCCGGGATCAGACCGAGCAAGTTGCAGAAGAGGATGAAGAAGAAGAGCGACCAGATGATGGGGAGGAAGCGGTCCCCTTCATCGCCGAGAAACGGGCGCACCATCTCGTCGCGGATGAAGAGCAGGATCACCTCGAAGAAGCTCCCGAATCTGCCGCCGGTGCCGCGCGCCGCGATGCGACGTGCGACGATGGGGAAGATCGCGAGGCAGAGCGCCGCCGCCGCGAGCACGAGGAGCATGTGCAGGGTGACGCCGGCGCTATCCGGGAGCCATTCGATCTTTCGATCCAGAATATGCTCCATCGGATCCGCGCTGGCGAGGTAGGCGAGGGAATCGGCGCCGAGCACGCCCATCAGCTCCCCCCTTTGCCATTCGACGGCTCGAGGCTCCGGCTATGCATGCGAGAACCCGAATCGCCGTTCCTGCCGCGCTGCGCCTTGCGCTCGTTCAGCTCCTGGTGCAGCGTGATCACCGAAAGGGCGACCATGGCGATGTACTGCATGATCAAGACGCTGAGCGCGCGCGTGACCCACTCTTCGCCGAAGAGGTAGTTCACGGCGAACAGGCTCCCCACGAGCAGGACGACGCAGATCAACATTCCCCCAAGGAGCGACGCCGCGATGGCGGTGGCGCTCGACGCGCCACCTAGCGCTCCTTGGCGCTTCGCTCGATAGCTCACAAAACCGATGAGCACCGACATCGCGGCGCACCAGAGCGCGACTGGCATCGTATATTGCCGCCACTCGAATACGTAATGGCCCAACCACATCGCGGCCGCGCCAATGACGAGCGCGGTCCCCGCGGCGCGAATCAGGAAACGAACGGGCCACGAGAACGACAAACGCATTCCTCCAGAAGCGCATGGCGCGCTAGTCCAATTTGCGCGAGTAGACCTCGCGGTAGAGCCAGGCCGTGGCCGCGGCGAAGCCGAGCGCCACTCCCAAGAGAGTGCCCCACGGCTCCCAGCCCCAATGTTGGTCCGCGAGATGTCCAACGAAGGTGAACAACGAGACGGCGGCGGCGAACTGCAGGCCCAGCGTGGAGTAGCGAACGTACCAGGCAACCTTGCCTGGCGCCGGCCTACGATCCCCTCTTTCGAGCGGGCTCAACGAAGGTGTGCCTCAACTCGACCCATTGTTCTCGGTCTCGATCACCCGGGCCAATGAAAAGGGCGCGAGGGTAGCAAGAGCCCCATCGTAGGTCAAGAGTGGAGCGGCAATTGCAGCGGCTGGCGCGCGCGCGCGGCGGGCGCCGCTCGGCGCCGGTTTCGAGGAGGCTCTCGTCGGCCGCACGCGGGCGCGAGGCGATCTTCTCGCGCCACGTTTCAAGGAAGCGATTTCATCACTTCCTTGGCTCGCTCGTTGTTCGGCGCCATTTGCAACGCGCGTTCGGCGAAGCTCCGCGCCTTCGCGTGCTCGCCGAGCTTGAAGTGGCACCACGCGAGATCGGGATAGATCTCCTCGAGCGGCGGATTCGGGAATTCGAGCAGCACGTTCAACTCGCGAAGCGCGCTCTCCCACGCGCCCACTTCGACGAACCCCTTGGCGAGAAAGCGATGCGGCTCGGGAACGAACGGATCGATGTACGGCGCATCGGCGAGTGCCGCGACCAGCTTGCCCCACTCTTCCGCGGCGAAGTAGTGCTTCGCGAGGGTCAGCCGCACGTTCAGATCGTCGCGGTCGTTGCGGCGCAGCTTCTCCAATACTTCGATCGCCTCCGCGACCCTGCCATCGGCGTTCAAGAGCTCGGCGAGCTGGTAATAGGGATTGGGCGCGCCGAAGCGCCGGCGCGTTCCGCCCTCGTGGAGCGCGATCGCCTGCTGGAGGTGCTCGATGGCGCGCGCTCGATTCTGCTCCGCGCGGCAGAGGAGCCCGAGCGCGACGCGCGCGAGATAGAGATAGCGGGTGTTCGTCTCCACGGCGCGCTCGAGGTCGCGCAGCGCGGGCTGGTTCTTCTTCTGCTTGAGGCCCAACAATCCGCGTAGCGCGAGGAGGTCCGGGTGCGCCGGCGCCGACGTCATGGCCTTCCCGATCGCAAGCTCCGCATCGGCAACTTTGTCGGTGAACAGATACGCAAGGCCGAGCTTGATCCAAGTCTCGCCATCGTCCGGCCGCTCCGCGACGCGCCGCTTCAGCGCCGGGATCTCGGGCTCGCCGTAGAGGGGCGCGAGGCCCCACGAATCGCCGAGCTTCTTCGCGTAGGCGAAGAAGACTTCGTCGAACTCCTCCAAGGAGATGCCGAGCACTTCCTGAAACACGCGGTCGGTCGTTCCGCCGGCGCGATATTCATCGAGCATCGCGTTGATCTTGTCGAATCCCCAGCGCTCCACGATGTAGCGGCAGATCACGCCTCCCTGGAAGTACGAGAGCAGGATGCGCCACGGTCCCTCCGGCTTCATGAAGCCGCGCTGCAAGCGTCCAATCGGCAAGAGCACGCCGTTGTGCGCGGCGTCGACGAATTCGTCCGCGTAGCGGCGGACCCAGTGCGGCTGCGCTCTACCCTCCTCGAACACGGAGAGCCCTTCCCCGAACCAACGCGGAAGCCGATGCGCCGACTTCTGGAGGTGGATCACGTGCGCGAATTCGTGCACCGCTACGGCGCCCCAGTTGCCGGGGATCGCCCTCGGGGTCGTGAGCGTCACCATGCGGCCGAAGCAGACGCCCGACGCCGCCAACCCCGGCAATCCGATCGAGCGCGCGGAGAACAACTCGTGCTTCGAGAAATCCTCGACGAAGATCGGCAGCTCGAGCGCCACCTTGTAGTCGCGTTCCATCCGCACCTTGGCGTCTTCGAGCAACGGCTGGAGATACGGGAGCATGAACGGCATGTCCGCGCGATTCATGCGGATCACGAAGTTCGGCGTCGCGACTTCCGAGAAATTCGCGTCCATGTGCCGCACGAGCTTGTTCGTATTGCTGGCCCATACGTTGAATGGATCGAGCGTAATCGATTTCTCCAGGAACTTGCGCCCCTCCTCGTTCTGCCCCGTGCGCAGGGCATTTATGCCGAGCGTCGCGTAGGCGGGCCAATGTCCGGCGTCGAGCTCGATCGCCTTGCGCGCGAACTCCGCGGCCTCGCGGTAGAAGAAGCGATCGACGAGACGCGCCGCCACCTCGCCGTAGAAGAGCGCCGGTCGAGGGTGCAGCTTCGCGACCTCTTGCTCGAGCGCCGCGAATTCATCGAGGCGCGCCGTCGCGTAGAAGAGCGCACCGAGCGCGCCCTGGCGCGCGAGATTGACGGGGTTCGCCGCGATCGCCTGCCGGTAGAAGCGCTCCGCGCCCCCCCACGCCTCCTCGGCGAACGCGATGTCGCCGCGCAGCATCAGCGCGTCGGGGTGGTCGGGCGAAACGGCATCGACGGCGGCGAGAGCTTCGTCGATGACGTTTTGCCGCTCGTCCGGCCGCGGGTACTGCCGATCGGCGTTGGTCGCGCGCGCGAGGCCGATCTGCGCCTCCGCGTGCCGCGGATTGCGCTTCAGCGCATCGCGAAAGTGCGAGCGCGAATCCGGGTAGTTGTATTTTTCGAACATGATCGTCCCGGAGGCCACGTGCGCGGAGAGATTCGCGGCGTCGAGATCGAGCGCTTGGGAGTACATGACGTCGTACGCTTCGCGGAATCGATTCAGCCCCTCGCAAGCGCGCCCGAACCACACGAACGCCTCCGGCTGCAGCTTGTCCGTCGCGGCGCCGGAGAGGCCCTTGTAAATGTCGATCACTTCCTCGAGCGCCGCTTCCCCCTCCGCGCGCCGTCCGCGTTCGATGAGGAGGAGGCCAAGCTCCGTGCGGGCCTCGATCGACGCGCGATCGGATTCGAGCCCGCGGCGAAGATCCGCTTCGGCGGCTCCGTAGGCGCCGGCGGCGCGGCGGAGGATGCCGGCGAGCGCGCAATGCGGGGCGCTGCCCGCGCGGTAGGCATCCGAGGCCGCGAGCCGCTCGAGCGCGAGGGCGGCGCGCCCCGTCTCCGCGAGGAGGCGCGCGCGCAAGAGGACGAGCGCATCGCTCGACGCTTCGGCGTCCAGCATGCGCTCCGCTTCCGGGTACTGGCCCGTTTCGATCAGCTCGCGGATCGCGGCGGCGGCGGCGGGCTCCTCCGCGGCATGCGCCACGATCGGCGGAGCAATGGCGGCGAACACGATGAGAGCGATGAGCGCGATTGCGGTCAGGACTCGATTGCGTGACGTTCCAAGCATGTGCATCCGGCGTGTTTTTCGTGTTGTGCCCGGTGCGGCTGCGCCGGGCGATCGGAGTCACTTCGGGCCGGCGTGCATCATAGAGCGAAATGCGCGCGGCGCCAAAGCCTGGCTGCGGCGCCCCTCGGCCGCGCACAAACCGCGCTTTCGCCGCCCGCCCGTCCGCGTTATCGGCCGTTCTTAGAGCCTACCTCAAAACCTCGCCTGGCTTCGGTCGGCTGCGAAGCGCGCGCGCGGCGTCGAGCCTCATCGCCGTATTTCTCCATCAATACGACTCTTCGGCTCTTCTTGCGCGCGAACTTCTCGCTCGACCTCGGGCCAACGGCGATGTTATTGCGTTAGGCTCTTACGCGCGTTGGCCCGATTCATCCACGCATCCTAGACTCGATTGTCGCGGCGCGATGCGTGCCGCCGCCGCGAAGGCTCGCACCACGCCCCCCTCCCGCTCCCCGGCACCGAAGAGGAGGACCTTTTTGGCAGTCAAATACACCGAGAAAGCCGAAAAGATCCTGCACTTGGCGAACGAGGAGGCGAAGCGGCTCCGCCACGGCTACGTCGGCACGGAACACATCCTCTGGGCGCTTCTCAAGCATCGCGAATCGATCGCCGTGCAGGCCCTCGTCCAGTGCGAGATCGACCCCGAAGCCACCGCCAACCGCATCGAAGAGAGCCTGCAGCGGATTCCTTCCAAGGAAACGACCGGTAGTCTCCCGCACACGCCGCACGCGAAGCGCAGCCTCGAACTCGCTTGGGACTCGGCGGTGCGGATGGGCTACTTCTTCGTCGGCCCGGAGCACTTGCTCATCGGCCTCCTGCGCGAAGAGGAAGGTGAGGCCGCGCGAATCCTCGCCGAGAACGAGATCGACAAGGACCGCATCAAAGAGGTCCTGAAGCAGATGATGATCGGCAGCGGCGAAGGAGACAAGCGGAGCGGCGCCGCGACCCTGAAGAAATCGGGGCCCGCGACTCCGACCCTCGATGCGAACGGCGTCGACCTCACGGAGCTTGCTGCGCAAAACAAGCTCGATCCCGTGATCGGCCGCCACAAGGAGATCCAGCGGGTGATCCAGATCCTCTCCCGCAAGACGAAGAACAACCCGGTCGTGCTCGGCGAGCCGGGGGTCGGCAAGACGGCCATCATCGAAGGGCTGGCACAGCGCATCGCCGACGGCAACGTCCCCGAAGTCTTGGCGAAGAAGCGCGTTTTCAATCTCGATCTCGCATCGCTGCTCGCCGGCACCAAGTACCGCGGCGAGTTCGAGAAGCGCATCAAGTCGATCGTCAAGGAGGTCGTCGAAGCGCGCAACGTGATCATCTTCATCGACGAGATTCACACGATCATGGGCGCCGGCGCTTCGGAATCGAGCCTCGACGCTTCGAACATCCTGAAGCCCTCCCTGTCGCGCGGCGAGATCCAGTGCATCGGCGCGACTACGCTGGATGAATACCGCAGGCACATCGAGCGCGACGGCGCAATGGAGAGGCGCTTCCAGACGCTGATCGTGGATCCTCCCGATCGCGACGAGACGGTGCGGATCCTGCGCGGGCTGCGAGACCGATTCGAGGCTCATCACCGCGTGCGAATCGAGGACGATGCGATCGACGCCGCCGTGGACCTGTCGATCCGCTACATCAGCAACCGCTTCCTTCCGGACAAGTCGATCGACGTGATCGACGAGGCCTGCTCCAACGAGAGGCTGCAGCGCACGACGCGCCCGCCGGATCTGACGGAGCTAGAGAACGAGATCGCGCGGCTCGAGCGCGCCAAGGACGAGGCCGTGTTCTCGCAAGACTTCGAGCTTGCCGCGAACGTACGCGACCAATTGGAGGCCGCCAAGGAAGCGAAGGAGAGCGCGCTCTTGGAGTGGAAGCGCTCCAACAAGGAGGTCGACGGCGCGGTGACGGTCGCCTCGATCAACGCCACGGTCGCGAGCATGACCGGCATTCCCGTGCAGAATCTGACCGAAGATGAGGCGCTGCGGCTGCGGCAAATGGAGGCGTCGCTCCATGAGATGGTCGTGAGCCAGGATGGAGCGATTCAGTGCATCTCCCGCGCGATCCGGCGCTCGCGCGCGGGACTCCGCGATCCCCATCGGCCGATGGGGTCATTCATATTCGTCGGACCCTCGGGGGTGGGGAAGACGCTGGTGGCCAAGTCGCTCGCCAAGTTCCTCTTCGGCAAGGAAGACGCGCTGCTCGCGCTCGACATGTCGGAGTACATGGAGAAGCACAACGTGTCGCGCCTCGTCGGCTCCCCTCCCGGCTACGTCGGCTACGAGGAGGGAGGGCAGCTCACCGAGAAGGTGCGCCGGAAGCCTTACATGGTGCTCCTCTTCGACGAGATCGAGAAGGCGCATCCCGACGTGTGCAACATGCTCTTGCAGATCCTCGAGGAAGGACGCCTCACGGACGCCTTCGGGCGCACGGTCGACTTCCGCAACTGCATATTGATCCTCACGTCGAACCTCGGAATCTCCGAGATCCAAAGCCGCTCCGCGCTAGGATTCGGCGGCGCCGCCTCGACGCGCGAGCGTGAGGACCGCCGCGCGCGCATCTCGGAGGCCGTCGGCGCGCACTTCCGCCCCGAATTCTTGAATCGACTCGACGAGATCGTGCACTTCGAGCCGTTCACGCACGAAGAACTGCGCAAGATCCTGAGTCTGGAAGTGCGTAAGCTCGAGACGCGCTTGAAGAACCTGCACCTCAAGATCCACCTCTCCGACGATGCCGCCGATCTGCTCCTACGCATGGGCGTGTCGCCGGCATCGGGCGCGCGCGGACTCAGGCGCGTGCTCGAGGAGAAAGTCGAGGACCTGATCGCCGACCGCATCCTGGATCGCAAGATCCACGAGGGTGAGTGCTTGCTCGTAAAGGTCGGCCCCGATGAGCAATTCGTGATCGAAGTACACGAGGAAGCTTCCGTCGCGCGTTGAGGGGGACGCAGCGGGAGGATGGGCTCGGGTAGGCGCGGGAGCGGGTTTAGGGGTCCGAAACCGGCTCCCGCTTTTTTCTTGCTCGTGCTGCTGGGGTGCCTCCGAGATCGGCCGCGGCGCTATCATGACGGCGCCGCGTCGTCCCCGTACTCCGTGCACTAGTCGCGAAGGTAGCAAGGGCGCGCCATGGAGGAGTTCTGCCCGCACTGCGGCGAGCCGATCGCGCGCGACGCCAAGAGCTGCCGTCACTGCGGGAGCGATCACGAAACGGGCTGGGCCTCCGACCTCGAGTACTACGAGCTGGAGATCCCCGAGCCGCTCGCACCGGAGGAGCACGCGGCGAACGCCGGAGAAGGCGCCGGTGGCGGCGGCCGGCGGCTTCCCCTCGCGCTCGCGTTCATCGGGCTCTTGATCGCCGCGCTCCTTCTTTGCGGTCTCACGGCGCACCCGCTCCACTGGCGGATCGTCACCGGCGTCGTCTTCGCCGTCTGGCTGTTCTCGCACCTCTTCGGGCGCGCTACGGGCGAGAGTCGATAGCGCGCTCGGGGCTTGCGCCGTTCTTGGCGAGGCGCAGGTAGAGGTCCACCGTCCTGCGGATGCAACGGTCCCAAGTGAACTGCGCCGCGCGGTCGCTGCCGAGCGCGACCAACTGCGACCGCCGCTCCGGACTCTCCACGATTTCGCGGATCCCCGCCGCGATTGCGCCGGAGTCGCACGGATCCACGAGCACCGCAGCGTTCCCCACCGTCTCCGGCACCGATGAGACGCCGGAGGTCACGACCGGCACGCCGCTCGCCATCGCTTCGAGCGGAGGCGAGGTCCAACCCTCGTAAAAAGTCGGAAAGACGAAGAGGTCCGCGCCCGCATAGGCGGCGGCGAGGTCGGCGCCGGCGAGCGGGCCGGTGACGAGCACGCGTCCGGTGCCTTGCCAAGCGGCGAGCGCGCGATCGAATTCCGGATAGGGCCACGCGCGCGGGCCGACGAGCACGAGTTGGTGCGCCGAGAGCGCCGTCTTCGCGAGCCGATCGAACGCCTCGAGCAGCCCGGTCAGATTCTTGTTGCGTTGAATCCCTCCGACGTAGAGGAGATACGGGCGCCGAATCGGAAACCTCTGTGCGAGGCGGCGGGCGGCGCGCTCCGGCTCCTCGGGACGAAAGATGGAGTCCACGCCGAGGGGAATCGCGGTGACCTGCTCCGGAGCGAGCGCAAAGTGCTCGAGCAGCTCCTTCCGCGTCGTCTCTGACACGGCGAGAAAGTGCGTCACGCGCCGGAAGGCGCGGCGCAGGAAACGCTGGGCGCGCGCCGCGAAACCCGGGTCGAGCACGTCGGGGCGGACGAAGACGGCGAGTCCGCCCACCGTGTACAGATAGTGGCGCGCCCGCGCCCGAAACAGGGTCGAGCCAGGGCTGTGGTAGATGTCGGCGGCGCCGGTCCAGAGGTCGACGGGCAAGAGGGCCGCTCGCGTATTCAGCCAATCGAAGACGCGGCGCGGGCAGCGGAGCCGCCGGACCTGCACGCCGGGGCGCTCGCGCAGCTCTTCCGCGTGCGCGGCCGGTCGAAATTCGTTGAGGAACAACCGGTAGTCGATCGGCTCGCCGAACGTGCCGACCCGATCGAGCAAATTGACGACGTGGCGTCGCACCGCGCGCTCGCCGTAGAGGAAATCCGTGCCATCGATCGTCACTCGCAGATTGGCCATCGCCGCTCGCTGCGCCGCCTCGCCGCTCGCCGCTTGGCGGCTCGCCGTTACCACTGACACGAATCGCAGAAGTAGAGTGAGCGCCCGCCGCCGCGCCCTCGCCGGACCGTGCCCTCGCAGCGGCGACAGCGCTCCCCCGCGCGCCCGTAGACATCGAGCCGCGTTCGGAAGTAGCCGGGGGCGCCATCTGCTCCGGCGAAATCGCGCAGCGTCGTGCCGCCCGCGCGGAGCGCCGCCCGCAGCACGGCGCGGAGACTACGGGCGAGGACGTCGAAACGCGCGCGCGCGATGCGCCCCGCCGCGCACCCCGGGTGGATCCCCGCGCGAAACGCCGCTTCGTTCGCGTAGATGTTGCCGACGCCGGCCACGGTGCCGCCATCGAGGAGGAAATTGCGGAGCGACGTGCGCCGCCCGCGGGCGCGCGCGTGGAAGTACGCGCCCGTCAGCTCGGGGCCGAGCGGCTCCGGACCGAGACGGCAGAGGAGCGCGTGACACGCCGGGTCCGCGCGCGTGAACAAGACCGCGCCGAAACGGCGCGGATCATGCAGCCGCACGCTCATGCCGCCCTCGAGCACGAGATCCACGTGGTCATGCGCGCGCGGCGGCACCGCGCTGGGAACCACCCGCAAGCTGCCGGACATGCCGAGGTGCAGGAGCACGGTGCCGGCGCGTGTACGGAGCAGGAGATACTTGCCGCGCCGCTCGACGCGCTCGACGCGCGCGCCGCGCAGGCGCCGATCGAGAGACGCGGGCACCGGCCACCGAAGGCGCCGGTCGCGCACGACGACGCGCGCGAAGCGCTTCCCCTCCACGAAGGGGGCGATCCCTCGCCGCGTCGTTTCCACCTCAGGCAGCTCGGGCAAGAATCTCCTTCGACGCTGAAAGCGTTGCATGATGTGTCACGCAGACACGCACGCGCTCGCGCGCGCGTACGCGCGCGTGTGTGCGTACGCGCGTACGCGCGCGAGCGTCCGGAAGCGAACGCGGTGCCGGCTGGCGTCCGGCGCGCGCGTTTCTTAACGCGGTATGATAGAGAAAGTTACGCCGTCGATCCACGCCCCGACCCATGCCCGGATGCGGGTGCGCGCGCGAGCGGCCGAAAGATGCTACACCTTGCATCGGCGCGAGCCGATCGGATAACAGAGAGCCGGAGCGCCGGTAAGAGCCTATCCAAAAACATCTCCGTCGGCC
>JAKEFC010000186.1 GCA_022616235.1 Planctomycetota bacterium
GAACGTCACGCTTTGTAAGACGCGGTACTCGAAGATCGCCTGACCGTAGCCGAGCGAGTTCAGCACGATGTAGGCGCCGGCGAGTCCGGTGACGATCATCACAAGCGACAGGAGCGGCGTCACGATGACCCCGGCGAGCACGCGCGGTACCACCAGGAAGCGCGTGGGATCGAGCCCCATCGTGCGGAGCGCGTCCAGCTCTTCGTTCACCTTCATCGTGCCCAGCTCCGCCGCGAACGCCGACCCCGTGCGCCCAGCGAACACGACCGCGGTGAGGATCGCCGCCAGCTCGCGCACCATCGACAGCGCGACCAGATCCGCGATGTACAGCTCCGCGCCGAAGCGCTGGAGTGGAATCGCGGCCTGGAATGCGAGGATGAGCCCGAACAGAGTGCCGATCATGGCGACGAGGAGGACCGCGTTGCTCCCCGCAAGTTCCACGACGCGGAGCAGCTCGCGCCACCTCAGGCGATGCGGGCGCCGCACCGCGGACCCGAGCGCGACGGCCAGTTCGCCCGCGAACGCGACGGCGGCGCGGGCGCGCGCGAGCACGCGCACGACGCCGCGTCCGACATCCTCCGGGATCGTCGAGCGCGGGCGCGCCGCGGGCGGCGCGCTCTCCTCTGCGATCTTGACGAGGAGCGTCACGACTCGTTCCAGCTCGCCCGACAGCCCTTCGATCGCCAACTCGCCGCCGCGCCGCTTCTGCTCGGCGCGCAGATGCGCGATCCAGGCGGCGCCGGCTGCATCGCAATAAGTGACCGCGCGCGCATCGAGCACGACGCGCAAAGCGCGGTGCTCGTCGAGGAGAGCGTTCCCGCGGCGCCAGAGCGCGCCGACCGTGCCCGCCTCCAGGCGCCCCGCCGCGCGCAGCGTGAGCGCGCCGTCCGCGCCGGCGCTTGCGGTCAGCGCGGGGGGCGCTGGCGCGACGGGTCCGGAGTTACTCACTGCCGGCCTCCTGGATGCGCTTCAGCCCCTCCGCCACCCCGACCGGCGGCGCGAGCCCGTGCCGCGCGGCGAACGCGCACCAGCGCGCGTTCGAGATGCGAAGCGAGCGCTGCCGCGGCCGCGGGTCTTTTTTCATGTGCGCCGCGAGCGAGGCGCGCCGGACGCGCGCCGCATCCAAGCCGAACGTGCGCGCGATCTCGAGCCCGAGCGCGTGCGGCGACAGCGACGTCGCGCCCGCGAGATGAAAGAGCGTACCCTGCGGCCGTTTCGCCGCGAGCAAGAGGAGGCCGCGCGCGATGTCCTCGCCGTAGGTCGGGGTGATGATCTGATCGTCGAAGAGATCGGCGCCGGTCTCTGCGGCGAGCCGCGCGCGAATCGTCGCTACCAAGTCCGGGCGCGCGGCCGGCGGCGCCACGTAGGGATACGCCACGCGTACGATCGTCCAGCTTCCCGCGCCCTGCGCCGCCTCTTCCGACTCGAGCTTCGTCTTCCCATACCATTCGATCGGCCGCGTTTCATCTTCTTCGGTGTACGGCTCGCTCCGGTCCCCGGCGAAGACGAAGTCCGTCGAGACGTGGATCAGATGGATTCCCGCCGCGCGGCACGCCGCCGCCACCGCCTGCGTGCCGCCGACGTTCGTCCGGTAGCAAAGCCCCGCGCGATCGCCGCTCTCGCGGTGCGCCGCCGACACGTCCGTGAACGCCGCCAGATGAATCAGCGCCCGCGCCGCGGGATGCGCGGCGACCGCGCGCTCGACGCTCCCCGCCGCGGTGACATCGCCGCCGCTTCGCCGCGACAGCCCGTGTACCGTCCACTCTCCCGCAGCAGCCCTCAAGAGCGCGCCCCCCAGGAGCCCGGAAGCCCCGGTCACGAGTACCACTTGCTTCTCGTTACTGCGGTGGTTCACACGCTTCGCCTCCGGCTGCGCTCAGGATAGAGAACGGGTGTGGGCGCGCCAGAGGCTTCGGCGAAATCGGCGCCTCCCCCGGGGATGCTTTTCTGGTTCGCGGAGCGCGACTCCCTTACGACTCGGAGGCGCAACTACGCTACCTGGCGGACGGCAGCGGCATCACGTAACGTGCTTACTCCCGGAGTTTGCAAGGAAGGTCTACCCATGCGAGAGTTCTACCGAGACTTCGCTGCGGCCTATGGAACGTGTTGGCTCGTGCTGATCGGCGTTGCCGTACTCACCATGAGTCGCATCGACACAGGTGCTTTCGGACTTTTCGGCTTTCCTGCTATCGCATTCATCTACGCCTTGATTCGAAGATCCAACACCCAGCGCGAAGTGCAGAAGCTCGGCAGACGCGTGATCGATCTCGAGATCGAGCGGCACCGGCAACAGATCCAGAATCTGCACCCACCCGAATCCTCCACCCAAAGTCCGGGCGCTCCGACCTAGCGCTCCGAAGTTTTCCGCTCTCGGTTGCGGCGGCGGTCGATCCCGAAGAGACTCCTTGTTACCTGTTCATTGAGCCGAGACGTGGTGATGCCGTAGCCTGATCGCTCAGCCGCCGTGAACCGGCGCCGGAGCACACGCTCGAAATCGCCAGAGCTGCGCCCGGTCTCCGGGCGCTGTCCGCTGCTCTTCGCCGCGAAACCCAACTTCCATCGCCTCCTTCCGGCCATGCTCTTTCCTGGAGCCTGGAGGCGACCTGTTACCTACACGCTTGCCTCAACGGAAGGCGCGGTATTTTCCGTGAGCAGCTCATGCGCCCTTCGCGCGCGATCGTTTTCTGCTTGCGCGTGCCGCGAAGAGAAGCGCGGCGAGAACGGCCGTGCCGGCAGCCACCCAGAAAACGACCGCGGGCGCTTCGCCACTCGTCTCCGGCGTGGCTGATTGGCCGGGCGTGCTCGCGTCATTCGGAGCTGTCATTGCCTCCGTGAGCTGGAACCCTGGGAAATATTCCGCCGGCAGATCGCTCAGCCCCTTGAACGGCACCACCTGATATCCCGAAACCTCGGGACCGAGCCGCTGCAAGAGATCCAACAAGTGGCCTTCGCCGATGAGCACATAGACCGGCAGTTGCTTCTGCGCTGCCGTGTCCACCAAGTCTCGGATGTTGCGCGCGATGAAGGAATCCCTCCATCGGATGTTCACTTCATCGAACAGGTACTGCCATGCGCCGCGATCCTGGGGGTGATCCAAGTAACAGTGAATGGTCGGCAGGTCAGGAACAATCCTCGCTTCAGAGCCGGGGAGTTGCTCTTCCGTTGCGAGGAATAACTCCTTGAACAGTAAGCGCCAGGCATCTCGAGAGGCCAGCGTCTGCGTCAGCTCAGCGATTCGACGTTCTCGAACGCTTTCCACCTGACCCTGCCGCATCCCGAGCGCGAATTTTGTGATCTCTTGATGGAGCGTTTCCGCTTCTGGCGGCAGCGCCCGTTCTGCCAGGCTCTCCCAAGTCGGACGATCCACGACGCTCGTGGCAACAGCGGCAACAAGCTGCACCCGCGTCGTCATTTCGTAGTTCGATGGATCGCCGAGGAGATTCCAGTACGCAAGCAGCGTGAAGCTGTACAGAAAGGGGATCGCGTCATCGATCCCGAATTCGCAGCTCGCCGACTGCCAGGATTCGTCTTTCCGAACGGCGGCGAGCCGCGCTCGGTCAAGAATGTCCCCTTCGATGCCAAGAACGATCTCGCGACGCCTCGCGCGCGCCGACAGGTAGCGGTGCATTCGAGCGAATGACTCGATCGGGCGCCCATCCGGGTCGTTGTGATACGCCCCGACGATGACCAGCCGGTTGGTGGCAATGGGAGGAATGTAGCCGCCGAGTTCCAGTTCGCCTGCCAACGGATCGATTGGTGCAAGTCGCGTCTCGAGGACAACGTTCAATGCGCCGGCGCCAAAAACTGCGCCCATGAAAGTCGTGACGATCTCGAAATTGTTCTGCCCGATCAGAAAATAGATGGGGATGTCCTTGGCTCTTGCTTCTTCGACGGCCGCTACAAAAAAGTCCGTGGCAATGTCCGTGGGCATGCCGCGAACCAAACCTCGGGGCATGCGGTATTCCCGGCGGAAAGCCAGATCATCGTTTGTCATTTCGGGGCGTATGCCATCGACAACGACCGAGAGCATTTCGCGACTGCCAAGGGATATCAGGCGATCCCGGAACCGGGCATCGGGATGTCCACTCTCGCCGTACGAGTCCATCTTGAGTTGCACCAGATAGATAGCGTGGCGCTGCTTCAGCTCATGGTAGAAGAATGTTGGCTTCGGCGGCGGCGGCTCCGGCCCCTGCGCGGCGCAGCGACCGGCAATCGCCTGCGAGAGCGGCAGGGGAAGTGCGCAGGCGAAGATCATCGCCCATCGCAGCATGGGCACCCACTTGTCCAGGTCCCGCCGTTCGAAGACACTTCGACGGCACCATGACCACACGCAAAGCACCGCGCCGAGCCTTTGAAGTTCCTGAGCCCGCGCGCCGCGTGGATTGGGACGAAGTCATCGCGCGCCACCGCGAACAACACCAAGACCCGGCCCAGATCGCCCGCGCCCTCGGGTTCAGTCCCGCCACGATCCGCCAGGGCCTTGTCGAACGGGGCGCATACCGGCGGCGTCCGCTGCTCAGCCCGGCCCTTCTCAAGCGCAGGCAGCGACTCTACATGATCTGGCATCGGATGCACAAACGCTGCCGCGACTCATCCGACCATCAGTACCCCAACTTTGGAGGCAAAGGGGTCGAACTGTGCGCCGCGTGGGATGACTTCGAAACATTTCTTGGCTGGGCGGCGACCTCCGGCTATCGCCTCGATCGCACGATCGTCCTCGACGACATCACGAAGGGCTTCACGCCGAAGAACTGCCGGTGGGTGACCACGCGGACGGCGCAGGCGCTCATGCGGCGTCACTGCGATCCTCCGCCGGCGCTCCATCCGATCACGGCGTTCGGCGAGACCAGGGCGAAGGAGGCATGGCTCCGCGACCCGCGCTGCGTCGTGAGCGCGGGCGGACTCTCGAAGCGGCTCGCCAATGGTTATCCACCGGAGATCGCCATCACTTACTCACCCGAACAACTGAAAGCGATCCCCAAACCAAGAAAACCGCGGGCCGCCCGGCGTCTGCAGATCGCCAAGAGGCGTGAGCCCGACTGGCCCGAAGCCGCGCGCCTCCGGCGACGCGGTTGGTCGTCCGATCGCATCGCGCGGAAACTTGGATTCTCGGCGGCAAGGATTCGCGGCGGGCTACTAGAGCGCGGCGTCAAAGCTCCGCCCCCCGAACGGCGAATGGCGCGGCCGCATTGGCGTCTCGTTTACAAGAAATGGATCATGCTCAGGAACCGCTGCAACAACCCCGAGTTCAAGAATTACAAGTACTACGGGGGGAAGGGCGTGAAGATCTGCCGCGAATGGCGCCGCTTCGAGAAGTTCTACCAGTGGGCGATGGCGAGGGGGTTCCGACCCGGTCTCTGCCTCTCGCGCATTCACAAGAAGCGAGCGTATTCGCCCGCGAATTGCGCGTGGGTGACGAGATCGCATGCGTCGCGTCACGCGAGCCGCCCGCTGAAAGTCACGCGCAAGCCACGCTGGACACTGGACGCGTTCGGCGAAACGAAGGGCATTGCCGCATGGACGCGCGACCCGCGCTGCCACATAGCGGTGCCGACGTTGCTCAGACGCCTGCGCCAGGGAATCCCTCCGGAGGAAGCGATCAGCGCGCCCCCTGCCCACCCCGGGAAAGGTGGTGAAGTGTTCATCGATGCGTTCGGCGAGCGGATGTACCTCGCCGAGTGGTCGCGTGACCGCCGCTGCAAGGTCTCGGTCTCGGTGCTTCGTGATCGCATCCTGCGCGGCGTGCGCGCCGAGGAGGCCATCACTGCGCCACCCTATCGGTCACCGACGCTGTTGAACGCGCCGCCTGGGAAGCAGAGAAGGAGGAGGAGCAGGAGCAGACACTGATCGAAGGCCGTTGGATTGAGGGGAGTTAGCGGACAGAGGACACTCCTGTCCGCTGATGGCTCCACATGGATCGCGAGTGTCCGATGGATGGGGACACAAACGTTTTCCATCGTTAGATCCCGTCACGGAACCCGATCCGCGGCTTGCTTGGAGGCTCCGGCACCTTCATGAGTTCTCGAATCGCGTCGAATACGACCTTGAGCTGACGATCATATCTTCACTCCATGTCCGCGAGTTTACCCGCCAGGTCTTCATGAGTTGCAAAGAGTCGGCGGAGTCGAACGAAACTGCGCATGATTTCGATGTTCACGAGCACGGCTCTCCGGCTTCGAAGCACGCTTGAGAGCATCGCAACGCCCTCCTGATGGAACGCCCGAGGTGGATGGCTTGGGTCACGGTGTTTCTGAGATCCGGTCACAGATTGTGACTGGTTCAGGGCTTGGATTTCGTTCGGGGCGATTCGAAACATGAAGTCCTCAGGGAATCTGCCGATGTTCCGAGTGACTGCTTGGTTGAGAACCTTTGTCCCGACGCCACAAAGCTCCGCAGGATCGAAATCGAGCAGCACATTCTTGCCTCGGACCTCGAAAATCCGAGTCTCGATTCGACGCACGGCAGGGAACTCCGGCTTTCCCGACACGCGCACTCCCTCGCCGAATGAGAACCCAGGGGGCGGAAGGTCTTGGGTGGGTAGCAAGCCACTCGCCAATGCCGGGAAGCTACGCCGGGCCCGTCGTTCCCCAGCGAACAGGCCGCACACTTGACCGCCGATATTCTCCTTCTGCGCGGTTGTCGCGTCCGCCTTCGGACGACGGGCCGGTTTGCGAGCAACAATTCACCGGCCGATCGTGTCTTGCGACCCTCGCCACAATCGCGATCACGCGCAACCGGCGGGTAATTCAGCTACGATGCAACGGCGAGCCTCCGCTCGGAAGGGACACAGGGGTCGGTTCATGAGTCACTCCAGTCTGCGGCGCTCGGTTGCGCTGCTGCTGCTCTTCCCGCTGCTCGGCTCTTGTCACGCGCTGAGCGATCGGGCGCGTGACGCGGGTGACATTTTCTCATGTGGGATGACCTTCGGGCTCGGCGCAAAAGTCCAAGTCATGCCGATCGTGAGCACTGTCGGCGGTGTGATCACCTTCTTCGAGTTCAAGAACAGTGAATTTGGCGAAGGCCGCGTTACTTGCGGAGGGAGCGGTGACGTCGGGCTGGGTGCCTGGGGCTCTTCATCCAGTGAGGCTCCCCTTCCATACCAAGAATCAAATCGAGGGAAAGACTACGTAGTCACTTACTCCCTCGTGGGTGTGCCTGAGTACGAGTATTCTGAATCCGCGCCACGGCTTCGCCCCTTCTACACGAACGTCGAAGTCGCCGCGGCCGCGCTCGTTGGCGCACGGGCGGGATTCAACCCCGGTGAACTACTCGATTTTTTCCTCGGTTGGTTCGGCGTCGACATCTATGGCGATGATGTTTCGCGCGGCGAGGCTCCGCCTGACGAGCAGCAAGACGACGAGTCATCAGACGACTAAGCGGTTGGAGCGACGACGTGTCGCTTGTCCTCGAGACTGCCGCGAACGCCAGCAACGCAGCGGTCCTCAGCCCCCCATTGCATGCCGTCACGCCATGCTGTAGACTGAACCACATGGTTCAGTATTCCCAAAGCCACTTCGATGCCTCGTTCGGCGCGCTCTCGGACGCCACCCGACGCGGCGTTCTGGAGCAACTCGGGTGTGCGGACGCTTCGATCACGGCCCTTGCCGAGAGGTTCCACATGACCCTCACGGGCATGAAGAAACATGTAGGCGTCTTGGAGCAAGCGGGGCTCGTCACC
>JAKEFC010000022.1 GCA_022616235.1 Planctomycetota bacterium
GCGTATTGATGGAGAAATACGTAGAGGCGGCTCGACGAAGACAGGCGGCGCCGCAGTCGACCGAAGGCAGGCGGCATTTTGAAACGTGCTCTAATGGAGAAATACGGCGATGAGGCTCGACGCCGGTGCGCACGCCTCGCAGCCGACCGAAGCCAGGAGAGGTTTTTGGATGGGCCCTAGGGCGAGTAATCGCAACACCCCGAGGAGGGGCAGCTCGATGAATGCGAATTCGTGGAGAGCGCCGCGGATGGCAAGGGTCGTCTACTGCCTGTGCGCGCTCGCGGTGCACGGGGGAATCGTCGCCGCGCCGGCGCTTGCGCAAGAGTTGTGGGACGAGCGCTACGTGGCGGGCGACCCCAATGGTTCGTTCGAAGTGCACGCCGCGCGCCTCCTCGCCGGCAGGTATCCGCCGATCGAGGGGCTCTCCGTCGATGCGAGCAACGAAGCGTGGCAAGACGCGGAGATCCGGTTCTGCGCGGGGTTGATCGAGGAAATCGGCGATGCGCGCCTGGGAAGCGATCTGCTGGCGCGGTTTCTCGCGACTCCGCGGGGGCCGCTCGTCGACTCTCACGCGCGGCTCCTCCTCGGCGACTATCAATGGCGGACCGGCCGGAGCGAGGAGGCGCGCAAGACCTGGGCGCCGCTCGGGGTCATCGATCGCTGGCTCCTGATCGGACCATTCGACAACGAGCGAGGCAGCGGACTCGCGCGGCGCGATCCGCCGGAATCGGAATTCGTGGCGGACGCTCGCTACGCGGGCAAGCGCAACGAGGTGGCGTGGCGCGCAGTCCAGGGCGCGCGCGGCGATGGCACGATGTTGCTGGAGGAGATGCTGCGGCCGAACGAGGAAGCGCAGGCCTATCTCGCCACGCACATCTCCTCCGCGCGCGAACAGGTCGTTGCGCTTCGCATCGGTACGGCGGGCTCCTATGCCTTGTGGCTGAACGGCAAGGAGATCGCGCGGCGCGACGTGGAGCGGCCGCTCGCGTTCGATCAGGAATCCGTGGCGGTCCGGCTTGCCGCTGGTTGGAATCGGCTGCTCCTGAAGAGCGCGCACACGAAGGGAACGTGGGCGCTACGCGTGCGCGTTACCGACGCCGCGGGGCACGCCGCGACGGGGATCGATTTCGCGGCGGAGATGCCGAAGGAAGCGGCGCTCGCGCCGGCCGCACAGCAAGACAACCTGCCGCCGGTCGCCGGCGGCGCCGCCGAGATCCTGGCGGGAGCCGCGCCCGGAGCGATCGCGCAGCGCTTGCTCGGTTGGATCTTGCAGCATCGCTCCGCCCACGACGTGCACGAGCATCCGCACCGGGAGCAATACTTGCTCGCGCTCGCCGCGGAGCCGGAGAGCGCAATCACGCACTATCTGATCGCCGATTCCTATCGCCGCGAAGTGACCCATAGCGCGGAGCGGGAAGAAAACCCCTGGCGCCACGCAATGGAGGCTGCGCTCCTCGCCAATCCGAACTTCCATCGCGTAAGGATCGAGCTTGCCGAATACTACATCGAGCGCTTCGGCAACCTGCGGCGCGCCGATGCCTTGCTCGCTCCGGTGCTCGCTGCGGCGCCGGTTCCGACGCGCGCGCTCGCGCTCGCGGCGCAGGTCCTGGCGCAGCGAATCGGCGGCGAAGCGGCCGCCGTCTATCGCAGCGAGCTTGAAAGCCGCATGGCGGCGGAACTCTACCTCGACTTCCGCCTGGATCGCGCCCGCGCCTCCTTCGAGCGCGGACGGCGAACGCAAGCGAAGAAGCTCCTGGAGGACGCGCTGCAATTCGACGCGACGAAAGCGGCGGTGCGCGCGCTGCTCGTGGACTTCGCGCTCGCCGAGGGCGACGAGGCCGGGGCGGCGAAGCAGCACGCCGCGCTGGTCGCGGCGTTCCCCGACCGCGTCGAACCGCTCGTCGACTACTCCGACTTCGAGAGCGGGCGCGAGAATTGGGAGCAAGCGCTGGAAGAGATCGAGAGCGCGCTCGCGATCGCGCCGGAAGATGAGCGTCTGCGGGAGCGGCGCGGCAAGCTCCTCTGGAAGCTCGATCGCCGCGACGCCGCGGTCGCCGAATTCGAGCTGGCGTTGCGCCTGGAGCCGAACCAGCCGCGGCTCAGGGAGTACGTCGAATTCCTCTCGAATCGCGACTCCCACCTCGAAGAAGAATTCCGTGTGCCGCCCGAGCCGCTGATCGCCGCGGCGCTCGAGCGACGGGAGGAATCCAACGATCCTGCGCGCATCCTTCTCGACAACCAAGCCGTCGAGATCCACTTGGACGGCACGACGACTCGATTCCATCAGATCTTGGTGAAGGTCACGAACGACGATGGCATCCGCCAGTACAACAACTACTCCGTGCCGTATGCCTACGGAGAGCAATGGGTGAAGGTGATCAAGGCGCGGGTCCATCATCCCGACGGCGGCTACGAGGACGCCAAGATCCAAAACCTTGAACCGCGTCGCCGCGAGGGGGAGTATCCGCTCTGGAGCAGCGCGCGGGTCGACGTGCCGCCGCTCGAGCGCGGCTTCGTCGTCGAAGTGGAGTACCGGCTCGAAGACCTGCGCCAATCGTTCTTCGGGGACTACTTCGGCGACGAAGTCTATTTCGCCGACACGCGGCCGCGCGATCGCACGATCTATACGATCGTCGCTCCCCCGGAGAAGAAGCTCTACTACAACCAAGTCGGCCTGCCGGTCACGCCAACGTCGCCCGAGGTGCGCGCCGAGCCGTCGCGGCGGATCTGGCGCTGGGACTTGGCGAACGCGGGCAAGATCGACCCCGAGCCGTCCATGCCGCCGCTCGAGGAGGTCGTTCCGCGCGTGCAGGTCTCGACCTTCCAGGATTGGGACGCGTTCGCCTCTTGGTACCACCACTTGATCCGCAAACAGTTCGAGTCTTCGCCGGAGATTCGCGCCAAAGTCGCCGAGCTGACTACCGGCATGCAGTCGCGGGCCGACAAGATTCGCGCGATCTACAACTTCGTCGTCACCGACGTCCGCTACATCGCCTGGGAGTTCGGGGTCCATGGCTTCAAGCCCTACAACGCGGCCACGGTCTTCACGAGGCGGCATGGCGACTGCAAGGACAAAGCCACGCTGATCTGCACGATGCTCGAAGAGGTCGACATCGAGGCACACCCGGTCTTGATTTACGGCGCCGACTTGCGCGGCAAGGAAGATTTCACGCTGCCGCTCGTCGGCCACTTCAACCACTGCATCGCATACGTACCCGACCGCGGCGATGGCAAGGGGCTTTTCCTGGATGGCACCGCCGAGCACCATTCGATGGACCAGCTTCCCATGATGGACCGCGGCGCCAAGGTGCTCATCGTCGAGGAAGATGGAGGCAAGATCCGCGACGTGCCATGGAACTCCCCCGACGAATTGGCCGTGGACGAACGGGTCAAGGTACGCGTCGGCGGCGACGGCAGCGCGGTCGTGCAGCAGGAAAACCGGCTGAGCGGAGACTACGCGGTGTGGACGCGGTCGCGCTTCGAGATCGAAGCGGAGCGCGCGGCTCAGATCGAACGCGATCTCGGTCGCGTGTTCCCGGGTACTCGGGTGGAAGAAGTCGAGATGAGCCCGCTCGATGACCTGAACACGCCGGTGTCGATGCGGATCAAGCTCCGCGTCCCCGAATACCTCGATGACAGCGGGGAAGGCGTCAAGCTGCCGCCGCTCAGGGACTTCTTCGGCGGCGGCGAGTCGCTGCGCTCGGCCGCGTCGCGCGCGGAGCGGCAATTCGATCTATTGCTCGGCAATCCGTCCCAGACCGAACTCTTGGTCGAGATCGAGCTGCCGGCGGGTTACGAGGTCGGCTACCTGCCGGACAGCTTCGACCTGGAGATTCCGCACGCGCAATTCCAGTTCAAAGCCGAAGTCTGCAACGGGCGCATCACGATGCGCCGCTTCCTGAACGTTCGGTCGCCGCGGGTCGCGGCGGCGGAGTATCCGGAATTCAAGAGCTTCGTCGATCGCGTGGAGAAGTTCCGCGAAGAAAGAGTGATATTGAAGAAAGTCGGGGGCGCAGAATGAAGTCGAAGTCGCAACTCCCCATCGCGGCCATTGCGGCCGCCCTGATTGCGACGGTACTGCCGGCGCGCGCCGTCGCCGGCGACCCCGCAGACCTCGTCGCGTCTCCCGAGGCCCGGCGCGGCGATGTTGCCGCGCTCGCGGCCCGCTGGTTCGCCTCAGTGCGCGAGGATCCGGATTCCCGCGAGGCGCAAGCGATCCTGTTCTTGTGGGGCCGGCACATTCCAGCCGGCGCCGCGCCGGCGCCGGCATCCTCCGCTTGGCGCGACGTGCTCGCCAAGATGAACGCGAACGGCTGGTCTTCGCGCCAAGTGCTCTGGAATCTCCACCGGCAGCTCTTGGCGGAGGGCGACCTGGATGCGGCGGCGGCGATCGACCTCGAAGCCGGCAGCCCGCGCAAGTGGCTGGGCATCGGACCGTTCGGACGCGCGATGAACACCGCTCTGCACACGACCTATCCGCCGGAGCTGGAATTCGATCCGGAAGCCGCATACGAAGGCACCGACTCGGAGGTGCGCTGGCGCGACGTTTATCTTCCCGAGTCCGAGACCCGCCTCGACCCGGCTTCCGAATGGGCGCGGCAAGGCGCGATTTACTACTTGCGTGCGCGCTTCGCTCTCGCCGCCGATGCCGATGCGATCGTGCAAGTCTCGGGGGAAGGCTCCTTTCAAGTATTCATCGATGGCGAGCGCGCCGCGCTCGCGGATCGCGGGCGCGACGCCGTGCCGGTGGTGCTGCGCGCGGGAGTGCGCCTGAGCGCGGGGAAGCACTCCGTGCTGGTGAAGACGGCGCGCTCTCCCGTCGCCGTGCTGTTCCGTGACACGCGCGGATTCCCGCTTCCGATCGAGAACCTCCCCCCCGCGGAGAATGCCTCCGGCGGCGAGCGCGGCACCTGCCGCCTCTTGCCGGAGGCGGCGCTCTCGGGCCTCGTCACGGCGGAGCTGCAAGCGGAATGGCGCGCGGGGAGGCTCGATCCCGCGTGGCGCCTGCCGCTCGCCGAGCTGCTCATCCTCGAAGGGAACGACAGCGCGGGTCGCGAACTGTTCCTCGAGGAGGAAGCGAATCCGCGTGACCCCATCGCACTCGCGATGGTGGCGATCGCGAACTCGCAATCGCTCGACTATCTGCCGGGGGACTGGAAGAAGAATTGGCTCGATGAGCTGGCGAGCCGCGCCTTGGAGGCGGACGAGGCGCTGGTTCCCGTGCGCCTGCACAAGGCGGAGCAGCTCGCGGAGGACGGCAACGAGGCGGAAGCGTTTCGCATGATCGACGAGGTCATCGAAGTGCAGGAACGGTCGCTCGCGGCGTGGCTCGCCCGCGCGGCGCTCGCCCAGAAGCAAGGTTGGGAGCGGGAATGGATCGACTCCCTCCGGCGCCTGGAAGAGCACTTCCCGGGTAGCCCGGAAGTGCTGGGACGCCTGACCCAGTATCACGCGTCGCACTGCCATCTGCCGGCGCGGGCGCTTCCGTACCGCGAGAGGCGCTTCGCCGAAGCGCCGTCCCTCGACGGCGGCACGGCGCTCGCGGCTGCCTACGCGCAGGCCGGAAAGATCGACGCCGCGCTCGCGTTGTGGCCGCGCCTCGCGCGGATCAGCGGCGAGTCCACCGGATACCTGCGCGAGAAGCTCGAATTCTTCGCGGAATTGGGCCGCATCGAGGAAGCTCTGCAGATCGCCTCGAGCCTCGCCGGACGCGTTCCGGATGACGCTTGGCTGCACGGATTCCTGGGCAACATGCTCTTGGAAGAAGGACGATTCGCGGAGGCTGCCACGGAGATCAGGGCGTCTCTCGCCTTGAACCCGGGCCAAGTGGCTCTACTCCGGACGCTGCGGTTCATCGAAGCGAGGGAGCGGGGAAGTCGCTTCGAGGAGGACGACTATTGGGCCGCCTACGAGATCGACGGCGAGGCTGCAATCGCGGCCGCGCCGCCGCGCGACCGTTATCCGAAGGCCGCCGGCGTGTACATCGTGGACCACGCGGTCACCCGCTTCCCCACGGAGGGCGGCGCGGAGGAGATGGTCCACCAGATCGTGCGCCTGGACTCGAAGCAGGCGGTCGACAACTTTTCCGAGATCTCCGTTCCCGGCGAAGTGATCGCAATCCGCATCATCACGCCGGACGGAACCGAATTGCACCCGACTGCCGGCGAGAACGATGGCACGTACACTCTGCCGGGACTCGAGCCCGGCTGCATCATCGAGTATCGGAGCATCGATCGCCGAAACCTCGCGAAACCGAAGCATGCATTCGCCGGACCGTTCTATTTTCGCGATGCGCAGAACGACTACGCGTTTCACCGGTCGGAGATGGTGCTGCTCCACCCCGCGTCCTGGACGCCGCAGATTCGCGAGCGCGCCATGCCCTTCTCCGCCAAGGAGCGCGAGGTCGGCGACTACCGAGAGCTGACGTGGCGCGCCGATGAGATGGACCGCATGGAGCCGGAGAACCTCGCGCCGCCGCCGGATGAGATCGTTCCCAATATCGCGATGCTGCCGGAAGTGGAGTGGGAGGAGGTCCTCGATGAAGTCGCAAGCCGCTGGGTCCGCAGCGACTTTGTCACGCCGGAGCTGGCCGCGGCGGCGAAAGAGATTCTGGCGGGGGTTCCCGGCGACCGGCGCTCGCAGGTCGAGGCGCTCTATGCCGCGGTCTGCGACCGCGTGAAATCTGCGGGGCCTTCCCGCAATGCCACCAGCGTGTGGCTGATGCGCTCGGGCAGCCGCGACCTCCTGCTCGGCGGCTTGTTGCGCGCGGCGGGCATCCGCTTCGACTGCATCGTCGCGGCGGAGAAGGACGCTTTGCAACCGTATCGGGATTGGAGCCGTCCGACCGCCAGCTTCTTCGAGCTTGGGATGCTCCGCGTCGTGCTCGAGGATGGGACTCCATTCTACGTGACCGCGGCCTATCGCATGGCGCCTCCGGGCCGCATCCCCTCCGCGTATCAGGGCGCGCGCGCGATCCTCGTTCGCACCGACGGCGGCGAGTGGACATCTCTGCCGGCGAGCCCCTACGAGGACGAAGCGTTGGCGCTGAAATCGATCGTGGACGCGGCTCCGCGCGACGGCAACGTGAAGATCTCCGCCGACCTCGAATGGAAGCAGTTGAGCGCGAGCAACCGCAAGGACCAAGTCATCGCGCTGAACAGCTTCAAGAGGACGACGTGGCTGGAACAGCTCGTTCAGCAACTGCTCCCCGGGTCCAAGATCGTGCAAGGCGAATTCCCGCAGCTCGAGGAGCGCGGCGCGCCGTTTCTCGTGCGGGTCGAGCTGGAGAACTGCAGCCTGCTCCAACGAACCGGCGACCGCACGCTCATGAACCCGGTGTTCCTGCCGTCGCAGATGAGGAATCGCTACGTGCGGAAAGGCGAGCGCGTGCATCCGCTCGTGAGCGCTCAGGAGTACGTGATGGTGGAGGAGTGCGAAGTCCGGCTCGGCGGCAGTTGGCGCGTGCTTGCGCTCCCCGCGACACTCGATCTATGCGGCGCTTGGGGAAGCTACCACCTCGGCTACCGGCGCGACGGCGATTCCGTGTTCATGACGCGGCGGCTGCAGATGTTGCCCTTCCAAGTCGAGCCGCGCCGCTTCCACGAATTCATCGACGTGTGCTCGTCGATCGACCAAAAGGAAGAGGAGCGGGTAGCGCTGGCGCCGATCGCTTCCGACCCGAAGTAGGCGCGAGCACCTGCGTGCCCCGACCGCACGGCGCGTTCGTGCCGCGGCGCTTTCCGACATTCCCCACCGCGCGAGGCGTTCGTGCCGCAGCGCCTTCCGACATTCCCCACCGCGCGAAGCGCGGTCGTGGAGTGCGGTGGCCTGACACCGCCTTTCCCCGAAAAGGAGCGAAACGACGCGGCAATTACTCTCTGGTGTCGACGCTCTGACTCGATACTGACCTTCCGCGGCTCTGGTGTCACTCTGTTTCAATTGCCGGCACCAACCTCGTTGTTACACCTCTGGAGGCAGAGCCTCGGGTCCGCACGTTACGAGGCAGAGCCTCGTAACGAGGGGCTGCGTCGAGCCGCAGCACTCCATGCGTGGCGCCCCGGGGCGCGTATCGACACTTCCCACACCGCGCGGAGCATTCGTGCCGCAGCGCCTTCCGACATTCCCCACCGCGCGAAGCGCGGTCGTGGAGTGCGGTGGCCTGACACCGCC
>JAKEFC010000187.1 GCA_022616235.1 Planctomycetota bacterium
CGAAGGCACGAAGGCACGGAGGCACGGAGGCACGGACGATCTTGGAAGAGCTGGCCGCAACGGAACGATCGCGCTTCGGCGCTTGGCAGATCGAGAGCTACGACTCGCTCGATTCGACGCAGCGCCGCGTGGCGGAACGGATGAAGGACGCGCCGCGCGATCGCTGCGTGATCGTCGCCGAGCGCCAATCCGCCGGGCGCGGCCGCCGCGGCGCGCGCTGGGAGAGCCCGCGCGGCGGCTTGTGGTTCTCCTTCAGCCTCCTCACCGGCGGCAGCGCCGACCCCATGCTCAACCTGCTCGTTGCGCTCGCGGCTCGCGATGCCGTGGCGGAGCTTGCAGGCGCGCGCGGGGTGGAGCTTCGCCTCGAATGGCCGAACGACCTCGCCGCGGCAGGGGGCAAATGGGGCGGCGTCCTCTGCGACGCTTCGGCCGTCGCGCCGGGGAAGACGCTTCTTCTCTTCGGCGTGGGGCTGAACCTCGCGATTCCGCGCGGGCAGCTTCCCGAATTGGACCAGCCGATCACTTCGATCGAAGCGGAATTCGGCGCGAGCCCTTTTCCGGCCGCGGCGCTCTCCCGTATCCTCCCGGAGATCGATCTCAAACTGGCTGCGGATCGCGACCGCGGGCGGGGCCATTCCGTGGCGGAAGTAGCCCGCGCGATGCGCACCATCGGCCGCCGCGTTTGTTGGCGCGATGCTTCCGGCGCGCGCCGCGAAGGATTCGCAACCGCACTCGGCAACGATGGCGGGCTCCACGTAGATGTACAAGGTGGCGGATCGATCGTGCTGACAAGCGGAGAGGTGCGACAGATCGTCGACATGCCATGAGTCCAGAGCGCGATACCGACCGCAGTACGAATTCCCCGTTCGCGGCGCCACCGGCGCCGGCGAAGTGGGAGACCGCCGTATGGCGCCCTTTCGTGTCCGAGCATCCGGAGCGCCGGCCGCGATTCTCGACCCCTGCGGGGATCGAGCTGCCCCCGACCTTCGCGGCGCGGGGCGACGAGACGGGTCCCGGAGAATTCCCCTTCACGCGCGGCATCTATCCCAGCATGTATCGGGGTCGCCTATGGACGATGCGGCAATACGCGGGTTTCGCGGCGCCGCGCGACTCGAACGAACGCTTTCGTTACTTGCTCGCGCAAGGTCAAAACGGCCTTTCCGTCGCTTTCGACCTGCCGACCCAGATCGGCTACGACGCGGATGACCCCGAGGCCGCCGGAGAAGTGGGCCGCGTGGGAGTCTCCATCTCCACCCTCGACCACCTCGATGAGCTGTTTCACGAAATCCCGCTCGATCGCGTCTCCATTTCGATGACGATCAATGCGACGGCGCCGATCCTGTACGCCATGCTGCTCGCGCTCGCGAAGCGGCGCGGGCTCGTCCCCGCCGCGCTTCGCGGGACGATCCAGAACGACATTCTGAAGGAATTCATCGCGCGCGGCACGCAGCGCTATCCCGTCCTTCCATCGCTCCGGCTCGCCATCGACGTCATCGAGTACGCCGTGCGCGCAACGCCCAACTTCAATCCGATCAGCGTCAGCGGCTACCACATCCGCGAGGCCGGCGCGACCGCGATCGAAGAGCTCGCTTTCACGCTCGCCGACGGCATCGCATACCTAGAACAATGCCGGTCGCGCGCCCTCGACCTCGCCGCGATCGGCCGCCGCATCTCCTTCTTTTTCAACGCTCACAATTACCTCTTCGAGGAAGTCGCGAAGTTCCGCGCCGCGAGGCGGCTCTGGGCGGAGATTTGCCGCGAGCGTTTCGGCCTGGAAGACCCGGAAGCGTGCCGGCTCCGCTTCCATACACAGACCGCCGGCTCGACCCTCACCGCACAGGAGCCGTCGAACAACGTCGTACGCGTGGCGATGCAGGCGCTCGCCGCGGTGCTCGGCGGGACCCAGTCGCTGCACGCGAACGGCGCCGACGAGGCGCTCTCGCTCCCAACCGCCTCTTCCGCGAAGCTCGCGCTCCGGACCCAGCAGATTCTTGCCGATGAAACGGGGGTCGCCGATGTAGCGGATCCGCTCGGCGGCTGCCCCTACGTGGAGCATCTCACCGACCGTCTCGGCGCGGAAGCTTCGCGCCTGATCCGCGAGATCGATGCGCGCGGAGGCATGGTGGCGGCGATCGAAAGCGGATTCGTGCGGCGGCGCATCGAGGCGAGCGCCTATGAAGCGCAGCGCGCGATCGAGGAAGGGATCCGGCCCCAGGTCGGCGTCGAACGCGGCGGCACGATCCCCGAAGCGCCGTTCCGCGTCGACCCCTCGGTCGAGGCCGAACGGCGCGCGAGCCTCGGCGCGCACCGCGCACGCCGCGACGAGCGGGCCGCCGCGGCTCGGATCGCGGCCCTCGAGGAGCAGGCGCGCCGCGGGGGCAACCTCGTTGCGCCGCTCGTGGCCGCCTTCGAAGCCGGCGCGACCTTGGGCGAAGCATCGCGCGCCTTTGCCGGCGTGTTCGGAGAATACCAAGATGTCTGACGGGCGGCCGATTCGAGTCCTGCTCGCGAAGCCCGGTCTCGATGGACACGACCGCGGAGTGCGACTAGTGCTCCGCGCGCTGCGCGATGCGGGGATGGAAGTGATCTATACCGGGCTCCGGGCTACCCCCGAGCAGATCGTGAAGGCGGCGATCGACGAAGACGTCGAGGCGATCGGACTGTCGAGTCTGTCGGGAGCGCATCAGACTCATTTCGCGCGCATTGCGAGCCTCCTCGCGGAGAAGGAGATGAGCGACGTCCTCCTGTTCTGCGGCGGGATCATCCCGCAAGACGACGCCGCGGCGCTGAAGCGCGCGGGATTCCAGGGGATCTTCGCTCCCGGCACGCCGTTGGAAGAGATCGTCTCCTTCCTTCGCGCGCGGCTGCGCCCTGCCCTACACGAGGGCAAGAAGCGATGAGCGAGCTGATCCTCGATCACATCGCGATCGCTGTCGCCGATTTGGATGCGGCGCTCGAGTTCTGGCGCGATCGGCTCGGCATGCCGCTCGGCCCGATCGACATACCGCCCGGCCTCGGCGCGCGCGTCGCGTTTCTCGACACCGGACCTACCGCTACGGAGCTGGTGGAGCCCCACGGCGAGGACTCACCCGTCGCCCGCTTCCTCGCATCCGGAAAACGGGGAGTGCATCACATCGCGTACCGCGTGAAGGACATCGACGCAGAGCTCGCACGGTTGCGCGCCGCGAAGGTGCCGTTGATCCACGAGCGTGCGGTGCCCGGCAGTCGCGGCACGAGAGTCGCGTTCATCCATCCGCGCAGCACGGATGGCGTTCTCGTGGAACTCGTCGAGTATCCTCCGGCGGTGGGGAATCGCTTGCACGGCAACGGTTAATCTCCTAATTGAACTGTAGATAGAGAGCGCATTTCCAACCAAGAGCGCGTCGCAGAAAATCTCGCGACGCGCTCTGAGCCGGCGCCCGGCGGGCGAAGAATGGGAAGCGAATGAAAGAGCGCAATCGAGAGCGCGCGCGCGCTCTCCGAGAGCTTGCCCAGCAGGGCGGCGGACCGGAGCGCGCCGAGAAGCAGCACGCCCAAGGGAAGCTCACGGCGCGCGAGCGCCTCCACTTGCTCCTCGATGACGGATCGTTTCACGAACTCGATGCCTTCGTGATGCACCGTTGCCGCGACTTCGGCATGGCGGAGCGCCGAACACCCAGCGACGGCGTGGTAACGGGTTGGGGCGACATCGATGGCCGCCGCGTTTGCGTATTCAGCCAGGACTTCACGGTGGAGGGCGGCAGCTTGTCGGCTTCCAACGCCGCCAAGATCTGCAAGATCATGGACTTGGCGTTGAAGACGGGCTACCCGATCATCGGGCTCAACGACTCCGGCGGCGCGCGCATTCAGGAAGGGGTCGCGAGCCTCGGCGGTTACTCGGATATCTTCCTGCGCAACACCCTCGCGTCCGGGGTGGTGCCGCAGATCTCGGCGATCCTCGGGCCGTGCGCGGGCGGCGCCGTCTATTCGCCCGCGATCACGGATTTCAATTTCATGGTCGATGGCGCCAGCTACATGTTCGTCACGGGCCCCAACGTCGTGAAGGTCGTCACCCACGAAGAAGTGACCAGCGAGCAACTCGGAGGAGCGCGCACTCACAACACGAAGAGCGGCGTCGCCCATTTCATGGCACGCAACGACCGGGAATGCTTGGAACAGATTCGGCGTCTCGTCTCCTACTTGCCGCTGAACAACGTCGAGGATCCGCCGCGTACGCCGTGCGACGACCCCGCGGAGCGGGCGGACCCCGAGCTTGCTTCGATCGTGCCCGAAAATTCCGAGAAGCCCTACGACATGAAGGAAGTGATTCGACGCGTCGCCGATCGCGACTCGTTCTTCGAGGTCCACGAGCACTATGCGCAGAACATCGTGGTGGGCTTCGCGCGGCTCGCCGGCAGGCCGGTCGGAATCGTGGCGAACCAGCCGGCGGTATTGGCAGGGTGCCTCGATACCCACTCCAGCTTGAAGGCGGCGCGGTTCATTCGCTTCCTCGATTGCTTCAACATTCCGATCGTGACCTTCGTCGACGTGCCGGGGTTTCTGCCCGGCACGGTCCAGGAATGGGGAGGGATCATCAAGCACGGCGCCAAGCTGCTCTACGCGTATTGCGAGGCGACCGTGCCGAAGCTCACTGTCATCACGCGTAAGGCCTACGGCGGCGCCTATGCGGTGATGTCGTCCAAGCACATCCGCGGCGACCTGAACCTTGCCTGGCCTTCGGCGGAGATCGCCGTCATGGGGGCGAAGAGCGCGGTGGAAATCATCTTCAAGCGCGAGATCGCCGCGGCGAGCGATCCGCGCGCCGCCGAGGCGGCACGCGCCGCCGAGTACAGTGAGCTGTTCGCGAATCCGTTCACGGCAGCGGAGCGCGGCTACATCGATGATGTCATCGAGGAGCCGGCGACGCGTAGGATCCTCATCGACGGGCTCGCCCTCCTGGCCGGCAAGCGCGACCGCAACCCGGCGAAGAAGCACGGAAACATCCCGCTGTGACCCTGCGCCCGATCCGGAAAGTGCTGGTCGCGAATCGCGGCGAGATCGCGGTGCGAGTGTTCACGACTTGCCGCGAGCTATCCATCGGGACCGTGGCGGTCTACTCGGATGCGGATGCCCAGAGTCCGCACCGCTTTGCCGCCGACGAGGCGGTCGAGATCGGGCCCGCGCAGGCGAAAGCTTCTTATCTGCGCGGGGATCGCATCGTCGAGGCCGCGCTCGCCACGCACGCCGACGCCATCCACCCAGGGTACGGATTCCTGTCCGAGAACGCGGACTTCGCCGCGGCAGTGGAGAAGGCGGGACTCGTTTTCATCGGGCCGACGTCCGCGAACATCGCCGCCATGGGGGACAAAGTCCGTGCGCGCGCGCTGATGCGCGCCGCGGGGATGCCGGTGATCCCCGGCTCGCCGGGGCCGATCGCGAGCGAGCGCGAGTTGGAAGCGATCGCGCGCGAGATCGGGTTCCCGCTCCTCATCAAGGCCGCCGGCGGCGGCGGCGGCAAAGGGATCCGCCGAGTCGACGATGCCTCGGAGCTTCGCAGCGCCTGGCAGCGCGCGTCGTCGGAAGCGGGCGCGGCGTTCGGCGACCGGCGCGTCTACGTCGAGCGCTTGCTCCCCAGTGCTCGCCACATCGAAGCGCAGATCCTCGGAGATGGCAAAGGCGGCGTGCAGTTCTTTGGGGAGCGAGAGTGCTCGCTCCAGCGCCACCATCAGAAGATCGTCGAGGAATCGCCTTCCCCTTCGATCGACGAACAGCTTCGGAATCAGATCCGCGAGGCAGCGCGGCGCGGCGTCCGCGCCCTCGCCTATCGGGGCGCAGGCACTTTCGAATTCCTGTTCGACGAAGCGCGGCGTTCTTTCTATTTCTTGGAGATGAACACGCGCCTCCAAGTCGAGCACGCGGTGACGGAGCTGGTCTGCCAAGTGGACTTGGTCGCGGAGCAGATCCGCATCGCCGCGGGCGGCGATCTCGCCGGCGTCGAGGATCCTCCGCGGCGCGGCCACGCGATCGAATTCAGGGTCTGCGCGGAGGATCCCTATCGCGGCTTCGTGCCGTCGATCGGCACCGTGCAAGGGCTCCGCCTCCCCCATGCGCCCTTCACGCGGATCGACGCCGCGCTCCGCGACGGACTCGGCATCACCCCCTACTACGATTCCATGCTGGCCAAGGTCATCGCGTGGGGTAGCGACCGCGCGCAGGCGATCGCGCGGCTCGAGTCGTTGCTGCGGCGAACGCGGATTTCGGGGTTGCACACCACGCTGCCGCTTGGCGTCGAGATCTGCCGTTGGGACGAATTCCGCGCCGGGCGTTTCCACACGGGAACGCTGGAAGGTTGGCTCGCGGGGAGGAGCAAGCTGCCGGAGCGGCCGCCCGCCCTGTCCGCGCTGATCGGCGGCATCCTTGCCCGCGGGGCGCTGCAGGGAGCCGGCGCTCCGGCACTTCCGGCGGCCACTACCGCCGGCTCCGCCTGGGGTCTCGCCGCCAGGCTCGACGTGCTGGGACAGGAGCGCTGATGCAATTCCGCGTCGCGGGCACCGGCTGGGAGGAGCGCTGGCATGCGCGCGGAGCCGCGAACGGCGGCACCTGGGAGCTACATCGCGCCGGAGGGACGGAGGCGCCGGCCGCGCTCCTGCAAGTGACCGTTGCACCCATCGAAGAAGGGATCGTGCGCTTTACGCTCGCGGGCGCGACCTACACCCTCGCGCCGCTCCCGGGCAACAGGCCCGGCGCTCCGTTCCGCTTCCTCATCGACGGCGACTACTTCGAGCTGACCGTCGAGAACGAGATGGATCTCCTCGAAGCGAAGCTCGGGAGTGAACGCGGCGGCCCGCGCGAGACGCCCATCCTGAGCGTGATGCCCGGCGTGATCCGAAAGGTGCTCGCGGCGCCCGGAGAATTAGTGACTGCGAACCAACCGCTTCTCATTCTCGAAGCGATGAAGATGGAGAACGAGGTTCGCTCCCCGATCGCCGGCAAGCTCGATCGCCTGTGCGTTCGCGAGGGGGGCACCGTCGCCACCGGCGAGCTGTTGGCGGTGATCGTTTCATCATGAGGGCCGCATCTCGAACACTAGCGCTCGCTGTCCAGAGAGCGTGTTGAGCCGTGCGTTGGAAGCGCTGGGCCCGCGATGCGATCGACTATTGCGCGGATCGCTTCGGCATCCTGGCGCGTCACGTGCGCGAAATGCGAGACGGCATCACCGTCCTCATGTACCACCGCGTGCTGCCGCCATCCGAGTGCAACGACTATCCTTTCCCTACCCTCGTCATGCCGAGCCCCTTCTTTCGAGATCAGGTCTCGTGGCTCGCGGCGAACTGCACCGTGCTGCCCCTTTGCGCCGCGCTGCCGCTCGCCGGCCGCGCGCGCGAGCGGCCGCTCGTGGCGCTGACCTTCGACGACGGTTACGCGGACAACTTCGAGCACGCCGCCGCGATCATCGAGGAGCACGGAGTGCGCGGCTCGTTCTACGTGACCACCGGAGCCTGTGCGAGCGGCGCCTTGCTCTGGTTCGACGAAGCGGCGCTCTTCGCGCGCTCGGCGGGGATCGAGGCGGTCTACGACGCGGCGAGGCGATGTGGATTCCTCGCATCGAGCGCCGGGCGGCCTTGGCGCAGCCTGCGCGAGTTCATCGAGGCGCTCAAGACCTGGGACGGGAGCGCCCGCATCGGCTTCATTGCCGCATTGCGCGACCGCTTCGCCCCCGCGGACGACGGCCCGCACGCGGCGCGGCGCTTCCGCTTGATGACGCGCGAGCAAGTGCGCGACCTCCATGGCCGCGGCCACGAATGCGGTTCCCACACCGTGCATCACGCTCTGCTCCCGCGGCTTTCGCGCGCGGAGGCGGAGCGCGAGCTGCGGGAATCGAAGGCGTGGCTCGAGGAAACGACCGGTGAAGCCGCGCGAGGATTCTGCTATCCAAACGGCGACGCCAGCACTCTGGTGCGTGCCCTGGTGGCGGAGGCCGGATACGATTACGCCTGCGGCACGCGCCCCGGGCGCAACCGCGCGGGCTCCGATCGTTACATGCTCCGGCGCATCGACGTCACACCGCAGCGCGTCGTGACGTCCGCCGGCCACTACAGCGAGCGCGCTTTCCGCGCGGAAGCGAGTCTCTTCCATGCCTGGATGCGGTGAGGCGGCCGCGCGCCCCGCGCTAAGGGTCGCGTATCTGAACAGCCGCTATCCATCCCTTTCCCACACGTTCATCGAGCGCGAGATCCGCGCGCTGCGATTTCGCGGCATCGAGGTCCACCCTTGCAGCGTGAGGCCTCCTGGGGCCCACGACCTCTTGGGGGGGCGGAACCGCGAAGCCGCGGCGGAGACCTACACCCTCTTCGAAGGCAAAGTGCGCCTCCTCCGCCACGCCGCGCTCGCCGCGGCGCGCCACCCCTGGCGCTTCCTCCGCACGCAACTCGCCGCGCAAGCGCTCGCGCCTCCGGGGGCGAAAGCGCGGGCGAAGCACGCGTGGTACGCTCTCGAAGCGGCGCGTCTCGCCCGCGAGCTCGCGCGCCGCGGAGTGCGCCACGTGCACGTGCACATGGCGAACAACGGCGCCGCGGTCGGACTCCTCGCGAGCGTATTCGACCCCGCTCTCGGATACAGCCTGACGATTCACGGTTCGGAGGAATTCTTCAACATCGAAAGCGTGCGCCTCCGGCAAAAGACCGCGCCGGCGCGCTTCGTGCGCTGCGTTTCGGAGTTCACGCGTTCGCAAGTGATGGCTTGGACTCCCACGGCGGCTTGGCAACGCTATCACGTCGTGCGATGTGGGATCGACTTGGCGGAGTTTCCCCTCGCTCCGCTCGCCTCTGGAGACGAATTGCGGCTGCTCGTCGTGGCGCGCCTCGATCCGATCAAGGGCCTCACCGTGCTGTTCGAGGCGTGCCGTCTGCTTCAGGACTCGGGAGTTCGCTGGCGCTTGGAGGTCGTGGGCGATGGCCCCATGCGCGGCGAATTCGAGAACGCCGCGGCGCGGGCGGGGATCGCCGCGCAAGTCGCCTTCACCGGCGCGGTGGCCGCGGAACGAATTCGCGAACACCTAGAGCGCGCGCACGTC
>JAKEFC010000023.1 GCA_022616235.1 Planctomycetota bacterium
ACATAGGTACTGCGCATGGAACCCCCGATCTCTGCTCGGTGCCGCCGCTCGCCGCGCTCCGGCCGCCGCGCATTTCCGACCTACGCCGCCGCCAGCGCCGACAAACAATCCTGGCGCGGCGATCAGGAATCGATTCTTGCTGCCGGATTTCGATGTCGCGGCGCGGCCGCATGGGCCGCGAGGGCCGCGATTGTCCCAAAAACCCAAGGGGCAAGGGTACCACTCGAACGCCGTTTTTGCTAGGCGCGGGAGCCTTGGAGCCGGAGCGCGGCGGCTCCGTTAGAATGCGCGGGATACGGAGTTCCATGAGCAAGCAACTTCACGAGGGCGACGGTTGGCGCTTCGGGCGCGCGCGGAAGGAAACGCGGCGGCTGGATACGATTTCGCGTGCGCCTGGGGAGCAGCGCGTGAACACGTCGCTCGAGAAGCCGGGGCGCGGGAAGATCGTCACTTGTATCGGCGTATTCGCGCTGTCGCGGAATGACTTGGCGGCGCTGGCGTCCGATTTGAAGAGCGCGTGCGGAACCGGCGGCACCGCGCGCGATGGCTTCGTACGGCTCCAAGGCGACTGCCGCGAGCGCGCCCGCGCGTGGCTCGTCGAGCGCGGCTACGGCGTGCAATGAACGCGCAGGAGTTCGAGCTTCGCTTCGCGGCACCCGCGGACGCGGCGGGAATCGCGGCGATCTACGCGCCGATCGTGCGCGACACTCCGATCAGCTTCGAGACCGAACCGCCGGCGCCCGCGGAGATGGAGCGGCGCTTGCGCGATGGGATCGCCAGCTTTCCGTGGCTGGTGTGCGCGCGGGGCGGAGAGATCGCGGGGTATGCCTATGCGGGCGAGCATCGGAAGCGCGCGGCCTACCGCTGGTCGGTGGAAGTATCCATCTATATTGCCGCGGCGCGGCGCCGCGCCGGGATCGGCCGCGCCCTCTACGCGGCGCTCCTTCGCGGTCTCGCGGCGCAGGGCTACGTAAACGCCTACGCCGGGATCACCCTGCCAAATCCCGCGAGCGTGGCGCTCCACGAAACGCTCGACTTTCGCCCCGTCGGCATCTACAGGGAAGTCGGGTACAAAGACGGGCGCTGGCACGACGTCGGCTGGTGGCAGCGCGCGCTCGGGGCGCGCCCTGCGGCACCGCCGGAGCCGCTCCCCTTCGCGAGCGCGCGCGGCGGCGCGGCTTGGAGCCAGGCGCTCGCGGCGGGAACGGCGCTGCTCGAGGCGCGCAAGTCGAATTAGCTTTGCGAGCCCCGCGGCGGGGCGCGCCGTGCCGCAAGGATCACTGACGGAGGCGCTCCGCGAACATGTTTCGACTCCATCGAAAGCTCGCCGCGGAAACGATCACCGTCGGGTTCTTTCCGCTCTCGACGCTCCTCCTCTTCAACGACGCGAATTATCCCTGGTTCATCCTGGTGCCGCGCCGCAAGGACGTGCAGGAGGTCTATCAGCTCGAGCGCAAGGACCAAATGCAGCTCATTCACGAATCCTCGCACCTCGCGAAGCAGCTCGCGCGGGTGTTTCGCGCGCACAAGATGAACATCGCGGCCCTCGGCAACTCCGTCCCGCAGTTGCACGTGCACCACATCGTGCGCTACAAGAACGATCCGGCTTGGCCCGCGCCCGCATGGGGACGCGTGCCGCCGAAGTCGTACACGGCGGAGCAGGTCGCTCAGGTGATCCGAAAAATCGACGGCCAGCTCAGCGAGGGATTCTCGCTCTCGAAGTAGCGGCGAACGGCGCAGTCGCGAAGGGAGGCGCGCGGCATGAGCACCCGATCACTCTCCATCCTGGAATCGATCGATCCGGCGACCGGCGCGACGGTGGGAGCGGTGCCGATCGCGGCGCGCGCGGAGATCGAAGCAGCCGTGCGAAGCGCGCGCGCCGCGCAGCCCGCATGGGCGCGGCGGACGCTGGCCGAGCGGGCCTGTGCGCTCGCGCCCCTCGCGGCGCGGCTCGAGGAGCGCGCGGAAGAGCTGGCGTCGTTGATCACCCGCGAGATGGGGAAGCCCCGGCGCGAGGCGCTCGGCGAAGTGCGCGGCTGCGCGGCCACGCTCGCGGCGAGACTGAATGAGATCGCGGCCGCGCTCGAGCCCGAGGTCACGGAAGATGCGAATACGCGCTCCGTGATCTACCACGACCCCTTCGGCGTGTGCGCCGCGATCGCGCCATGGAACTTCCCGCTCTCGATGCCGCACTCGCTCGTCGTGCCCGCGCTCATGGCAGGGAACGCCGTCGTGCTCAAGCCTTCCGAGGAGACGCCTCTGGTCGCGGAGGAGTACGCCGCGATGGTCCGCGCGCTCTTGCCGGCAGGCGTGCTCGCGATCGTGCACGGCGCGGACGAAGTAGGAAAGGCGCTGGTGGAAGCGGAGGTCGACTTGATCGCATTCACGGGCTCGCGCGAAACCGGCAAGAAGATCCTCGCCGCCGCCGCGCAAGGCCTCAAGCGTGTGATCCTCGAGCTGGGCGGGAAGGATCCGATGATCGTGCTCGACGACGCCGACCTCGACAAGGCCGCGAAGTTCGCGGTGATGAATGCGTTTCGCAACGCCGGGCAGGTGTGCGTGAGCACGGAGCGCATCTACGTGGACGAGAAGATCGCGGCGGACTTCGAAGCGAAGGTCGCGGAGCTGACCGCGCGCCTCAAGGTGGGCGCCGGCACCGAAGAGGGAGTCGATGTGGGCCCCATGGTGAACGGAAGGCAGCGCGATTTCGTGCTCGAGCAGGTGAAGAAGGCGGTCGCGCAGGGCGCGCGCATGGTTGCGGGGGGCGGGCACAAGGAGAACTTCGTGATGCCGACAGTTCTCAGCGGATTGACGCACGACATGGACATCATGAAGAAGGAGACTTTCGGGCCCGTCGCCTGCATCCTCCGCTACCGCGGCGAAGACGAGGCGGTGCGGCTCGCGAACGATACGCCCTACGGCCTCGGTGCGACGGTGTTCGGGCGCGACGAGACACGCGCGCTCGCGGTGGCGCGCCGGCTGCAAGCGGGGATGATCGGCGTCAACAAGAGCTGCGGCGGGGCCTCGGGCGCGCCATGGGTCGGCGCGAAGGAGAGCGGCTACGGCTTCCACGGCTCGAAGGATGGGCACCGGCAGTTTGCGCAGACGCGCGTGGTGAGCGTGCCGAAGGGCTGATCGCGCGCGCGAGGCAGGGCGCGGTGCGGCGCGCCTACTATTGCGGCTCGTTCTCGAAGCGGTGATGGAGCGTGACCGGCTTCGCCTTTTTCCGGAAGCGCATGTTCAACAGCTCTACGAAGAGCGAGAACGCCATCGCGAAGTAGATGTACCCCTTCTCGATGTGGTTCCCCAGGGACTCCGCGACGAGCATCACGCCAATGAGGAGCAGGAACGAGAGCGCGAGGATCTTGATGCTCGGATGCCGCTCGACGAAGCCCGCGATCGGACTGGAGACCGCCAGCATCACGAGCATTGCGATCACCATGGCGGCGACCATGATCGGGGGTGCGTTCGCCATGCCGATCGCCGTGATCACCGAGTCGAGCGAGAACACGATGTCGAGGAGCAAGATCTGGAAGAGCACCGACAGGAACATCCCGGCCGCCTTGCCGGGAGAAGGCGCCTCGTGGGCCACCTCGAGCTTCTCGTAGATCTCGATCGTGCTCTTGTAGATCAGGAAAAGTCCGCCGGCGAGGAGGATGAGACTGCGGCCGGAGAACTCCTTGTGCGCGATCGTGAAGAGCGGCACCGTCAGGCCCATGATCCAAGTGATCGCGAAGAGGAGGCCGATTCGTATCACGAGAGCGAGAACGAGGCCGAGGCGGCGCGCCTTCTCCTGATCGCCGGCAGGCAAGCGCCCCGTGAGGATCGCGATGAACACGATGTTGTCGATGCCGAGGACGATCTCCATCGCGGAGAGTGTGATGAGGGAGATCAATCCATCGGCGGTGAGGAAGGCTTCCATTGCGCGGCGCATGGTAGCGATGGACAGTACGTGCCGCAATGCGCGAGGGCCGCAGCGCGCGTGCGTACATCGCTCCAAGTGCTCAGGAAGGGGAGGACCGAAATGAATCCCGCGAGCTTCATGGAAGACGCGGTCGTTTGCTTCGAGAAGTACAAGAAGCTCGCCGACCGTGCGATCGCGCAGCTACCAGCAGAGCACTTCTTCGATGCCATCGATGCGGAGACGAACAGCGTGGCGATCACGATGAAGCACATGGCGGGGAACATGATCTCGCGCTGGACCGACTTCCTGACGACGGACGGCGAGAAGCCGAGTCGGAATCGCGACGGCGAGTTCGTCGTCGCGCCGGGTGAGTCGCGCGAGCGCATCCTTGCGCATTGGGAGAGCGGCTGGCGCTGCCTCTTCGCCGCGCTCGCGCCCCTCGGCGACGGCGACCTCGTCCGCACGGTCGTCATCCGCGGCGAGCCCCACACCGTGATGCAGGCGATTAGCCGCCAGCTCTTGCACTACGCCTATCACACGGGACAGATCGTGCTCCTCGCGCGCCACTTCGCGGGCTCGCGCTGGCAGACGCTCAGCGTCGCGCGCGGCAAGTCGCCCGCATTCAACGCCGGCATGGGTCAGCGCTTCGGCGGACCGGCGACGTAGCCGCGCGAAGCGCCGCTTCCTTCGCGCGGCGCCCCGCTCAGGAGCTGCACTCCTGAGAGATCACTTCGACGCGACGCCCGACGCCGAAGAGGATGAAATGAAAGTAGAATCCTTCGCCGTTTCTCCCATACCAGTCGCCCTCGTCGGAAGCGGACTCGAACAAGTGTCGCGAGAGCAGGTTGCGGGGTGCCTGCAACTCCGCGCGCTGGCTGCTCTTGTGGAAGACTAGCTGCCCCAAGACGTTGATATTCGGATCCGGGACGACGTCGATCCCGCTCGAGAAGCCGATTCCAAACGAGATCGTGCCGCGCCGGCGGAATTTCTCTACGCCCACCTTCAATTCCTTGTCGATCGTTTCGCCGAATCGGTACACGCAGAGAGAATGCTCGCTGCCCGGCGAGGCCGAATCGATCTCGCTCTGGAGTCCCTTCGCGCTGCCGAGCCGTTTACCATCGAGCGCCAAGATCACATCGCCGGGTTGGAGTCCAGCCTGCGCGCTGGGCGTTCCGGGAAACACTTTGGAGACGAGCACGACCTCGTCGCGGTCCGCCGGCAGGAGCAGCCGCGCGGTGTTCCCGCCTTCGGGCACGGCTTCGCCTCCCCGCCTACCGTCGACGGAATAATCTTCGAAGCTCGCTCCAACCCAGCCGCGCTCGAAGACCAGCTCCGGCGATGCGCAACCGACCCCGAGAACAAGGACGCTCGACAACAATCCAAGCTGCCAGTTCATTCGTGCCTCGCTTTCCAAATGCAGTGGAGGACGCCCGCGACGATCGGATTCGGAGCCGCGGCCAAGCCGAGGCTGACGAGCGATCCGTGCTCGCTCCGATCGAAGCGCGGCGCCGGCGCCGCATCGGCGGCGTTCGCTCCGCCGTGCGGCTGCCAAGGTACGATGAGTACGCAGAGGGCGACGTGCACTAGCGCCATGCGTGGATCCGCGGGACGGCCAGCACCGCCGATCTCCGCCAGACGCTCGCGCACGCTTCGAAATCCGAATTGCATGAAGTGCGAAGAAGCAGCTCCTGCCGGCAGCGACGGCGGCGCCGGGCTCGCCTCGAGAATCTTGAGGAGCGCCGTCGCGAGCGGGCGAGTGGAGCGCGTCATCCGACACGCGGCGGCATCGCGAACTCGCTCCGTTTCGCGGCGCAGTCCCCGGATCAGAGCGGCGAGCGGCGCGTTGAAGAAAAACACCGTGCGCAGGAAGTCGAGCGCCACATTGACCAGCGGGTCGGCTGCGCGCAGGTGGGCGACCTCGTGGGCAAGCACCGACCGCGTCTCATCGGGCGTGAGCATGGCGCAACACGCGCTCGGAAACACCAGCACGGGGCGCCGCCATCCCAGGATGAACGGGCTCGCGGCGGGCAAATCGAGGAGCGTGAGCGCGGGCGCCGCGACGCCGGCGCGCGCCGCAATGTCCTCCAGCGCCGCGAGAAGCGGCGGCTGGGGCGGCGCCGAGAGTCCGGCTAGGTTTGCGATCACGCGGTGAAAGCGCCTGCCCCGCGCGATTCGAATCGCCGCGAGCGCGAACGCGACGAGCGCCCAGACGCTCCACATCGCCGCGTCGAGGCGGGCGACGGCTGGATACCACGCGACGCGAGGATCGTAGTCGAGCTGCACGAAGAACACGCGGAGCGGCGACAGCAAGAAGAACGCTAGAACCGCATGGGCGATCGCAAGGCCATGGAGCGTGCCGCGGATGCGGACGCTTCGGATGCGCACCCCGCGCACGAGGAACCAAATCAAGACGAGATCGCCCGCCGCGACGAGGGTCGCGTTCAGGGCCCGCTCGATGAAGCCGCCATCGATCATCGATCACCGCTCATCATCGAGATGCGCGAAGAGCTTGCGGAGAGTCGCGAGCTTGGCGCGGGAGTATCGCTCCGACGCGAGTAGCGCCGCCGCCGCTTTGGCCGCGGATCCGGCGAAGAACTGCTCTTTGAGGAGCGCGAGGTAGCCGCGGCACACCTCGTCCTTGAGGAGGCGCGGCCGATAGCCGTTCGTTCTACCGTCGCGCGCGTATTCTTCGAGAAACCCCTTCTTCGCGAGTCGCTGCATGACCGTCATGACGGTGTTGTGATGGAGCGGTCGCCGCGCGCGGAGGCGCGCCGCGACTTCGGCGACGGCGACGTCGGAGAGTTCCCAGACGACTTTCATGACTTCGAGCTCGAGTGGACCTAGGAGCGGCGGTGCGGATTTTTTCATCGGTCTACGCGGCCCCCTTGCCGTGGCGCGCCGATGTACTACACGCGTAGTGATATGTCAAGCGGACGAATCGCTAGATCGGGTCGCGGGAAGGCGGCGGCGCTCGCTATAGTGTGCGGCTCGGTGCGCGGAGGGAGAGGATCTTGGAGGACCGCTGGATCGAAGATCTGCGCGCGCTCGTCATCCGCGAGCCCGCGGGGGAGGCGCGGGAGAAGGCAGCGCTCGAACGCATCCTCGCGCGCTTCGCGTGCGTGACCGGGACGCTTCATCGCCTCGATGAGAAGAGCGGGCTCCTCCGCCTCGTCGCCGCGATCGGACTGCCTCCGACGATCCTCCCGCAGGTGCAGGCGATCCCCATCGGAAAGGGGATGGCCGGCATCGCGGCGGAGCGCCGCGCCCCCGTGCAGGTGTGCAACCTGCAAACCGACGACTCCGGAGTCGTCCGCCCCGCCGCCCGCGACACCAAGGTGGCCGGCGCCATCACCGTGCCCATCCTGCGCGCAAGCGCCCTCCTCGGCACCCTCGGCATCGCCCGCCGCGAACCCCACGAGTTCTCCGCCGCCGACTCGGACCTGCTCCTTCGCGCCGCCTCCGCGGTGGCCGATCACTGGTAACTTCAGACTCCATCACAGAAGTGCGGCATCTGACGCCACCTGCACCAAGAGTCCGATCGAGAACGACCTCCTACGAACGCCGGACTTCTTTCTGACACGTGCTCTTACGGCATTCCGCGGGGGGTACGGGAACATGCGACGGTCGTCTCCGGTCCATGGAACGGACGTGCCATCGCCCGACAAGCGACGCACGTATCCAAGGTGCAGAAGCAAGGAGGTTTCCATGATGGCTCCGTGGGCGACCGGCGCGCGGCTCGCGCTGGCATTGGGTGTCCTGTGCATTGTGCAACGCGGCGGTGCGCCGCTTCCCAGCGCCATTGCTGCTGGGTCCACGAATGAATCCGGGCAGATTCCGGCGCAGCGCGCCGTCGATTCACCGACCTGGATCCTTCCCTTTGAAAACGCATGCGGAAAAGCCGCGCGCGAATCCCGGCCTGTCCTCATCGTGAGCCTCAACGGCAATTTGGACGGTTATTGCTGAGCGGCCGCAAACGTGATGAGAACCGTGACGTTCTCGGATCAAAATGTCATTCGCGATATCCAAGAAGACTTTATCGCCACTTGGTTCAACCAGGCCAAGGACCTCTTTCCAGGAGAAGCGGCGCCGGGCTCGCAACAACCCGAACTGCCCGAAGACTACCTTCGCAACTTTCCCGACGGTGCCGGCGGTCCTAACGTGAAGATCTTCTTCTGCGACGCGCAGAGTCGCATCCTGCACTTCGTGCAAGGACATTACCGCGCGGAGGCTTTGCGCGAAGAGATCAAGTTCGCCCGTGAATTGCATGCGCGAGTCGAAGGCGCCGGTTCCGCGAAGGCGGCTGCCACGGAGATTCGAGCCCTTCACGAGAGGCGGTCCGCGACGCTCACTGAAGAGCTTCGCGCCGGCGCGCAATCCGGCGCCACCGCTCAGGAGTCGGCGCTGCGGAGGGTGCGCATCGAGAACCACCGCGTCGCACTCGAGCGTTTGCTCTTGGACCCACGCCCGTTCATGGTGAACGAAGCACGCGGGATCGCCTGAGGGTAGCGGTTCGTCCCCGTGTGGGACGTCCTCGAATAAGCTCGCGCCCTTTGCCGCTCGTTTCCACTGGTTTCTCGAAGGAACGCGCATCGTGCGGTGTCGCCGAGACTCAGAGCTGTTTGATTTAGCGATCTGTGATTTGCGGTGCTGGCCCGTAGTGGCAATTGCAGTGGAAACCGCACAAGCTCAGGTCGATCGACGAATCCCCGAGCCAGGTTACGGGGGCCCTCGCGTGGACGAGCGGCGCCGGGAGCCAGTTCCACCGCTTGTGGCGAATGATTACGCGACTTACCATCACGTCGCCATTGGCAGAGGCCTCGATTCGCAAGAATGCATGTGGGTGTACATAGCAACACCGGTAGCCGAATTCCAAGGCAGCGACTGCCAACGCAACGCACGCCAGAATCACGATGCCACGCAGCATGGCATTACTCTACGCGCGGATGCCATAAAGCCGTCATCGGAGCCGCGCAGGTAGTCTGCAATTTCAGACTGCGCGTGTCGGCTCAGGCGGTGAAGCCTCCGTCGATCGTCAAGCTCGCGCCGGTGACGAATCCCGCGTCCGGGCCCGCGAGGTATGCGACCATCGCCGCGACCTCATCGGGAACGCCGTAGCGCGGTAGCGCCATGAGCTTTTTCATTGTTTCGGCGAACTCGCCGGTCGCGGGGTTCATGTCGGTATCGATCGGCCCAGGCTGAATGTTGTTCACGGTGATGCCGCGCGCGCCAAGATCGCGCGCCAACCCTTTGACCAATCCAACCAGCGCGGCCTTGCTCATTGCATAGACCGCTCCGCCGGCGAACGGCATGCGCTCGGCGTTGCAACTGCCGATCATGATGATTCGTCCGCCGCTCTTCATGCGCTTCGCGGCCGCTTGCGAAGCGACGAACACCGCGCGCAGGTTCACCGCAACGGTCCGATCGAAATCCGCGAGTCGGAAGTCATCGACAGGAGCGATCGCGGCGATGCCCGCATTGTTGACGAGGATGTCGATGCCGCCCAGCTCGGCGGC
>JAKEFC010000188.1 GCA_022616235.1 Planctomycetota bacterium
CGCCTTGAAGTAGATCGGCACGAGCCCCCACCACAGGTAGGCCGCGACGCCGTAGAGGAGCCCGGCGCGTGCCGGCCTCACGCGCGACTTCGCCGCCGCCGCTGCCGCCAGAGCAAGATGGAGATCGCCGCGAAGAAGAGCGCCGTCCACGCCGCGACGCGCGTGACGGAATCGTGCGCCGAAAGGCGGAGCGTCAAGTTCGCATCGCCATCCATGCGCCGGAAGGTGTAGGTGGCGTAGCCCTCGCGCGGCTCTCCGAGCGCGAGCCTGGGCGCGCTCCCCCCGAGCGCTGCGTCGAACGCCGGCGCCGGCGCGCCGGCCGCCTCGATCGGCACCGGCCGCGCCACTTCTGCCTTCTGCGTGCCCGCATCGAACGGCACCCCCTCGAAGCCGCGGAACGAGTAACCGTCGAGCAGCTCATCCGCCTTCGTCCGCCCCTTCGCCGCGGGGGCGCGCGCGCGATCCTTGCCGTCGCCGCGCGCGGGGTCTTGCACTTCTTTTTCTTCCCACCCTTGCCCGCGCAGGAAATTGCAGCGATCGCGGAATGCCTCTTCGTCCCGGCTCGCTTCCGCGTCCACCTTGCGCTCCGCTTCCTGCCGGATCTCCTCTCTCAGCTCCACTTGGGCCTTCCCCGCTTCGTCGATGATCCTCGTATTCTGCTCCCACTGCTGCTGCGTCTCCGCTTCGCCGACGAGCTTTTGCTGCGAAAGCTCCGCTTGGCTGCGGTTCGATGCTTGCAACTCCGCGAGGTTGTCGCTGAGAGCCGCCTCGATGCGCGCCAGCTCCTGCGCCGCGCGCTGGCGAGCGCGCATGGAATCCGCTCCCTTGGCGACGTCCCGCACCGCTTCCTGCTGCTTCAAGAGGCCGCGGACCTTCTCGGCGGGCTTCAAGCTCACGGGCGCCTGGCGCATCCGCTTCGAAGTCTCCCGCACGAAGTAGTCATCGGGGAAGTGTACGCTCCAGATCGTCTGCTCGATCGGAACCGCGCTCCCATCGACGAGGCGCGGCGCGGCAAGCTCGTGCGAGGCCAGGAGCGCGGGGAGGTCGATGCCGCGCTCCTCGTAGACGAGGATCACCTCGAGCGGCAGCTCCGAGCGCCCCGCGTGCTCCACCGGAATCAGCACGCGCCGGATCGAGCCGCCTGCGGCAGCGGCGCCGCCGCCGACCGCTACCGGCAGTCCGTTCACCGTCACGCCCCACAGGTCGGCGCCCGCGGGTAGCTCCACGGGCAGGAACTGGAGTCCTTGGTTGATCAGCGAATACGCGACCTGCGTTCGCACGGTGCCGTCGCCGCCGATGCGGGTCGTGAGATCGGCGAGCTTGATGTGCGCGTCGAGCTTCCCCGCAAGCTCGATCGTTTGCTCGCGAAGCGAGAGCTTCCAATCGAGCGCGACCGCGCGGTACGTGGAGCGCAAGCTCCGCGCGGAGACGTTGCGCGGTACGTACGGAACTTCTCCAAGCTCGATGGGCACGAGGCCCGCCGGAACCGCATCCAAGGTCAGCGCGCGCGTCGCCTGGAGTACGCCCGCGTATTGGTCGACAGCCTCGAGGCGGCGCCCGCCATCCAGGAGCACGATCGGCAACAGCTCCGGCAGCTTCTCCCCCACGCGCGCCACGCGGTAGGAGAGGTCGATCGCCTGCTCGTCGCGGGCCGCGGATTGCAGCTCGAACTCGATCTCCAAGCCGAGCGGCGTCGGCCGCGCTCCCTGCCGGCGCTGGTTCCGAGTCTCCCCGCGCACTAGTTCCGCTCCGGGCGGCAGGCGCAAATCGAATCTCTCGCGCGTCGCCGATCGGAATCGGTACACGATGCGCGCGTTCGCCTCGAGAGCTTCCTCCCCGAGGCGCGCGAACGCGACGATCGATGCGCTCACGGTCCCGGCGAGCGGCATGGCATTGAACTCCAAGACGGCATCGGGGCGGCGCGTCCGATAAGCGAATCGGAGCGACGTGCCCGGCGGCGAGGCGAACCATTCCGTCGCCTCCACCGCGGCCGGCTCCCAATTCGACGCGGCCCCCGGCACGAGATTCAGGTCTTCGTCCGCGCCGGCGATCCAACTCCAAGTCTCTTCGAGGCGCGCATCGAGCGACTCCGGGCGCGCGCGGAGCGCCGCGAGCGGCGCCGCCGCTTCGGCAGCGGGGAGCGGACCTTCGGCGCCGATCAAGATCTCCGTGCCGGCGCGCACACCCCCGGCGAAGCGAATGATGAGCCGTTTCGCTCCCGCCTCCTCCACGACTTCCCAAGATTCCAGCTTGCTCGACTGCACGCGGCGCACGCTCCAGCTCTGCGGCAGCATCATCTCGTGGCGGAGCGGCCCCTTTTCCGGCTGCGAATAGCGAACGCGCAAGAAATATTGCATGCGATCCGCGCGCCAGAGCAGGACGCCATCGGTCGCGAGGCGCACCACTTCCTGCACGGGACCGAGTGCGAGGCTCTCGCCGGCCCCGCTCCCGTGTACGTGGAGGATGCGGTCCGGCAGCTCAGCAGGAGTCGGCATCGGCGCCAATCGCGCGTTCGGGCCTGGGCCCGGGAGCGCGCGCGCAAGCTCTTCCGCGGTCGCGCGCCGGAGCGTGGCGAGCGATTCGGGCAGGAAGCGCCTCCCGCTCCCCGGCCGAAGCCCCACGAAAGCTTCCTTGCGCACCGCACCTTCCAGCGTGAGTGCGGGGAGCGCCCCACGCTCCGCCATCGCCACGTGCCCGTAGATTGCGAATTCGGACTCCGCGAGCGCGCGCGCAAAGACGAGATGCAAGCGCGCCGGCTCCCCCGCCGCTCCGGCGGGCGTGACGCGCCACTCCGCGAGTTCGCCTCCGGCCACTTCGAGGATCTGCCAATCGCCGTCGATCCGATAGGCCACGCGGTCGATCGCGCGTCCTGCCGCGCGCACGCGCTCGCGCCTGCGGACATCGATGCCATCGGGGGTGAGGGCGAGCTCGGTGTAAGAGAGCGACTCGATCTGCGCGGCAAGCTCCCCTTCCCGCTCGGGGAAGGTCCAAGCGAAGTGCAGCACGCGGCCGCTCAGCTCGAAGCGCAGGCGCGTCGCGCCATCATCCGTGCGCGTGACGACGGCGCCGGGCGCCGATTGCTTCGCCGCCAGCTCCGCGCCCGCGGGCAGCGTGGCGGTGACCGTCGAGGCCGCATTCGCGACGAGCCTCGTCGTGACCCAATGGAACCCGAGATGCGGCTGGACGGGGCCTACGCATTCGAAGTCGATGCGATGCTCGCCGGCGCCTTGGACAAGGATGCACGGAGCGCCGGCTCGCCGCACGACGCCGGTCTCTTCTCCGTCGACGCGGATCCGCACCGGTTGCGCGTCGAAGATGAGCGACAACTCGATCCAGCCGTCGCCGAACACGATGAGCGGCACGCTGCCCGTGAGCCGGAAGCGCTCCCCCTCGATCGCGACTTCGTAGGCCGCGCTGCCGAGCAGAAATCGCTCGGGGACGATCGGCCGCGCGGGATCCGACTCCGCAGGGTGGGCGAGGCGCCAGAGTTCGCGAAAACGCGCTTCGGGGACGAATGCTTTGCCCCCTTCAACGGTCCCCGGATCCCACGGCGCTCCCTTCGCGGAGTACGGGATCAACACCTGTTCGTCGCTCGCGACGGGTGCGGGCGTCTCGCCGGTCGAAGGGGGCGCGGGCTCGGCCCACGCGCGGGGCGCGCCGGGCCCCGCGCCGAGCGCGAGCGCGAATGCCCCAACGGCCGCGGCCGCGAGCACGAGCGGCGCCGAGGCCGCTCCCGCGCCGAACCGGCGGAGTGCGCCGCGCCAAAGGAGCGCGAGCAACCAACCGACCAAGACCCAGATCGAAGCTTCGCAAAGCGGGTCCCAGAACAAGGGCGATGGCTTCCCGAGCGCGAGCGGTAAGAGCGTGCCGAGCGCGAGGCTGCCGAGCGCGAGCGCCGCGAGCGCGCGCGTCCGCCTCCGGAGCCCGAGGACGAGTGCGAGGCCGAGCGTGCCGAAGAAGACGGCGCGCTTCGCGAAGTTCCACCACGCGATCTCTAAATAATCGAGCGTGACGCGCGGGCTGCCGCCGAGTTTTCGAAGTTCGAGCACGAGCCCCTCCGGCAGCAGCCGATGAAGCGGCGCGCGCGGGCGAAGATCGCTCTGCCCGTCGGCCTGCACCGCTAGTTGCTGGGCAATTTGCTGGGCCATCTGCCCGCGATTCGCCTCCGCGCTCTGCCGCATCTCCACGGGCGCGAGACGCTGCACGCTCTGCCCCTCGCCGCCGCCCGCGCCGACGCCCTCGGCGCCCCCGAGTTCTTCTGGGGAGAGCGGCGCGAGCGGCGCGCGCGCGCCGCGCATCGCCTCGGGCGCGAGCGCGCCGAGCGGGAATTCGCCCTCTTGGAACAGGCGCAACAGAAACGGCAAATCGGCGGCGGCCGCGAGCCCGGTCGCGCGCACGTTGCCGCCGGCGGCGAACCAGCGGTAGCCCGCAGGGTGGTAGATCCGCCACGTCGTTTCGCCGACCGGGATGTCGAGCAGCTCCGGCCCCGCCATCTGCAGGCTCCCCCAGCGGCCGAGCATCCGCTCCTCCACCGCCTCCTCGGCGGCGGCATCCGTGTACAAGATCGAGATCGTGCAGTAGGAGCGCGGCGGGAGCGGTATCGCGTGGACCGGCAGCAGGTCGCCCGCGCGCGCGGGCTCGACGCGGAGAGCGCGGATCGGCTCGCCATCGACCGTGACGCCGACCGTGCGCGCGCCGGCGGGAAGTCGGATCCTGAGCGCCTGTTCGCGCGCGTAGGAGAGCAGGAACTCCGCGCGCGTGTGCGCGGTGCCGTCTTGGCCGATCACGGTTTCGAGCGTCATCTCGCGCGCGAGCCGCGCGAGCACGGGCGCGCGGTCGTGTACGACGGTCTTCAAGGTGCCTGGCGTTCCCGTGGCGCGGAGCCGATAGGCGCCGAGCACGCGTCCGCCGATCCACGGCTCCGCGAAATCCGGAATGTCGTCGATGTCGATCGCCGCGAGCCCCGCTCCCGGAGCGCTCTCCACTTCCACGGACCCTTGGCTCTGAATCACGAGGAAGCGCTCGCCGCCGAAGTCGCCATCCACGGAAATCGCCGGGATCTCGTTGTTGCTCCCCGGCGTACACGGCACTTCGTACTCGATCCGGAATTGGCGCGTCTCCAGCCAAGGGCGCGCGAAGCGCACGAGGTGCGTGCCGGCGGCCGCATCTTGGCTGCGCTCCTTGATGCCGTCCCCCAAGATCACCACGTTGGTGGTCGCGGCGAGCTTCGGCAGCCGAAACGTGAGGGCGTCGATGCCGCGATCGACGACGGTCAACCGGAAATCCGCGCGCACGCGCAGGGTCTGCTCGTCGCGGCCGGTGCCCGCGGCGCGCTCCGTGGCGAGGACGTGGACGACGCCGCGGTATTCGCCGCGCGCCGCGCGCTGGACGAGCCGCACGGCGAGTTCCGGCGCCGCGGCATCCGTGGTGAGCCCGGCGACGATGCGCGCCGCGGCCTGTTCTTCCTCGCGCCCCTTCCCCTCGAGCCCCAGGCGCGCGATCTCCTCCGGCAAGAGCGCCCGCCACCCGGCAAGCTCGGTAGCGCCGAGGTAGAATGCGCTCTGGAGCGAGATCGCGAGGTCCGTGCGGCTGCGCGTCGCGCCGACCAGGTGCGGCAGCGCGAGCGCGACGTTCCACCCTCCATCGGCGGGCGGATAGGTTGCCGCTTCGAGTACGATCTCCAGCTCGAGCGGATGAGAGCGATCGAGCGCACGGTCGAGATAGAGTAACGCATAGCTGTCTACGGCAGCGGTTAACTCGTCGAAGCGGACACCGCGCGCAGCGCCCGCCGCCGTGGTCTCCGCGAGGCGCGCGATGCGCCATGCCGATGGCACCGCGAGCGCGAGTTGGTAGGTTTCGCCGCTCTTCGCCACGACCGATGCGTAGCCGTGCAGCGTGAGCGACTCCTCCCAGGCGCGCGCGACGAACGCCGCTCGCCAATCGCACTCGAGCTTCTCGTCGAGAACGCGCGCGGTAATGCGGGCGCCCGAAGTAGCGAACGCGAAGCTCCGCTTGCTCCCGCCGTGTTCCCCTCGAGAGGCCTCCACTTCGCGGAGGCCCTCGCTCCCTTCGATGGCGAGCTTGCGGGCACTCGGCGCCGACAATTCGATCGTGCCCAGGTTCGCGTAGGCGCCGCGCACGCGCGGCGCGCTCACGGTAAATCGATCCTCGGGTGCCGGCAGCACGCCGTCGATGCGAAGCACCACGCGCCCGAGCGCCGGCTCCTTCAAGACGACGCGCACGCCCCCCTCGACGGGCTCCCAGGAATGGAGGAGGTCGCCCGCGATGCTCACGATCGTCGCTCCCGCGGGCTCTTCGAGGATCAGCTCCGCGATCTTGCGCCGCGCCACGTCGACCGTGGCGGTCCAAGCGAAGAGCACTTGGCGCGGGCGCACTGACGTAAAGAGCGAGTGATACGCCATGAGGAGCGCGGCGCTCTCATCGAGCTGGCGCTTCCGCGACCAGCCGAGCGCGAAGCGCCCGGAGCTGCCGTTCGCGATGCGAAAGATCGTGCGATCGTTCTCGCGCGCCGTCGACAGCACGCCGGGTTGCGCGACCCCTTCCGCTTCGCCGGCGACGGCGACTTCGATCGTCGACGCGGAGGCCGCGAATACCGACCCGGCGAGCACGCTCCGCTCCCCTTCCTCGATGATCGGGAGCGAGAAGGTGACGCGCGCGATGTGGCGCCCGCGCCCCTGGAGGAGCAGCGTGTGCTCGCCGAGCGCTTGCCCCGTGCTCTCGTCCACGGCGGCCGGCGGCGCTTGGATCAGCCACCCCGGACCATCATCGACGCGCACGCTGCCGAGCGCGGCGGGGGGCAGCCCGAGCGGACACGAGACCCAGCCGTCGCGCGCGACGAGGATCTCCAGCTCGCCGGCGAAGAGCACGCTCGCACCGGACGCCTCGCCCAGATAGCGCGCGGAGGAGACCACCGCATCGCGCGGCGGCAGATCCGCCGCGCCCAGGCCGCGCGCGTTTCGCGCGGCCGCGCGCACCAGTTCCCGATACTCGGCAAGCTCCATGATCACGCCGTCGCGAGACGCCTTCGTGAGCGTGTCGAAGACGTCGTAAGGGACGTACATCTCCTTCAGGCGCACGGGATCGTCCGCCGCCGTGCGCTCTTCCGCGAGCCCGAGGCGCGGTCCCGGCGCGACGAGTGCAAGGAACGCACCGAGTGCACTGAACCTAAGCAGCGAACCGAACAACGCGCCGCGACTGCGCTTCATTGCGCATCTCCACTGCCACCGGTCGCCGGCGGCGCCGCGGGCGGCGGCGGCTGCTGCGGCGGCGGCGACTGCGCGGCGGGCGGCTTCGCGGGCGCATCCTCCAAGAACGGATCGGGCGCGAGCGCGAGGCGGACGGCGCGGCCCGCCTGCACGCGGCCGCGCACGTAGAGGAGCACGCGATAGGCCGCGACCGCGAAGCAGCCGAGGAAGAGCGAGATCGCGAATTCGAGGCCGGGCCCGCTCGCGAACCAAGTGAGCGCGAGGGTCGCGAGGACGAGCGCTATCGCGGTGTCGCGCGGAGCGCGCGCGCGCCGCAGCACGAAGTGGCTCGCCGCGACCGCGAAGAGGAACGCGAGGAAATCGATGAACCAGAAGAGGCCCCTCGATGTGTAGTAGAAGTCGAGGTTCCCTGCCGCGGCGAGGGTGTCGAAGCGGTAGCGGCGGAATCCCTCCGGCGGCTGCTCGAGCACGAGCCCAGTTTGCGAGATCGCTCTTGGCCCCGCGCCCGATCCGGGGACGCCGCCGGCCGCGGTTGCGGAAGGCGTGAGCAACGCCTTGAAGCGCTGCCAGAGGCCCATCTCGGGATCCTCGCGCAGGATGAGATTACCGTCCCAACCCATGTAGTAGTATTCCGGCGGC
>JAKEFC010000189.1 GCA_022616235.1 Planctomycetota bacterium
AGGCGAGTTTCAGATCGCCCACATCTGCGCCGGCACCTATCTCCTGACGGCGGGGCCGGAGCCGGAGATGCCTTTCCCTTCGCCGGACGCAAACGAGCCAATCGAAGTCGATGGGATCACGGACATCCGCGGCATCGAGTTGATCTCCGCGGTCTCGACGGAGGAGGTAGCCGAGCAAGATGTTGCCGCTCGTGAGACCGCCAAAGGAAGAATCACCGGCCGCGTTGTCGATGACATGGGCCAACCGCTTGCGGGTGTTCAGGTGCAGGCGCGTCACGGTTTTCGGTTCGGGGATCGCCAGCCCAGAAAACCCGCGACCAGCTCGGATTCGGACGCAAACGGCGCGTTTACGATCGAGATCCTGGGCGCAGACGAAGTGACGTTGCGCGCCGAATGCGCGGGCTACTCGACAGCAACCGCGGAGCATGTGGTCACTGGCTCCGATGGCGTGCTGCTCGTGCTGAGCCGCCTCGCGACGATCACGGGGCGCGTCACGACCGCTGACGGCGCGCCTTCGACAGGCTTCAAAATCATGGCGGAGCCTGCCGGCGAGGAGGGAGAAGCCGAGAGCTTTGCTGCGATGATCGAGGGCTTGGCGGACGGCGGCGGCGACGGCGGCGAATGGATCGCCGGAGCTGCGGATGGGACCTTTCGCATCGAAGGAGTCTCTCCCGGAAAAGTCGTGGTAAGGGCGCGGGTGCCCGGTTTCGCGCCGGGAGTTTCGGAGCCGGTCACGGTGACCGCGGGCGCGACGCTCGGCGGAGTCATCGTGCACGCACTGCGCGGCGCCACTGTGCGCGGCGTCGTGACCGCGAAGGGCATCGGCGCCATACCGGGCGCGACGGCTCGGCTCGTCCCCGTGAGCGGCGATCCCAACGAAGAACTCATGGCGCAATTCATGCCGGCGATGTTCCAGGGAAACGGCGAAAGCGCGCAGAGCGCCGAGGATGGCTCGTTCGAGTTGGCGCGACTCTCCGCGGGCACCTATCGCCTGCTCGTCACACACGAAGGCTATGCCCCCGCGGAACCCATTACGATTACTCTCGCAAACGATGAGTCGTTTGTCGCGCCGTCAATCGAGCTGTCTACGGGTGGGAAGATCGAAGGGATCGCGTACACGGAGTCCAAGGAGAATCCTCGCTCGGGGGCGATAGTGCAGCTCATGGGCACCAAGGGCGGCATGAAAATGGGTACGACCGACAAGGAAGGACGCTTTGCCTTCGAAGGTCTCGCGCCGGGGGAATACACGATCACCCTCGTGGAGATGGGCTCCGACATGTCGGTGCCTTCCGCGATGAAGACCAAATCGGTCACGCTGTCCGGCGCGGAGACCGTCGCCGCGGAATTCGTGTACGGCGCCGGCCACCGCATCCGCGGCCGTGTGGTGGGGCGGGCCAAAGATGAGCAGGTGTTCATCGTGCTCCGGCGCCCGGGCGGTGCGTCGCCCGAGGACCTCGACTACACCAACATGGAATCGATGATGGAGGCGCAAAAATTCCAAGCGGGGATCGCCGTCGTCAAGCACGACGACACCTACGATGTCGCAGACGTGGAGCCCGGAAAGTACATCCTCGAGGTGCCCGTCATGCCGGAGGACCCGACGGATTTCGAGGCGTACCAAAAGATCGACCGGACTCCGCGCTTCCGGAAAGAGATCGAGATCGACAAAGAAGATCTGGAGCTGGACATAGAACTCGCGCCGCGGCGCTGAGGGTCCGCCCCCCGGCGGTTCGACATCTTCGGCCGCTATGCGGCGAGCGGCGCGAGGCGAAAGGTCGCCGTCACGAAGGGCGTGCCGCCGAGGTGCGCGACGCCGCGCACGGCGACTTCGCCTTCCGCGAGCGGATCCAAGTTGACGCTGAGGCAGATGCGATCGCCGGTCGACATCTCCTGCTCGATCTCCATTTGCTCCAGCTCGGACACGAGATAGCGCCGCGCCAGCGAGCCATCCTTCGGCAGGACCCCGTCCGGCGGGTAGTTCAGCGCGACCGTGGCGAGCTGGGCCAACGCTTCGAGCGCGAGCGATGATGGAAACACGAAGCCGTGGCGAACGAGCGACAAGCCGTACTCGTTGCCGGTCGCGAGCTTGATCCCGACCGCGTGCGAGCGGGGCACGAGCGCGATCACGCGATCGAGGAGCAGCATCGGCGGGCGCTGCGGAAGCAGGCGGCAGAGGTCTTCGATCTCGAGCGCGGTGCCTTGCGTCATTCTCGCGGCGGCCAAATCCGCGCGACGCGCGCCACCGGAATCACGTAGCCGATCGAGGTCGCGAGCTGGCCGGACTGCGTGGTTTGCACTCCCACGACGACGCCGATGATGTTGCCCTGCGCGTCGACGACGGGTCCGCCGCTGTTCCCCGGGTGCACGGCCGCATCGACCTGGATGAACGGCTCGACGACGCGGCTCAAGATCCCGCGGAACGTCGACACGATCATCCGGTCCCCTTCCTGCAGCGCCCGCTGCCCGAGCGGGAAACCGTACAGATAGATCGCGCTCCCCACCGCGGGGACTGGAGTCGTCATGCCGAAGTCCCCGATGAAGGGGATGTCCTCGAACGGCTCGACCTTGAGCAGCGCCAGATCGCACTCTTCGCTCTCGATCGCCGTCACGACGCGGACATCGAGCCTTTCGCTGCGGTCCGTGAACACGACGCGTACGACGATGTTCACGGCTTCCATCTCGTGGCCCGGGATGCGCAGCGACTCTGGCCGCACTACGTGCGCGTTCGTGATGATCCAACCATCCGCGCCGACGCAGAACCCGGAACCGGTCGCTTTCTGGCGAAACACGTCGCCGGCTCCTTGGAGATTCAACCGCGGGTCTTCGCCGGTGCCGGTATCTTCGCCGAATACCAAGTCCCCGCTCTCTTTGTCTCGATAGTTGTTCGTGACTTCCACGAGCACCACGCAGCGGCGCACTCTCTGCACGGCTTCGAGCTGGTTTCGCTCCATGCTCACCGGGTTGAATCGCTCCAGCTCCTGTTTCGTCGCGTCCAGCTTCGCTTGCAGCTCCTTGACGCGCTCGATGGAGCCCTGCTCCCCTGATTGCAACTGCTTGATCTTGCTCTCCAGCTCCACGCGCTCCTGCTCGAGCCTGCCGCGCAGCTCGTTGTAGTCGCGCTCGCTCGAGCGATTCGCGTCCGCGATCGCCTTGGCGAGATTGTCGCTGAGCCGTTTGTTCTGCGCTCCCAGATCCTCCAGCCGTCCCGCGTAGAAACGGTGGAGCACGAAGAACGCGATTCCGACGCTGAGCCCGAGCGCCACGAGCAGAATCCACATCCGCGCGCTCAGCCGCCGCTCGCGCTTCTCCACCAACCCGCCGACGCCCCCCTCGCCCTCGGGAATGCCGAGCACTCGCTTCATGTTCGCGATCGTGGTGTGTCCGAATTCTCGATGCTCCGCCGTCGCTACCGAGTTCACAGCGGCGGCGCCGGTGCCGATCGGCAACGTGCGGTTCATCGATTCGTCGCAGTACACGACGAAGCTGGGTCCGAGGCTGCCGAGTTGGATCATGTCGCCGTTCTTCAATACCGCCGTCTCCACGCGCTTGCCGTTCAAGAGCGTCCCGTTCTTCGACTTGAGATCGTGCAGATGGAGACGATCGGCGACGACCTCCAGGCGCACGTGAAAGGACGAGACGTGCGGGAATTGGGTGGAATTCACGGAAACGGTGCTGCCGGGATCGCGGCCGATCGTGATGCCGTCCTCGGTGACGTCGAGGTTTTGCGGAAGGTCCGGATTCCGCAGCGGCCGCAATTGCCAGCGGCGAGCTTTGCCGGGAGGGGAATTCATGCGGAGATTCTAACCAAAACGGGGCGGAGCCCCAGGCCGAAACTCAAGCCAGAATCCCCTCTCGCACTGCGCGCGCAGCCTCTTCGATCTCCCCCGAGATGTCTCGGTCGCCGCTCTGCGCGGGCACGCGCGCGCGGAAGCGCGCCACGCGCGCTTCCAGCTCGCGTCCCGATTCGAGCGGGCGGCGATGCTCGAGCGCCGCGACGGCGACGAGCATCTCGATGGCGACGATCCGCTCGAGATTCAGCGCGATCTCGCGCGCTTTGCGCGCGGCGAACATCGACATGCTGACGTGGTCCTCCGTTCCGGCGGAGGTCGGAATCGTGTCCACCGACGCGGGGTGAGCGAGAGTCTTGTTCTCGGATGCGAGGGCGGCGGCGGTGACCTGCGCCATCATGAAGCCGGATTCGAGCCCCGGCGCGCCGCTCAAGAAGGGAGGTAAGCCGCTGAGATCCGGGTTCACGAGCCGCTCGATGCGTCGCTCCGAAATCGTGCCCAGGTCCGCGAGCACGATCGCGAGCAGGTCCGCTGCGTGGGCGATCGGCGCCCCGTGAAAGTTGCCGCCGGAGATCACGGCGCCGCCGCCGCCTTCCTCCGCGAACACGAGCGGGTTGTCGGTCGCGGAGTTGATCTCCGTGATCAATGCGTTCGAAGCGAAGCGCGCCGCGTCGCGCACCGCGCCGTGGACCTGCGGGATGCAGCGGAGCGAGTAGGCATCCTGCACGCGGCCGCAATCGCGATGGGATTCGTTGATCGCGCTCCCTTCGACGAGCCGCAAGAAGCGCGCCGCGACCTCGCGTTGCCCCGCGTGCGGGCGCACCTCGTGGATCCGCGGATCGAAGGGGGCGAACGATCCGAGGAGCGCCTCGAGCGCGGCGGCGGCGGCGACATCCGCGGCGTCGAGCGCGCGCTCGGCGCGCAGCAGCGCATCGGCGAGCACCGCGCAGGAAGGCTGCACGCCGTTGATCAAGGACAACCCTTCCTTCGCCTCGAGCGCGAGCGGGGCGAGGCCGCGGCGCGCGAGCGCAGCGCCCCCATCCAGGAGCACGCCATCCACGGTGGCGCGCCCTTCGCCGATCAACACCTGGGCGAGATGCGCGAGCGGCGCCAAGTCCCCCGAGGCGCCGACCGACCCCTGGCAGGGGATCCAAGGCACGATGTCCTCGTTGTAGAGCGCGAGCAGAAGCTCGATCGTCTCTACGCGGACCCCGCTGTTGCCGCGTGCGAGCGCGTTCGCGCGAAACGCGACGGCGAGGCGGACGACCTCCGCCGGCAGCTCGGCGCCGACTCCCGCAGCGTGGCTGCGCACGAGATTCACTTGCAGCTTGCGCACATCCGCCGGCTCGATGCGCACGGCGCAGAAACGGCCGAAGCCGGTGTTGATGCCGTAGGCGACATCCGGCCCGTCGAGGAGGCGGTCGACGACGGCGCGCGACCGGGCGGCGCGGGCCTTCGCGTCCTCCGCGAGCGCGAGCTTTATCGCGCGGCTCGCGAGCGGGCGCAGGTCCTCGCGCCGGAGGCTCCGGCCATCGAGGCGAACGAGCGGGGATTTCTGCGCCAGGCTTCCCTCCTTCCGCGAGGCGCCGCATCCTTACCGAGCGGCGCCAACGGCCGCAATGGCAGCGCGCGACGCGGCGAGCGAAGGACCATGGCAAATGAGCGAAGCGGTCGAGATTGCGGTCAACTGCTACGAGCGAACCTACCAGAAAGTTCTGGCGCCGGGCTTCTTCCCGCGGCTCGCCGACGAGTGCCGCCGCCCCTTCCAGAGGCGCGTCGCGCTCCTCAACAACATCGGGGACCGCGCTGCGGCCGCGGCGCGCGCGGCGGCGCTCATCGAGCGGGGCGAGCTGGACGAAGCGTACAGCGTCGCGGACTCCATCGATGAGGCGCTCGCCCGCACGGGACTCGCGCGCCGCGATCTCGGCCGCATCCCCCACTACAGCGACTTCGCGCTCGTCGCCGCCTGCCGCGCGCAATGCCCGTGGCTCCTCCTCTGGGATGCGGAGGCGACGCTCGCCGCGCCTTGCGATTGGGTCTCGCCGGCGCTCGCGCTCTTCGCGCGCGACGCACGCGTTTTCGCCGCGAACCCGCTCTGGGAGCTTCCCGGGTGGGAGCGCGAGGTCATGGAGACGTCGGGAGAGTTCGCGCTCGGCTACGGGTTTTCGGATCAGATGTTCCTCGCGCGCGCCCGCGAACTCGCGGCTCCGATCTACCGCGCCCGCTGCGCGGCGTCCTGCCGCTATCCGACCGCTCACATCGCGAGCACGTTCGAGGAACGGATCGACGCGTACATGCGCACGAAACGGCGCGTGCGCGCGACCTTCACCGGCGCCGTCTATCGCCATCCTCACCGCGGCAACGAGGCGTACCGCCCGCGCGGGATCGCGGAGTGGGTTCGGCGCGCTCGCAACCGCGCGCTCCTCCGCCGCCTCGCGCGCTCCCGCTCGCCCGATCCGCGGCGCCGGCTCTATTGGAGCTGAGGCTCGGCGTTTGCTCGGCGGCGCTACTTGACGACCGTGACCGGTTGTTCGGCGAGTCGGATCACGGCGGCGGTCACCGAGCCGAGCATGAGCCCTACCGCCGCGCCGAGTCCGCGCGCTCCGATCACGATCTGATCCACGGCCAGATCCTTCGCGTAGACCGCGATCACCTCCGCCGGAGTCCCCACGTCGATATGGAGGTGGTGCTCGGCGTGCGCCGCATCGAGGCGCGCCGCCGCGCCCGCCAGCGCCTTCATCCCCTCTTCGCGATGGAAGCTCTTCACGTTGGCGCGCGGGAGGAAGTCGGTGACGCTGCCGGGGAGCGCCGGCTGCACGTTGAGCAGGTGGATCTCGAGCGCGATCCCGCGCGCGCGGAGCGCGAGGGCGTGCTCCACCGCGCGCAGCGAATTCTCGGAGCCATCCGTGGGTACGAGGAGCTTCAGCGGAGGGGTTGCCCCGCCGGCCGGCGCTGCGGTCATTGTTTCTCCTTCGGCGCGAGATCGTCGCGGCGCGGCGCGCGCCGGCGCCGTACGCGGCGACCGAGCCAAGTGCCGATCGCGATCACGAAGAGCGCCCCGGCCGCCGCCGCGATGCGCTCGTAGTGAGGGATTCCCGACTCCTTCAAGTAGCCCGCGATCGAGTCGTCGCCCACCGTGATCTCTCCGGCGATCCACCCGAGCAGTCCGCCGCCGGCGGTGACGATGATGGGATAGCGGGCGAGCAGCTTCAGGATCAACGTGCTGCCGTAGATGATGAGCGGGATGCTGAACAATAGCCCCAAGACGATCAACAGCACATCGCCATGTGCCGCCGCGCCGATCGCGATGACGTTGTCGAGGCTCATGACCGCGTCCGCGATCGCCACGGTACGGATCGCCTGCCAGAGATTCGAGGCGGCGTCGACGTCGTGGCCCTCTCGCGAGTCCTCGGGCTTCAGGAGCTTGATCGCGATGTGGAAGAGGAGGAGGCCGCCGGCCAGCTTGAGATACGGGATCTCCAAGACGAGGGTGATCACCGATGCGAACACCACGCGCAGGCCGATAGCCGCGCCGGCGCCGATGATGATCCCCTTGCGTTGCTGCGCCGGCGGGAGCGAGCGGCAGGCGAGGGCGATCACGACCGCGTTGTCGCCGCTCAGGAGAATGTCGATGCCGATGATCTTCGCGAGGCCCTCCCAGAATTCCCAGGTCATGCGCTTACCAGGGATTCGCGGCTGCTCGCAGGGAGGCCGCGGCAAGAGTGGCGATCATGGAGAATCATCGATGAACCGAATCTCGTTCTGCAGCTCGTCCGCGCCGGCCGCCCCCGAGAACTTGGCGGCGAGCGCGGTGCCGGCGATCTCCACGGCCCTGAGGAGGCCGGCCGCCGGTGTATTCCCGCGGAAGCCGGCGACCACCGCGTCGCGCGCCGGCGCCCACGCCGCGTCGTCGATCCGCTCGTGGAGGCGATCGTCCCCTACGATCCACACGGACCGCTCGTAGAGGGACAAGAAGATGAGCAGCCCGGTGGCCCCCGCCGTGTCGCGGACGCGAAAGCGGTGGAACGCTTCGGCTGCGGTGCGCTTCACTTCGTCGAGCATCTCGCGACGCGAAGCGAAGCCGCGGGCGAGGAATGGAAAGCGAGTGGCGAGCCACGCGCCGAGGAGGAACGCGGCGAGGAACACGGCGAGGAGCGGCAGGAGCCCCACCGTGACTTCCCATCCCGCCTCCCACTCACCGGTCGCCGGACGAAGCCCCTGGCAGGACACCCAGAGCGCGCTCATCGCGATCAGGCCGCAGAGGATTCCGAACAGGTCTTCGGCGCGGTCGTAGCGCCCGGAGCGAGTGGCGACGACGAGCACGATCTCCGCGGCGGTGCCCTGCTCGGCGCGGCGAACCGCGGCTTCGATCTCCGCACGCTCCTCCGCGGTGAAGACTTCCGAGGCGCGCTTCATGCGTTCCGCTTCGCGGCAATGCGCACGCTCACCAGCTTCCCGTCGCGCCGCGGCCGCCGGAGAAGCCGCCTCCCCGCCCAGCAACGTTACCAATTGATGGGCCGCCGTAGGAGCCGCCGCCGAAGCCGCTGCCGCCGAAGAATCCGCCCCCCGCGGAGCCGCTCCGATTTCTGTGCGCGTTGTAGAGCATGGATCCCAGGAAGCCCCCGAGGCCTCCCCACAAGAGGCCGCCGAACGGCGACGAGCCGCCGCGGCGGCCAAGGCCGAAGAGCGAAACTACGATCGCTATGAGAGCGACGAGCCCGATGCCGCCGCAGGACGATCGCGAGCCGCTCGCAGGGCGCGTGTAGCCCGCGACTTCGGAAGGCTCGTTGCGGGAATGCGCGGGTGACGCCCCCGCCGCGCTCCGGTTGTCGGCGCCGCCGCCCGCCTTCTCGGCGCGCAACTCGCGATCGAGCGCGCGGACACCCGCGAGAATGCCGGCCGAGATGTCGCCGGCTTTGAAGCGCGGCACGATGACGCCGTCCATCACGCGCGCCGCGGCGATCTCCGCGCGCGCGCTCCAGTCGCTGCCCAGCTCGATGCGCGCGCGCCGATCGCCGACCGCCACGAGGAGCAGAACTCCATGATTCCAGTCGGCGATGCCGATCTGCCACTCGGCGAAGAGATTCAGTGCGTAGCGCTCGATCGGCCAGTCGGCGGCGCCGTAATCGCTCTTCGACTTGATCGTAACCACGATGAGCGGCGCCTCGAGATCCGTAAGCAGCAGATCGCAAACCTTGCGAATCTCCGCCGCATCCTCCGCGCGAACGACTCCGGCCTCATCCTTTACGAACTCGCGGTCGCCGGGCCGCGTCGGGTAGCGCGTCTCCGCCTGCGCCGCCGGCGGCAGCGCGGGCAGCGACAACAGCACGCAGGCCGCGAGAATCCATGCCGCGCGAAGCTTCGCCATCGCTCCTCAATTGCTCGCGTTCGAGCGATTGTTCCTCGTACCGACCCAATAGAGACCGATTGCCATGAGCAGGAACGGCAGCATCGGCCACCAGTGCTCGTTCCGAAGGAGATCGGCGATCGACTGGCCGAAACTCGAAACCTCCCCGGAGGCGTCGGGTTCGACCAGCCGCTTCGGCACATCGAAAGCCTCCGTCTTGTCCAAGACGGCGATCAACGACTGCAAAACGCCCGTGATGGCTCCGCCTGCGATCAGCCCCGATGCCATCAACATTCCGGGAGAGAATTCCGCCTGAGCCGCGCTCACGCCCTTGCTCCGCCGATCCACGAGCAAGCGCACGAGCCCGCCGACGAAGATCCCGGCAGAGGTCGCGAGCGGCAGGTAAAGTCCGACGGCGAAGGGCAGCGACGAAACGCGCACCAGCTCCATCAAGATCGCGAGGATCGCGCCCATGATGACCAGCCCCCACGGCAGGCTGCCGCCGAGCGTCCCGTCGATGATCAACTGGAAGAGCTGCGCTTTGGGGGCATTGCATTTGGCGACAGCCTCCGCTACGTAAGCGACGTTGCCGTCGTCGGCGACGAAGTATTTTTGCTTGGTGCCGATCGCCTTGACTCGGTACGGCTTGTGATCGAGGCCTAGCTCAACGGGCGCATCGCGCGCCACCTCGGCGGTGAGCGGCTGCTCCGGCGGTTTCAGTGCCCACCCGTAGGAGTTCGCATTCGCGATGGCGGAGTCGACGTAGAAGCGAATGCGCATCGTCTCGTCGTAGAGGTATTTCCCGCGCGGAATGCGAGCCGGCCCATCGGGTTGCAGGATCTCTTCCGCGACGAAGAGGACATTGTACTCGGCATCCTGCGGCCCCTTCATGCGCTGCGGACTCTCCGACTTGGGCACGGTGTACCACCCGTAGTCCACCGGTTGAAGCGTCGTATAGCCCTTGTTCAGGAGCAAGAGCACGAAGCCGATGACCAGCGCGCTCGTGATCACCCCGACCATGATCGAGAGCTGCTGCGCGCGCGGAGTCGCCCCGACGAGGAAACCGGTCTTCAAGTCTTGGGAGATCGTGCCGCCGTTCGACGCGGCCACGCACACGAGCGCCGCCGTCGTGAGCGCCATCGCTTTGTACGAGACGCCGATCCAGCCCAGCCAGACGAAGAGCCCGCAGGTCAATAGCAAGGTCGCGATGGTCATGCCGGAAATGGGATTCGAAGACGATCCGATCTCGCCCGTGATGCGGCTCGACACGGTCACGAAGAAGAAACCGAAGAGCACGATCAGGACCGCGGAGAACGCACGGATCTCGAGGATCGGCGAGAGCCAGATCGCGACCGCGATCGCCAGGGAGCCGCCGATGACGACGGTGATCGGCAGGTCGCGCTCCGTACGCTTCACTTGGCCGGCGCCGATGCCACCGCGCAAATTGCGCAGTCCCGCGGCGAAGGCCGCGAGGATGCTCGGGATGGAGCGGGCAAGCGCGATGAAGCCCCCCATCGCGACCGCGCCGGCGCCGATGTAGAGAATGTACTTGTTGCGAATCGTGTCCGGCGACATGTCGCGTACCAGCTCGGCGGTGCCATCGGAGCGCACCACGGCCGGCGCGGCGGGAACCTCGAGTTGGTCTCCGAAGTGATGGATCAGCGGGATGAGGACGAGGAAGGCGAGCATCCCCCCCGCCATCATGTTCGCCGCGGTCCGGGATCCGATGATGTAACCGACGCCGAGCATCGTCGGCGAGACATCGAAGGAGAAGGTCCCGCCCACGAGCTTCCCCTTGAACGTCATCGCGAACGAGGCGGACTCGGCCCAGACCTTTGCGATCAGATTCAAGAAGGCGTATCCCAGGCCAACGAAGAAGCCGAGGAACACCGTCTTCGCGCTCGTGCCCCCCTGCTCGCCGACGATCAGCACATCGGCGCAGGCGGTTCCTTCCGGATACATCAGCTTCCCGTGCTCCTTGACGATCAGCCCCTGGCGGAGCGGAATCATCATGAGCACGCCGATCAGGCCGCCGAAGAGCCCGACGAGCAGGATGCGCGCGAGTTCGAGATCGAAACCCATGAGGAGAAGCGAGGGGAGCGTGAACGCGACTCCGGCCGCGATCGATTCCCCGGCCGAACCGGTCGTCTGCACGATGTTGTTCTCGAGGATCGTGCTCTTCTTCATCATGAACGCTTGCTCGAGCCAGCGCAGCACTGTGATCGCGATTACGGCGCAGGGGATCGATGCCGAAACCGTGAGGCCGACTTTCAGTCCGAGATACGTCGACGACGCCGCGAAGACGATTCCGAGGAGCGCGCCGAGCACCAAGCCACGCGCCGTGGTTTCGCGCATGACGACTTCCGGCGGCACGAACGGCTTGTGCTCCGCGGCGACGCCGGCAGTTTCATTCCCGTGCGCCTGGGTCACGTCCTGCTCCTCTCGAGTGTTGGGGGGTACCGAGCGGCGGGGATTCTAGCGTAAGGTCCGTAAGAGCCTATCCCAAAACCTCGCCTGGCTTCGGTCGGCTGCGAGGCGCGCGCGCGGCGTCGAGCCTCATCCCCGTATTTTTCCATCAATACGACTCTTCGGC